>NZ_JBHVRN010000014.1:0-160514 GCF_042885775.1 Paenarthrobacter sp. NPDC058040
CTCCCCCCCAACCCCCCCCCCCCCCCCCCCACACCCACCCAAACCACCACCCCCAACTCCACACCCCCCCCCCCGGGCCCCCCCACCAACCGTGGTGGTTCGGAAGCGGGCCTCCTGCGTTTTACCAGCCTTGCATGCTAAGTTACCGGCGAGTAACATAGCAGCAATGCCAACCCGAAACCGTTTAGCGGTTCCGGATCCATGTCTCGATGAGGAGTACCGCATGAGTCCAACACGCACCGCCACAAGGAACATCCGCGACGTCGTCTTCGTGGATGGCATCCGAACCCCTTTCGGCAAGGCCGGAGACAAGGGCATCTATGCCGGTACGCGCGCCGACGACCTTGTGGTGAAATGCATCCGCGAACTGCTCCGCCGCAATCCGTCCCTTCCGGCGGACCGCGTTGACGAGGTCGCCATCGCCGCCACCACCCAGACCGGCGACCAAGGACTCACCATTGGCCGGACCGCCGCCCTCCTCGCGGGGCTCCCCCGTACCGTGCCCGGCTTCGCGATCGACCGCATGTGCGCGGGCGCCATGACCGCGGTAACGACGACGGCGAGCGGCATCGGCTTCGGGGCCTACGACGTCGTCATTGCCGGCGGAGTGGAACACATGGGGAACCATCCCATGGGGGCGGGCGCCGATCCCAACCCCCGCTTCATGTCCGAGCGCCTGGTGGACCCTGCGGCGCTCAACATGGGCAACACGGCGGAGAACCTCCACGATCGCTTCCCGGCCATCACCAAGGGCCGCACAGACGCCTATGCCTCCGCCTCCCAGGCCAAGCTGGCGGCGGCCTACGGCAACGGACAGATCCAGAAAGACCTTGTTCCGGTCGCCACCCTCAAGCCCGGCCAGGGTTGGGCCCTGCACACGGTTGACGAGCCGCCGCGCCCCGGCACCACGGTGGAGGACCTGGCTGATCTGAGGACACCGTTCCGAGCCCACGGCCGCGTTACGGCAGGCAACGCAGCCGGCTTGAATGACGGCGCCACGGCTGCCCTCCTTGCTTCCGCCGACGCTGCCGAAGAACTCGGCCTGCCGGTAAGGATGCGGCTTGTGGCCTACGCCTTCGCCGGAGTCGAGCCGGAAGTCATGGGTATCGGCCCCGTGCCGGCTACGGAGAAGGCCCTGCGGAACGCAGGGCTCGGCATCGAAGACATCGGCCTGTTCGAAATCAACGAAGCCTTCGCAGTGCAGGTTCTGAGCTTCCTGGACCACTTCGGCATCGCCGACGACGATCCCCGCGTCAACCGCTATGGCGGCGCGATCGCCGTCGGACACCCTCTCGCCTCCTCGGGCGTACGGCTGATGAACCAGTTGGCACGCCAATTCGAAGAGGATCCGTCGGTGCGTTACGGCATCACCACCATGTGCATCGGACTCGGCATGGGGGCCACCGTCATTTGGGAAAACCCGCACCACGCGGACTACGGAACGAGCACGCAAACCACCACAGAAGGAGCCGCCGCATGAGCGCCAACGATTTCCGGAAACTTGCCGCCCTGTTCCCGGACGAGGTAGTAACGCACTCCTATGTCCAGGACATCGAATTGCCCGGCGGTGCCGGCACTTTTTCCCTCATCACCCTGGACAACGGCCTCGACCACTCCAAGCCCACCACGCTCGGCCCCAACACCCTGGTGGAGCTTGGCGAAGTCCTGGAGACCCTTCGTGACCGCGCAGGCCGCGGCGAGATCGTTGGCGTGGGCGTCACCGGCAAGCCCTACTTCCTGGTGGCCGGGGCCGATCTCTCCGCGGTGAAGAACCTCAAGGAGCGCGACCACGGCCTCTGGATGGCCCAGCTGGGCCACGACGTGTACGCCACCCTGGCCAACCTCGGGGTCCCGAGCTTTGCCTTCATCAACGGCCTGGCCCTGGGCGGCGGGCTGGAGATCGCGCTGCAGTCCACCTACCGGACCGTATCGACGGCGGCGGGCGCCTTGGCATTGCCGGAAGCCTTCCTGGGGCTCGTGCCAGGCTGGGGCGGCGTCTACATCCTCCCCCGGCTGATCGGCCCGGAGAACGCCGTCAAGGTCATGATCGAGAACCCACTGAGCAACAACCGCACCTTGTCGGGTCCGCAAGCATTCGAGCTGGGGATCGCCGATGCGTTGTTCGAGCCGGCCGATTTCCTCGAGCAGTCCCTTGCGTGGGCCGCCCGCGTCATCTCCGCCGAAACGACGCCAGTGCGGAAGAACGCCGTCGACCCTTCCGACGAAGCCGTAGCCGCCCGCTGGGCCGCCGCAATTGCAGGCGGGCGGGCCTTGGTGGAGGCCAAGACCTCCAACGCCTCCCCGGCGCCGGGCAAGGTCCTGGACATCATGGAGGCCAACCGCACCATGACCCAGCCCGAGTCCGCGGCCCTTGAGTGTGAAACGTTGGCCTACCTGATGCAAACGGACGAGTTCCGTTCCACCGTGTATGCCTTCCTTGACTTGGTTCAGAAGCGGTCCAAGCGGCCGGCCGGGGCTCCCGACCGGAAGCTTGCCCGGCCCGTCACCAAGGTTGGCGTTGTCGGGGCTGGCTTGATGGCAAGTCAATTGGCGCTGCTGTTCGCACGGCAGCTGAAAGTACCCGTGGTCATGACGGACATTGACCAAGCCCGCGTGGACAAAGGCGTGGCCTACGTCCACGCCGAGGTGGACAAACTGCTCGCCAAGAAGCGCATCAAGCCGGACGCAGCCAACCGGACCAAGGCCTTGGTCACCGGGTCCGTATCGAAGGAAGCCTTCAGGGACGCCGATTTCGTCATCGAGGCCGTGTTCGAAGAACTGAACGTCAAGAAACAGGTCTTCGCCGAGGTGGAGGCCATTGTCCCGCCGGAGTGCATTCTTGCCACCAACACGTCGTCGCTGTCAGTCACAGCCATGGCAGAGGGCCTTCAACATCCGGAACGGCTGGTGGGATTCCACTTCTTCAACCCCGTAGCCGTCATGCCGCTGCTGGAAATCGTGAAGGCCCCGGCAACCGATGACGCCGTGCTGGCCACGGCTTTCGAGCTGGCCAAGGGACTCAGGAAAACCGCAGTGCTGGTGAAGGACGCGGCTGCGTTCGTCGTCAACCGCATACTCCTCCGGCTCATGGGCGAAGTCATCGCAGCTTTCGACGAGGGCACCCCTGCAGATGTTGCGGACACTGCTTTGCGGCCCATGGGCCTTCCCATGACGCCGTTCACGCTCAGCGCCATGGTGGGCCTGCCGGTCGCCCAACACGTCCAGGAATCACTCCATGCTGCCTTCGGGGAACGCTTCCCCGTCTCCCAAAACCTGCAGAAGCTGATCGACAACGGCATCAAATCACTGTGGGTTGAAGGCCCAGATGGAAAGGCCGCCATCCCGGCAGAGACGCTGGCCATCCTCTCCTTCGGAAACACGCCGTCCACCGGCGAAGAAGTCCTGCGGCGGACCCAGGATGCCTTGGCGGAAGAGATCGGACTGATGCTTGCCGAGGGCGTCGTCGCAGGACCCGAAGACATCGATCTCTGCATGATCATGGGAGCAGGCTGGCCCATGTTCCTTGGCGGGATCACGCCGTACTTGGACCGGGTGGGCGCCTCGGAAAGGGTAAACGGCAAGCGGTTCCTCGCACCCGGGATTGCCTCCGCACCGGCCTGAGCCTCCGCTAAACTTCAACGCTCTCTCACATCCCGCGGCCTAAACCGGATCGTTCTCTCACCCTGGTGAGAGAGCGATCCGGTTTTATAGCTTTTAGGTGAGAGGGGAACGCCTGAAAGTGGGCGGGACGCGAGAGAGGGCTAGAAAAGGGCCACCTTGGGAGCGCGAGGGAAGATGTCGTCGAGTTCTTCGCGGTCTTCCTGCGTCGGCACCCAACGCACTGCTTCGGCGTTCTCGCGGATCTGCTCAGGACGGGTCGCGCCGGCAATGACGCTGCTGACACCGGGTTGGGCGGCCAGCCAGGAGAATGCCAACTGCAGCTCGCTGATGCCGCGCTCCTTGGCGAACTGGCTAAAGCGGCCCAGCTGCTCCCAATCGGCGTCGTGTACCAGATTGGTGCGGGTGTGGCTCAGCCGTGAGCCTTCCGGCGCCTTGCCGGCGGAGTACTTACCGGTCAGGAGGCCGTTGGCCAAGGGGAAGTACGGGAGCACGCCCAAGGAGAAGGCTCCTGCAGCGGGAAGTACTTCGAGTTCAGCGCGGCGATCCAGGAGGTTGTAGTGGTTCTGCGTCGAAATGAACCGGGCTCCCCCGGTTTGCCGGCCCACGTACTCTGCCTCGGCGATCTGCCAGCCAGCGAAATTCGAATGTCCGATGTAGCGAACCTTTCCGCTGGACACGAGGTCGTCCAGGGCGGCCAGCGTCTCTTCGATGGGAGTGCGCGGGTCCGGCGTGTGGAACTGGTAAAGGTCGATCCACTCCGTATCCAAACGACGAAGCGATGCTTCCACGGCCTTCACGATGTACCGGCGGGAACCACGGGCGTCGAAGTCGTTGCCATTGACGCCACGCATGTCCAGCCCGAACTTTGTGCCTATGACGACGTCGTCCCTGCGCCCTTTCAGCGCCTTGCCCAGCATGGTTTCGCTTAGCCCGGGCTCGCGTCCGTAGACGTCGGCCACGTCGAAAAAGGTCACTCCGGCGTCGACGGCGGCGTGGACAACAGCGTCCGTGCCTTCCTGCGACTCTGTGGGTGTATTGGCACGGCCCAGATTGTTGCAGCCCAGCCCTACGGCTGAGACGGTGAGTCCGGAATGGCCAAGGCGTCGATATGCAGTCATGAAATCAGCCTATATCCCGCGTCCGGGCAGATTGTCACCTTGGGCAACAAAAGGGCCCCAACCCCGCTAGCGCGGACTGTAGGAGATTCCAGACTCTTCCATTGCGTCCTCGAGTTGGGCTATGGCGGCCGGGCCCATCCCGTGGAGCTTCGACATTTCCAGCTCACCGAACTCGGCCAACTGCTCCAATGTCTCGATCCCCTCGTGGGCGAGTGCCCGCTTTGCCGGCGCAGCCAGCCCCTTGGGCAGCGGCGTATGTCCGGGCCAATTGCTCTTGGACGACATGGAGATCCCTCCTGGTGCGATGGGTGCTACTTAGAGAGTAAAGCCCACGCCCTGCTTGGGCGAGTGCTTGACCTTGAACGCGGTGGGATCGCTGTGGGGTGCTGCTGCGATGGTGAGCTTGGTGAAGTCCAGGTCTTCACCACGAACGCAGATCTTGATGGCGTTCACTGCCTTGCTGACGTCCGGGCAAAGGCAGAAGATGTTCAGGCGGCCGTTGCCAATTTCGGAGCGATCCACGATGCCGAGGCCCCGCCACGCCAGTTCTCCGGTGAGGGCTGCCTTGGCCTTTCGTTCAAGGTGCCGGTCCCGCTCGGTGCCGTCCTTGGTCTTGAGGGCCAGCTGTGCAACCACCCAAAACTGCTCGGACTCGGGAATTTCGGCGTATCCATCTTCTTCGCATTGGGCCGCGAAGGCGGCCATCAGCCCGTCCACCGTGGTGTGGTCGTCCACTCCTGTTTCATCAGTCTTGCTCTGGTGGCCAACCACGCCATGGTTGACCACGAACTGCTGGTCTTCGTCGTCGTACCACGCTTCCCGGAAGTGAAGAACTCCTTCTTCGTCCCGCTTGTACGTACGGATGATCCCGCTCATGCTCGTCCTTTCCTGAACCACTCAGCACTAGTGTTGGTGTGGCCGGTGATGTCGAATGGTGCTTTCATGGTGTCCACTGCTGCGAAAAGGGTTGCGCATTCTGCCCGCATGGCGGCCACTGTCTGTTCTGGATAGCCCATGGCCAAGCTGTGATCATCGAACTCGTCCTCGTCATCCACGAAGACTCCGCGATGGGTGGAGCGAATGACGTCCAGGTCCATGTCGATCATGTGGAACTCAGTGACACCCGGCCTGATCGGGTTCCAACCGTGGGCCGTGGCCAGGTCAACGTAGATGCGGAAGTCGCCAGGATACGAATCGTCGTAGAACGTGGCCACGAACTCCCCTGTTCGCGGGACGAGGAGGAGTGCATCCGAGGCAGTGTAGAAGGCCGCGCCCGGACGGGAACAAAACTCGCCCGCCTCTTGGAAAATCCACCAGCCGTGGATGTCTTCGCCCAAGTAGCTGCCGGGGACCACCCAGTGCGCCGTACCATTCCATTTCCTGTTTCTTGCCACGACGAGGTCGCCCGGCTGCAGTGCGCCGGGTTCGCGTCCGGCACTCACAGCGTGGGCAGGCTTCCCGTGGTGGGATGTTCCTGACCCGGGAGGGGCCTCGCAAACGGAACCTTTGTCCCCAAAACCTGGGCGACGACGTCGTGCGCTATCTTTTGGGCCGTCAGCCCAACGCGTTCCAGGACCTGGCTGCGGGAACCGTGAACCAGGAACTCGACGGGCAGACCAACCTCATTGAGGGCTGTGTCAACACCGGCCGCACGCATCTCCTGCCTGATCCGCGAACCTACGCCGCCCGCACGGACACCGTCCTCAATGCAGATCACCAGCCGATGGCGGGCAGCCAAGGCAATGATCGACTTCCGGACAGGAAGGACCCAGCGCGGGTCCACCACCGTGGAACTGATGCCTTGGGCGCCCAGGCGCGAGGCTACGTCCAAGGCGAGTTCGGACATGGCGCCGACGCTGACGATCAGCACATCGTTTTCCGTTGAGCCTTCAGGACGGCGGGCAAGGACGTCCACGCCGTCCTTGAGGCGTTCGATCGCTTCGATTTCGGTGCCCACGCTGCCCTTGGAGAACCGCACCACCGTGGGGGCATCGTTCACGGCAACAGCTTCCCGGAGCTCCTCGCGAAGCCGCGTGGCGTCCCGTGGCGCGGCCAGATGGAGGCCGGGCACAATCTGGACCATGGCCATGTCCCACATGCCATGGTGGCTGGGGCCGTCCGGTCCCGTCACGCCCGCGCGGTCAAGCACCACGGTGACGCCGGCCTTGTGGAGGGCCACGTCCATGAGCAACTGGTCAAAGGCCCTGTTCAGGAACGTCGCGTACACGGCCACCACCGGGTGCAGCCCGCCATAGGCCATTCCGGCAGCGGACGTTAAGGCATGCTGCTCGGCGATGCCGACGTCGATCACGCGCTCAGGATGCCGCTCGGCAAACTTGTGCAGGCCAACGGGGATGAGCATGGCACCGGTGATGCCCACGATGTCCTTGCGCTCATCGGCAATGTCGGCGATTTCTTCGGCGAAGACAGACGTCCATGAGCGGGCGCCGGGCGTTTCGGCCGGCTCCCCCGTTTCGGGATCGATGATGCCCACTGCGTGGAACTGGTCGGCCTCGTTCGCGAGGGCCGGGGCGTACCCGTGGCCTTTTTCCGTCATCGCATGGACGATCACCGGGCCGCCGTAGGCTTTGGCCGTGCTGAGCGCATTCTCCAGGGCCTGGAGGTTGTGGCCGTCCACCGGACCGATGTACTTCATGCCGAGGTCCTCGAACATGCCCTGGGGCGCCCACCAGTCCTTAACGCCTTTTTTCATGGCGTGCAGGCTCTTGTACGTGAATTGACCTACCGGGCCGCCGTTCTGGAGCCGCTTCTTCCACCAGTCCAGCATGCGCTCATAGGCCGGAGCCGTTCGCAGCGAGTCGATGGTAGGACGCAGGGATGCAAGGTAGTCTGCAAGGCCACCGACAGTCGGCGCGTAGGAACGGCCGTTGTCGTTGACTACGATCACAACGCGGCGGCGCTTGTCCGCGGCAATGTTGTTGATGGCTTCCCAAGTCATGCCACCGGTAAGGGCACCATCGCCCACGACGGCGACGACGAACCGGTCACCTTCTCCGGTCAGCTGGCGTGCCCGGGAAATACCGTCCGCCCAGGACAGGGACGACGACGCGTGGGAGCTTTCGACGATGTCGTGTTCAGATTCCGCGCGGTCCGGGTAGCCGGAGAGGCCGCCTTGCTGCCGGAGCGTGCTGAAGTCCTGCCTGCCAGTCAGGAGCTTGTGCACGTAGGACTGGTGGCCGGTGTCGAAAACGATGCTGTCCCGCGGCGACTCGAAAATCCTGTGCACGGCCATGGTCAATTCCACAACGCCCAGGTTGGGCCCCAGGTGTCCGCCTGTTGCGGCCACGTTGGTAATCAGGAAGTCCCTGATTTCTCCTGCCAGCTGATCCAGTTCGGAGCCGGACAATTCAGCCAGGTCCTGTGGATCCTTGATGGTTTCCAAGAGTCCCAAGGGCCCTCCTTACGGTCAATGACGTGCTTGTTAACTTTAGCGCCTTGACGGTGACCCCGTGTTTCGTGCCACGGCGCGTTTCCGCAAGGCCGGAACAACCGGCTAACGCAGGCAGCCCCGGCTGGTCAAGCGACCAGCCGGGGCTGCCATGCACGGAATCAGCTGTGCAGCCGTTTCCCCTATGCCGAGATCTGGCGCAGCACGTACTGCAGGATGCCACCGTTGCGGTAGTAGTCCGCTTCACCCGGGGTGTCGATGCGCAGGACCGCGTCGAAGGACTTGGACGAGCCGTCCTCGGCCGTCGCCGTCACCTTGAGCGTCTTGGGCGTGGTGCCGTTGTTGAGCTCGGTGACACCTTCGACTGCGAAAGTCTCCGTGCCGTTGAGGCCGAGCGTAGCTGCGGACTCGCCTGCCGGGAACTGCAGCGGAAGGACGCCCATGCCGATCAGGTTGGAGCGGTGGATGCGCTCGTAGCTTTCAGCAACAACCGCCTTGACGCCCAGGAGGGCCGTACCCTTGGCTGCCCAGTCACGGGACGAGCCGGAGCCGTACTCCTTGCCTGCCAGGACCACCAGCGGCGTTCCGGCTGCCTGGTAGTTCTGGGCGGCATCGTAGACGTATGCCTGCGGAGCACCTTCCTGGCTGAAGTCGCGGGTGAAGCCACCTTCAACGCCATCCAGGAGCTGGTTCTTGATACGGATGTTGGCGAACGTACCGCGGATCATGACTTCGTGGTTGCCACGGCGTGAACCGTAGGAGTTGAAGTCCTTCCGCTCCACGCCGTTGGCCAGGAGGTACTGGCCGGCGGGAGTGTCCGACTTGAAGGAGCCTGCCGGAGAGATGTGGTCCGTGGTCACGGAGTCGCCAAGCTTCAGGAGAACGCGGGCGCCCGAGATGTCCTTGACGGGATCCGGCTGTGCCTTCATGCCCTCGAAGTATGGGGGCTTCCGCACGTAGGTGGAATCCTCAGCCCAGGCGAAGGTGTCACCGGCGGGCGTGTCGAGTGCCTTCCAGCGCTCGTCGCCGTCGAAGACGCCCTCGTAGCCCTTGGCGAACATGGCCTCATCGATGGAGGAGTCGATGACTTCCTGCACCTCGGTGGGGTTGGGCCAGATGTCCTTGAGGAAGACCTCGTTGCCGTCGGAATCGGTGCCGAGGGCATCGGTGTCGAAGTCGAAGTCCATCGATCCGGCCAGGGCGTAGGCGATGACCAGCGGCGGGGAGGCCAGGTAGTTCATCTTGACGTCCGGGTTGATGCGGCCTTCAAAGTTGCGGTTGCCCGAGAGGACGGCCGTCACGGAGAGGTCGTTCTTCTGGATGGCCTCGGAGATTTCAGGCTCCAAGGGGCCGGAGTTGCCGATGCAGGTGGCACAACCGTAGCCAACAATGTAGAAGCCGAGCTTCTCCAGGTACGGGGTCAGGCCGGACTTCTCGTAGTAGTCCGTGACCACCTTGGAACCCGGCGCAACGGAGGTCTTGACCCACGGCTTGGCAGTCAGGCCCTTGTTGACGGCGTTGCGGGCCAGGAGGGCTGCTGCCAGCATGACCGAAGGGTTGGACGTGTTGGTGCAGGACGTGATCGAAGCGATCGAGACGGCACCGTGGTCCAGTTCGAATTCGCGGCCGTCGGCGGTGGTGACGTGGACCGGCGACGACGGGCGTCCGTGCGCACCGTTGGCAGCAGAGGCCACGCGGGCCGTCTCCGTAACGTGCGAATCGGCGTGCGTGAAGGACGGGGCATCCGAGGCCGGGAAGGACTCGTCGAGGGACTCGTCCACGCTGCCGTCTTCGATGGCGACGTAGTTGTGGATGTCCTTGCGGAACTGCTCCTTGGCATCGCTGAGCTCGATGCGGTCCTGCGGACGCTTCGGGCCGGAGATGGAGGGAACCACGGTGGAGAGGTCCAGCTCAAGGAACTCGGAGAAGCGCAGTTCGCGGGAAGGATCGTGCCAGAGGCCCTGTTCCTTGGTGTACGCCTCGACGAGGGCGACGTTCTCTTCGGACCGGCCGGTCAGGCGCAGGTAGTCGAGCGTGACGTCGTCGATCGGGAACATGGCTGCCGTGGAACCGAATTCCGGACTCATGTTGCCGATGGTTGCGCGGTTTGCCAGCGGCACTGCTGCGACGCCTTCGCCGTAGAACTCGACGAACTTGCCCACCACGCCGTGCTTGCGCAGCATTTCGGTGATGGTGAGTACGACGTCGGTAGCGGTGGCGCCTGCCGGGATGCTGCCGTTGAGCTTGAAGCCGACAACGCGGGGAATCAGCATGGAGACGGGCTGGCCGAGCATCGCTGCTTCGGCTTCGATGCCACCGACGCCCCAACCGAGGATGCCCAGGCCGTTGACCATGGTGGTGTGCGAGTCGGTGCCCACACAGGTGTCGGGGTAGGCGCGGACGACGCCGTCCACTTCGCGGGTCATGACGGTGCGTGCCAGGTATTCGATGTTGACCTGGTGGACGATGCCCGTTCCCGGAGGAACAACCTTGAAATCGTCGAAGGCGGTCTGTCCCCAGCGCAGGAACTGGTAGCGCTCACCATTGCGCTGGTATTCGATCTCCATGTTGCGCTCCAGCGCGCCGGCGTTGCCGAAGGCGTCGATCTGGACGGAGTGGTCGATGACCATTTCTGCGGGTGCAAGCGGGTTGACACGCTTCGGGTCGCCGCCGAGTTCCTTGACGGCTTCACGCATGGTGGCAAGGTCAACAACGCAGGGAACACCGGTGAAGTCCTGCATGATGACTCGGGCCGGGGTGAACTGGATTTCGGTATCGGGCTCCGCATTCGGATCCCAACCGGCCAGGGCGCGGACGTGGTCAGCCGTAATATTGGCGCCATCCTCAGTCCGCAGGAGGTTTTCAAGCAATACCTTGAGGCTGAACGGAAGGCTGTCTGCGCCCTCTACGGAGTTCAACCGGAAAATTTCATAATCGGTGCCGGCTACATTCAGTACGCCTTTGGAACCGAAGCTGTCCACAGTGCTCATGGCAGGACTCCTCTCGCAACAGTTTTATCTTTGTCGCGTGGTTGGCCGCTAGCCAGTTAGGCACACCTTACTTAGCCGGGCGGCACTTTCTCTTGGTCACCCCGGCCCGCGGGCACGGTGCGGCAGCGGAGCGGGGCTACTACGCCCATCGTAGTGGCATGTATCCCCTTTGCCGCACTGTTCCCCGCCTAGCTTGCCGGAACCAGCAGCCCAACCGTCTCGAGGTGGTGCGTGTGGGGGTAGAGATCGAAGGCACGCAGGGCCTCCAACCGCCAACCACCCTGCTGGAAGTAACCCAAATCACGGGCGAAAGACGCCGGATCGCATGACACATAGGCAATCGCACGGGGTCCGGTCTCAATAAGCTGCTTTACCACGGCCTTTCCCGCACCGGCCCGCGGTGGATCGAGCACCAGTGAATCGAAACTCCTGGCCCGCTGGTGGAGGACCCGCTCCACCCGCCCTTGCACGATTTCCACGTGCGGTTCGCCGTGGAGGTTCTTGCGCGCGTCCCGGCTGGTTCCGGGTGCACCCTCCACCGAGAGGACCGAGCCCGTAACTCCAACCGCATCGGCCAGGGGTGCGGTAAACAAACCTGCTCCGGCGTACAAGTCGGCCACTGCAGCGCCGGGCTGCAGGTATCCACCCCCGCTGAGGTAGCCGGTCACGGCACTGACCAGAGTCTCCGGGGCGTCCTTATGGATCTGCCAGAAGCCTTCTCCGGTCACCCGATACTCGTGCCCTGCCGCCGATTCCTGGACCCATGTCCGGCCGCGCAACTGCAGTACTTGTCCCTTGGTGGGGTCGAAGCTGGCCACCGAAATGTCCTGCGGCATCCGGGACAGGATGCTGTGCAGCCGTTTGGGGCTGGTTCCTTCTTCCGGTGCCAGGAGTACCAGGGGCCGCGAACCATTCGCGGGAACAGCAACCTCTACCCGGGCAATTCCGGTCAAATCCAGGTCCCACAACCGGAGGTCATTGATGCCGGGGTGGGCCAACGGCATCTCGTGGACGGGGATGACGACGTCCGAGCGGTGGGCGTGCATACCCAACTGCCCTTTGGCCGTGACGCCAAAACTGGCGCGCGTACGCCAGCCGAGTCCGCCGTCGTCGTTGGTACTTCCCACCGGTTCCACCTCGGTGGGGAGGTCAAGGCCGGCCAGCCGCTTGAGCTGTTCGGCGAGCACCTCCGCTTTAAGCGCGCGCTGCCTGGCGAGGGACACATGCCCGAGTTCGGCGCCGCCCACGGGCGGGCCGCCGCGGCGCCACGCAGCGGCCGAGTCGGCGGGCTTCCAGAAGTGCCGGACGCGGTCCGGGGACGCCTCCAGGACCTCGACGACGTCGGCGCGCCAGAAGCGCGAGGAGTCACCGGAGTCCGTCAGCCGGATCCGCGCCTTCTCTCCCGGAATGCCATGGCGGACGAAAATGACGCGTCCTTCGTGGCGGGCAACGAAGTGGCCGCCATGGGCGATCGGACCAACCTCCACCACCAGTTCAGTGCCGGGCCCCTGGTACGTGCCGGTGTCTGCGGAGTGGGGAGAAACGCTGTTGGAACTCATTGGGTATCCTGCAATGCCTTTGCTTCTTCGGAGGACTTCAGCTGCCATGGAACGCTGGCGACCATGACGCCGGGTTCGAAGTGGAGCCTCGTCTTGATTCTGAGTGCGGTTTGGTTATGGACCAGTTGTTCCCACCATTTGCCCACCACATATTCGGGGATGTAGACAACGATCAGGTCGCGTGGAGAGTCGCGCCGCATGTTCTTGACGTACTCCATGATGGGCGTGACCGTCTCACGGTACGGACTGGCCAGGACAGTCAAGGGTACGGGAATTTCCAGCTTCTCCCAGTCCCGGACGGTGTGCTCGGTCTCTTCGGCGTTGATGTCCACCGTGATCGCGTCCAGGCGGGAGGGCCGCGATGCGCGGGCGTAGGCCAGGGCGCGGAGCACTGGTTTGCGTACGTGGGATACGAGCAGCACCGCATGGACGCGGGTAGGCAGGGCCCGTGGCGAAGAGTCTTCATCGACCGCCAGTTCCTTCGCCACATTGTCGTAGTGCGCCCGGATGCTCCACATGATGAGGAACAGGATGAACATCGCCAGCAGGGCAATCCAGGCGCCCTGTTCAAACTTGGTGATCAGGACGATCACCAGCACCAGAGCCGTCATGCCGAAGCCCACCATGTTGATGGTGCGGGACTTGATGATCCTGCGCCGGATGGCCTTGTCCCTTGCGAGTTTCAATTCGCGTCCCCAGTGCCGGACCATGCCGAGTTGGCTCGCGGTGAAGGAAATGAACACGCCCACGATGTACAGCTGGATCAGCTTGGTGACGTCGGCGTTGAAGGACAGGATGAGTACCAATGCGCCTGCGGCCAGTGCGAGGACGCCGTTGCTGTAAGCCAACCTGTCGCCGCGGGTCCGGAGTTGGCGCGGTAGGTAGCCGTCCTGGGCAAGGATGGAGCCGAGCACCGGGAAGCCGTTGAAGGCCGTGTTGGAAGCGAACACCAGGATGATGCCGGTAGCGGCCACCACAATGTAGAACGGGATGGAACCTGCGCCGAAGATCGTATCGGCGATCTGGCTGATGGCGGGGTTCTGGATGTAGCCCTCCGGCAGTGGCTTCCCATCCACCAGGAACTCCGTGGCAGGGTCCAGGACGATGTGGACTTTGGTGGCGTTGGCCAGGTAGAGGATGCCGGCGAGCATGGCTGCCGCAATCGCCCCGAGAAGGAGCAGCGTCGTTGCCGCATTTTTGCTCTTCGGCTTCTGGAAATTCGGGACGCCGTTGCTGATGGCCTCGACGCCGGTCAGGGCGGCCGCGCCCGAGGAGAATGCCCGCAACAGCAGGAAAGCACCAGCCAGGCCCACCAGGCCCTCATCGAAGCCGGACTCGGGCACAATGGTGAAGTTGGCCGACGGCGCCTCGCCCAACTGGCCGGTCAGTGCCTGGAAGATGCCCACCAGGGTCATACCCAGGATCGAGGCCATGAAGATGTACGTGGGAACGGCGAACACGGTCCCTGCTTCCTTGATGCCCCGAAGGTTCACCAGCGCCAGGATAACCACGCCGATCGTGGCAATGAGGGCCTGTTCACCGTGCAGTGCAGGAATGGCCGTCGTGAGGTAGGCAGCCGCAGAGGACATGGACACGGCAACCGTCAGGACGTAGTCCACCAGGAGCGCCGATGCCACGGTGAGTCCGGCGTACTTTCCGAGGTTCACGTTGGCGATCTCGTAGTCGCCACCGCCTGAGGGATAGGCATGGACGTTCTGCCGGTAGGAGGCTACTACCGTGAGCAATACCACCATCACTGCCAGGCCGACCAGTGGCGAAAAAGCCACGGCACTGACACCAGCCAGGGCCAGTGTCAGCAGGATTTCGTCAGGTGCGTACGCCACGGAGGACAGGGCGTCCGAGGCGAAGATCGGCAAGGCGATGCGTTTTGGCAACAGGGTGTGGGACAAGCTGTCGTTCCGGAAGGGTCGGCCCACCAACACCCGCTTCACTGCATTCAGTATTGTCAGCACTCCGCAAAGCTACTCTGAATCCCCGGCGATGTCATGACGACCGTCGCCGCCTTACGCTCCCCTCACCGGTAAAGTCATACGCAGCGGGACGGATAAGGACTAAAAAGGAGACACGGTGGCTCACTTCGTGATCATGGGTTGTGGCCGTGTTGGCGCAACCCTGGCACACACATTGGAAGATTCAGGGCACTCCGTAGCCATCATCGACCAGGATGAGCGTGCGTTCCGCCGGCTGCGCAACACCTTCACAGGACGCAAAGTGACGGGCGTCGGCTTCGACCGGGACACGCTGAAGCAGGCAGGCGTCGAAGAAGCCTACGCCTTCGCCGCCGTCTCCAGCGGCGACAATTCGAACATCCTCGCTACCCGGGTAGCCCGGGAGACCTTCCACGTGGCCCACGTGGTGGCACGTATCTACGACCCCGGCCGGGCTGAAATCTACCAGCGGTTGGGCATTCCCACCGTGGCTGCCGTGCGTTGGAGCGCCGACCAAGTGCTGCGCCGCATTCTTCCGGAACAGCACCTCGCGGGTGATTACCGCGAGCCTTCCGGGCGGCTCGTGCTGGCCGAAGTCGATCTGCATGAGGATTGGATCGGACACAGCCTGAACTCGATCGAGGCCGCTGCCGGCATCCGCATCGCTTTCCTGACCCGCTTTGGCGAAGGGCTGTTGCCCCAGGCCGGAACGGCCTACCAGGAAGGCGATACGGTGCACGCCATGCTCAGCCTCGACCGTTCGTCGGATATCAGCCGCATCCTCGCCAAAGCACCTGCCAAGGAGAATTAGTGAAAGTCGTCATCGTTGGAGCAGGCAGCGTCGGTTCATCGATCGCCCGTGAACTGCTGGCCCACAACCACCAGATCCTGCTCATCGACCTCAAACCCGAAGTCATCGGCCGCAGCGGGCTGCGCGGTGCGCGCTGGCTGGTGGGAGATGCCTGTGAGCTGAGTACGCTGCAGGACGCCAAACTTGAGGACGCCGACGTCGTGGTTTCCGCCACGGGAGACGACAAGGTGAACCTGGTGGTCTCGCTTCTGGCCAAGACCGAATTCGGAGTGGGCCGAACGGTCGGCCGGGTGAACAACCCCAAGAACGACTGGATGTTCAACGACTCCTGGGGAGTGGACGTAGCTGTCAACACCCCGCAGCTCATGACCGCCTTGGTGGAGGAAGCGGTGGAAATCGGGGATATTGTCCGGTTGCTGACCTTGCAAACCGGTGTGGCCTCCATCGTCGAGTTCACCGTTCCGCACGATTCACACGTCATCGGCAGCACCGTGGGAGACATCGAATGGCCCGAGGACTCGACGCTCGTGGCCATCCTTCGCGACCAGGCGCCTATCACGCCCAGCCGGGACGACGTCCTCGATGGTGGTGACGAGTTGTTCTTCGTCACCACCATCGCCGCGGAAGATGGTCTCAGGGCGCTGTTGTCACCGGACTCGATGGCCGGTCAAGGACCGCGCGACGGTTCGGCGGAAGTCGCCGATCAGTCAGCGGACGACGACGGCTTCGACGGCTGAGGCGCGGGCTTGGTGACGAGCCAAGCCACCCACAGCCCCAGGATGTAGAGTGGTGCGCCCATCAGCAGGCGGGTCGTGGCGAGGGCTGTCAGTCCAGCCTCACCCATGAAGTACAACGGAACCTGGACAACGAGCCGCAAAGCCAGCACCGCAACCACAATCCACGTACCCAGGCGATAAGCGCGGAGCCGTTCCGGGTCCTTGCGCCAGTCCAGTCCTTCATTGCGCACAAAGCCAAACAAAAGTCCCGCGATGGGCCACTTCAGGACTATCGAGAGCACCATGCCCGCGATGTACGCAATATTCGTGAAGAAGCCGAGCACATAGAAGTCCTCAGCCTTGCCGGTGGTATTGGCCAGCCATGCGGAGATTCCGACGCCCACCACTCCGGCCAGGGCTTGGGTCAACGGCCGCCTCTGGATAAGCCTGACCACCGTGAAAACCGCAGCGGTCGCCAGGGAAGCCACCAGGGAAACCGTCAGGTCGCGCGTAGCGGTGAACGCCACAAGGAACACCAAGCCCGGGAGTATGCTTTCGGCGATGCCCTGCACTCCCCCGGCCGACTTGAGCATGTCCACATGCCCGGAACTGTTGCGGTGCAGGCCTGCCTTCTCCGCATATCCTGCGGCAAGGCCAGCCACGGTTTGCGCTTCCGGCCCTTGGCGTTGCGCTGGTTCGCCCGCAGGGTGTGTACCGGCGGGGTCCTTGGGGTCCGGTCCTTCAGCGGCGGTCATCGGTGCTCCTGACGGGAAAGTATTTCGTAGCGTGGATTGAACATGGCCGGCAAGCCGTCCACCTCGGTGACCATCCCGTTCAGCCGAAGCTGGACACCCGCCTCGATGCCGGGGACCCGGCTTCTGCCAAGCCAGATAATCCGAAGCCGCTCATAGGGTTTCTTGTTCGTGGATCCACCAAGCGCGGTCACTGAACTGTGTTCCAGGGCGTCCACCACGATTGCCGAGAAAAACGGCTGCTCGCTGGGGGGCTGGTGGGTCACCGATTCGATGAACCCCGTGCACACAGCCCGCCCGCGGGCGGGGAGGTCCCTCACGCCGCGTGGTGTGTCCTGCCGTTGACCGCCCTGGGCGGGCCGTCCCCCGGTTTCAGCCAATCTGGGTGATCTCCGGACCCCGCTCCGGCCGCTGGACGGAGGGTCCGTTGTGCTGCGCGGCCGGTTGCCCTGAAGCCGTGGCATCCTTTGGCAACCGCAATTGCAGGAGTTCGCGCGGGGGCATGGGGTTGTCCCCACGGACCACCACTACTTGGCGGAACAAATCTTCCAGTCCCGCGGCGGCTTCCTTCTCCAGTGCGGCAGCACCGCCAAGGACGCCGCGAAGGAACCATCGCGGGCCGTCGACGCCCATGAAGCGCGCGGCCCGGAAGCCACGGCTCCCGTCGGCAGCTTCGGCCGGAAGTTTGGCAACCAGCTCGGTTCCGAAGGTTCCGGTCACTTCCTCCGTCTCCCCTCCTTGGCTGGCCACGGATTGGCTGATCTGCTCACGGATTTCCTCCCACAGGCCTTCGGAACGGGGAGCCGCAAAGGCTTGCAATTGGAGGCTTGAGCCACCGAGATCCATGGTCACAGCCACAACCCGTTGGGTCGCTTCTTCGACTTCGAGCCGCAGCTGAAGACCCTCAGCCGGCGAAATCAGCAGGGCGCCGAGATCCACATAGCCGTCGCGGTCCTCGATCTCGTCGCTGTCCCACGGCCCCTTTGCCAACCGAAGGTCGCCTTTGGCGGGCTCAGCTGGTGCCGGGCCCCGGGCTGCGCTTTCCTCGTCGATGACGGCCGCCTCCGGCCGCTCAGCCTTGGACTTCTTGCCGCGCCCAAAAACCATTGGGTTGTCTCCTTAGTAGTGGTCTATCCCCAAGTAAACCGCACCCATGTCGAAGTACGGCAATGCGGCAGGGCATCGGCCGGCGCACTCGCCTGGTTGGGTATGTATGGTCAGGCCACCGGGGCGTTGAAGCCACCAGTGGAACCGAAGCCGCCGGTCCCCCGGACGGAATCGGACAACTCGGCAACGGCGACGAAGCGGGCGTATTCCACGCGCTGGATCACCATTTGGGCAATTCTATCGCCGCGCTTGAGTTCGATTGCCTGGCTCTGGTCGGTGTTGAGCAAGGTGACGGCAATTTCGCCGCGGTACCCGGCATCAACGGTTCCGGGGGCATTGACCACGGTCAGTCCGTGCTTCGTGGCCAATCCGGACCGGGGATGGATCAGCGCAACAAAGCCGTCCGGAAGGGCGATCGACACACCCGTGGGGACCAGTTTCCGTTCCCCCGGAGCGAGGCTCACGTCTTCGCGGGCCCGCAGATCGGCTCCGGCATCGCCAGGGTGGGCGTAGGAGGGTGCCTCCAAGCCTTCGTCGAGCATTTTCAGCTGTACCTCGAGGGTCGGCGCACCGTAGGAGGCCGTCGCGCCGCTTTCGGCATCCGGGGAAAGGGAGTCATTGGTGAATACTGCGGTCTCGTTGCTCACAGTGGTCCATTCTACGTGGACCGACCTCCCCTCGACGGCGGATAAGCTGGACCCATGCCTACGCCTGACCAGTCCGCACCCACGCCTGCCCGGAACCCCTCCGCCTCAGCGGAGTTCCTGTTCAGGGAAAAGCTGTGGCCCACTATCTGGATCTGGATCGTCGTCGTAGGTCTCTCGAGCGCCGGGATCTTGATGTTCGCCCCCATCAGCCCGGCTGCCGGCATCATTGCAGCACTGGTACTGCTGGCGATCATGACCACGCTGCTGGTGCTCTCGACCCCCACGATTTCCGTCACCAAGGACACCCTGCGGGTGGGGCGGGCCAGCATTGACAGGAAGTTCGTTGGATCGGTTGAGGCATTCAGCAAGGCCGAAGCAACGGCTGAGCGTGGCCCCCGCCTCAACGGCCTGGCCTACATGTGCTTCCGTGGCTGGATCGATCCCGTGGTCAAGATCGAGATCACCGATCCCGCCGACCGCACACCGTACTGGATAGCTTCTTCCCGCAGGCCTCAGGAACTCGTTGCCGCATTGCACAAGCGCTGAAGGTCCTAGCTTTCACACTCCGTGCAGTACAGATGGCCATTCCGCTGGGCGGCGATCTGTGAGCGGTGCTTTACCAGGAAGCAGTTGAAACACGTGAATTCATCGGCCTGGGCCGGCATGACCTGGATGAGGAGCTCTTCTCCTGAAAGGTCGGCTCCCGGCAGTTCGAAGCCGTCGGCAAGATCCGTTTCATCCACGTCCACAGCCGAGGATTGCTTTCCCGACTGGCGCGTCTTGAGTTCCTCGATCGAGTCCTCGTTGACGTCTTCCTCGGTCTTCCGAGGGGCATCGTAATCCGTGGCCATGGTCTTTCTTCATCCTCGATGCTTGATGCGGTTTGGATTCCCGCAGCGGGTTTCGGAACCCGCCGCGGCTATAGGGATGTAACATCGGACGCCCCGGATTTGTGCCCGGTATCGGCCAGATTTTCCTCCCCGGGGAGTTGTTTGTCCAGAGCCGCGCGGGCGCTCCCGTTCTCCGGCGGAAACCGCTGTTTTCGCCGGAATATCACGGCACGCCCTTTCTCCTAGTAGGAAAAGGGCACCTTGGGTGGCAGAGTTTCGAATGTCAGTTATGCCATGTGGTGGAGGGTGTTATGCAGGATCTACGGCTGGTAGGCGTCCACGACGACGGCGGGCATCTCCTCTTGAGCGGCCCCGGCGGTGCGATGTTCCAGCTTCCGATCGACGAGGCCTTGCGGGCCGCGGCGATCCGGACCCCCGCCCAGGTTGCAGCACGCGCCTCCATCACCCCCGTAGCCATGTCGCCAAGGGACATCCAGGCCCGGATCCGCAGCGGTGCAACGGCGGCGGAAGTGGCCGAGCTGTCCGGAATACCCCTGGCAAATGTCCAGCGTTACGAAGGTCCGGTCCTCGCCGAACGCGAATACGTGGCACAACAAGCCCGCAATGTGGAGGTCGCTGCTCCCGCCCCGGGCCATGACGCGCACCGCTCGGCCTTCGGCGACAATCCCGCCACTTTGGGCGAGATGGTTGTCCACCGGTTGTCGGCCCACGGCATTGATCCAGGCTCGGTTGAGTGGGATTCGTGGCGTCGCTCCGACGGCACCTGGACCGTCGTCGCGCGCTTTGAAACAGTGCCGGGCTCCGACGGAACCATTGGAGAAGAACCGCCGGCCATGTGGACCTTCAGTCCACAGCGGAAATCCCTGCACAACGCCAATCGCTGGGCCCAGCAGCTAAGCGAACTCGAACCGCTGGACGGACCCGTTCCGGCGCGGCGGCTGGCGGCCGTCTCCGACCGACCGTTCGACTTTGAGGCAGACGCCGGTGCTGCGGCACGGGCCGCCGCGAAGGAATCGGACAACCTCCTGGAGATGCTGCGCTCACGGCGCGGACAGCGCCTCGGGGTGGACGAAGACGCCGACGACGCCTTGGCCGTCCTGCTCAGCAACGTTCCGGCCGCGCACCCCCGCCCCGGAGACGAAGACCAGGCGCAACCCGGTGAATCCGGCGAGGAAGAAACGCCGCCGGCCAGCCAGCCGGCCCACGAACCGGCGCGCATGGACGGCCGGCCGTCCATGCTGGCGCGGCTCAGCCTGGCGCCCCGGCATGTCGAGCCGGACGACGCCGACGATTCCCTCCGGCTGCACGACGGCGTCAGCACCGAGACCCGGGAGATTACCGTTGTTGCGGGTCCCCTGCGGCCGGTGACGTCACTGGCCGATCGTCCGACGGCGGGCGATGCCCCCGTTGCGGACGATGAGCCCGGCCCGGCAGCCGACGTTCCCGGCCAAAGCCCTGTTCACCGCGCAGGCCTCGACGAATTGCTGGGTGGTCCCGGCACGGCAGAATCCCGGCGGAAGCCTGAACCGACCGACGACTCCCTGGCCGAGCCCAAAGAACGCCCGGCTCCCAAGGCCGACGAAGCTCCAGCCGAACGCCAGCCTTCGCGGCCCAAGCGATCCAGCATCCCCAGTTGGGATGAAATCGTCTTCGGCGCACGCGGAGACTAACTCCGGCGCACTTCCCCTGCGCCCGGCCACAAGCAGGCCTCTACGTCAAAGGGCAACGTTTGGTCGGAGCCTGCCATGAGATTGGCGCCGTGAGCCGTAACGCGGCGCATGTAGTGCCTTCGGCACAGCGTCTCGTATTCCACCGCTCCGGGCGGCTGCTGCCCGGCGTTGGAACCCTCATCGCCCGGCGTAACATCGCCCACCATGACCTGTTCGCCCTCCACCACCATGATGCCGTCCCAGGTCCTGGCATTCTGGGTAGCGCGGCGGCCGCACCAGCACAGCGCTTCCACTTGGAGAACCTGGACCTTGTCCGCGAGTTCGATCAAGCGCTGCGAACCGGGAAAGAGCCGCGTACGGAAGTCCGACGTGATTCCGAAGGCGAAGACATCAACCTCCATCTCGTCCACAAGGCGTGCCAGTTGCTCCACTTGGGCAGCGGAGTAGAACTGGGCTTCGTCGCAGATCAGGTAGTCCACGCGGAGTCCGCTGGTGCGCCGGAGCACCACCTCGTCCCAGAAATCCGTGGCGCCGTGCACCTCTACGGCATCGGTTTGGAGCCCCAGCCTGCTGGAAATGGTGGAGTCGCCGGCGCGGTCATTGCAGCTGAAGCGGACTCCGCCCCTTCCCCGTGCCCGGTGGTTGTGGTCCATTTGAAGGGCAAGGGTGGATTTCCCGCAGTCCATGGTGCCGGAGAAGAAAACCAGCTCAGCCACGTGCACCTTTCTTGCCGGTTGCCGTAAAGCAGAGGAACGGCACTTCGCGTTCGGCTTTAGTCAGTGAACCGTGCTGGCCCACTACTTCCAGTGAAGTGGGGCGGACCCGGCGGGTGTCGTAAAGGGCCAGGGTGTCGCGTGCCGCCACCATGATGTCGCCGATGCGCGGCGAGACCTGCGGCTCCACCTCGCCGAACAGCCCTGCCGAGGTTGCCTGCTCGCGGGTAAAGACCCAGATTCGCTCCCCGAAGCGTTTGCGCCAGGCGGCAATGAGCGACTCGCGCGCGTCGGCGCCGGCGTCGGCTTCCAGGTACAAGTGGACCATGCGCGGTTCCCCGGCGGTGTGGCGGACGCCGGCCACCAGGGAAGGGTCGGCGGAGTAGTCGATGCGCTGGGACTCCGGAACATCGAGCATCCCGTGGTCCCCCGTGACCAGGACGGTGGTGCCGGCAGGAAGCGAGGTGGACAAGCGCTTGACCGTGGCATCGAGCTCTTCGAGTTGGTGTTCCCAGCGCTCTGACTGGCAGCCGTGGCGGTGCCCGGCCTTGTCCAGCTCGTTGACGTAGAAGTACATCAGGGACGGTCCGCCGGCAGACATGGCCTCGGCCGCCGCGGCGGTCCTGGCGTGGAGCGTGGTGCCACCGACGAAGCGGCTGCCCCGGAGGGCGGCCTGCGTCATGGGTGAGTTGCCGAACTGTGGGAGGCTGACCGTAACAACATCGACGCTGCCGGCCAGGCGCTCAAAAACGGTCGGATGAGGTTGCCAGAGGGCAGGTTCCACGTGGGCATCCCAGTTCCCCAGCAAGTTGACCACTTTGTCCTGTGCAGGGTCCAGGACGTCGTAGCCAACCATGCCGTGGCTGCCCGCGGGCAGTCCGGTTCCCAGGCTTGCCAGTGATGCGGCCGTGGTGCTGGGGAAGGCCGAGTCTATCCAGGTGGGGATGTTGCCCTGTCCGGCGGCCGTGACGGACCTGAGGAACGGTGTGTGCGAAGCCTTTTGCTTGAGGAGGGAACGCCCCAAGCCATCTGCAAGGACCACGCAGACCCGGTTGCTTGCCGGAAGCTGCAGCTTGTTGGCGAAACCTGGAATTCCCAGGCTGGCAGCCGCACTTGTAAAGACCTCGGCAATCGATTTGCTGCCAAACAGCGGCGGAGCCGGCAGGTCTGCCACGGCATTGGTGTTGCCCGGCTCTGCCACCCTCAACGCTGGTGTCCGCGGCCCAGGCGGTTGCTGAAGACACCTGAACGCGGCCGCGGCGCAGGTATGCCCGTATGGGGAACGGGTGCAGATACTCCTGTGTTCACGGCACGGAGTGCACGGGCGAAGACCTTGGCATCCTGCACGGCCTGGAGTCCATCCGCTTCGGCGCTGATTCGGAGCACAATGTCTTCCTGGGCAATGGTTCCCGTGTAGCCATGGTCCGCCTCGCATTGCGGATCGCCGCAACTGGCCGGGCCCATGTCCAGCCGCTGCCCACCAGACCAGGCAATGGAGAGCGTCAACTCGCGGACGGGATCTGACGGTTTGTAGTCCTGCGGCTGGGAGTACATGTAGCTCAGCACCACTGAACGGATTTGGGCCACGGGAACCGACTCCGTGGAGATCTGCGCCACGATCTGCTCGCCTGCCTCATCCAGTTGCTGGTCATCCACGTGGGTGATGACCAGCATGTCCTCAGTCAGTACCAGCACGGTGATATGGCGCCGGACCTCGGCGCGGTCGAAGTGTGTTTCCAGGTGCACCAGATGGGACAAGCAATCACGGCCATCCAAGGCATCATCAACGACGTCGGCCACAAGACGCGGGTAGAAACCTGCCTGCTGCAGCGCCTGGTCCAGGCTCTGGGCTTGGGAGCTGTGGTTGCGCGCGTTGTGGTGCCCTGTGTTGGACGGGCGGGATTGAGGCGTCGGAGACTGGGTGCTCATTCCCCCATTTTCACAGATCGCTTGGTGACTTCCTAACCGCATCGCGCGCCACCAAGCCCGTGCGGCGGGTGGTCAGGGACTAGTTGCGCATGGCCCGGCGGGCACTGTCCGTGCGCTGGGCAGCATTCCCGATCCAGACTTCAGCCCCCAGGATCGTGGCACCTGCCGGACCGGCCAGCACCGGGTTGAACTCAATCAGGGCGATCCCCGGATGGTCGTCCTTGAGCTTGGCAAGCCGGGAGGCGATATCCTCCAGAGCGCCGACGTCGACGGCGGGGAGGCCTTGGTACCCGAACAACTTCCGGGAGGCGCGCGGAGACCGGATCACGTCGTGGAGGTCGGCCGCGGACAACGGCGGCACGCGGTGGGCCCAGTCATCCAAGAGGTTCACGGCGTCCCCCGCCAAGCCGAATGAAACCACCGGACCGAGCAGGGGGTCCTCCATGGCACGGAAGGTGCACGCTTGGCCCACGGGAGCCATCGCCTGGACTTCCAGCGACGACGATCCGTATGGTTCCAAGGCCCGGCGCATCTGATCGATGTTCTGGCGGAGCGACGCGGCATCCTGGATGTCCAGACGCACCCCGCCAAGGTCCAGGCGGTGCCGAAGGGCGGGGTCCGTGGTTTTCAACACCACGGGCCATCCAATGCCCGTGGCCGCTTCGACGGCTTCGTCCGGGGTTCCGAATCCGATCGCGGGCATCACTTTGATGCCGTAACCGCCAAGCAACGCCGCGGCAGCAGCGGCGTCGAGCTTCCGCAGTTTCTCCCCCGTCACCCCGGACAGCATGGCTGCCAGGGTCTCCCGGGTGCCCTCCACGTCGCATCCGCCGGGCTCCACGAAGAGGCCCTGGTCGCGGTCCCGCCACTGGGCGTACCCAACTATCGCGGACAACGCGGCTACTGCGGATCCGGCGTTGGAATAGCAGGGAAGGAGCGGCCTGCCTTCCTGCCCCACCATCCCTTCGACCTGGACGGAAGGATCCAGGATGCCCGTAAACGCCGATACCACCGGCTTGCCGGCCTCCGCCGCGCACTCAGCCAGGACCCCTGCGAGCGCTTCGACCGTCACGCCACGCACCGGCAGGAGCGCTGCCACGAGGGCATGTACCGATTCGTCGTCGAGGATCTCCCGGAGGCTTGCCCTGAAGGCCGGCAGCGCAAGCGACATCCCTGCATCAAGGTCCACGTTGGTGACGGTTCGCGTGACGTCGAGCCCGGCAGGAGCAGCAGCATCAGCAACCACCGTGGCCAAGGCCACCGAATTGGAGAAGACCGCAACTCCGGGGCCGGCAGGGAGGGCCTGCGTGGAGACGATCTGGGCGATGTCCATGAGCTGTTCGATCGTGTCCACGCGGATGACGCCCGCTTGCCGCATCATGGCGTCCACCGCAGCCGACGGCGCCTGGGTGGTGCGGACCTCATGACCGGGTGGGAGCCGCAGTCCCGTCACGTCCGATTTCGCCACGATGACGGGCTTGCTGCGTGACAACCTTCGGGCAAGACGGGAGAACTTGCGGGGGTTGCCGATGGATTCCAGGTAGAGCCCGACGGCGGACGTATCGGCGTCGTCCTCCCAGTACTGCATGGCATCGTTTCCGGAGACGTCCGCGCGGTTACCCGCCGAGAGGAAGGACGACAGCCCGAGACGACGCCGGCTTGCGGCCGCGTAGACTGCCACGCCCACGGCTGCGGATTGGCTGAACAGGCCAAGTCCTCCCCGGGGCGGCAGGGCCGGGGCCATGGAAGCATTGAGCGAAATGTCCGGGTGGGTATTCAGGATGCCCAGCGATTCCGGTCCGATGACGCGCATGCCGTTGGCGCGGGCCCGCCTGACCAGTTCGTGTTGGCGCGCCAGGCCGCGTTCGCCGTCGTCGGCGAAACCGGCAGTGGCCACAACGAGGCCTTTGACCCCTGCCGCCGCGCAATCGTCCACCACCTTGGGCACTTCGTCATAGGGAACAGCGACGATGGCCAGTTGCACCGGGCCTGGAATGTCGGACAGTTTGCCGTAGGACATCATGCCCGCCAGTTCAAAGGCCTCCGGGTTGACGGCGTACACGGCTCCCTTGAAGCCGCCCTCGATGAGGTGTTCGAGAAGCTGGTAGCCCACCGTCCCCCATTTGCGGCTGGCGCCGATGACGGCAATGGACGACGGCGCCAGCAGGTCGCGTACGCTGCGCGCCTCCGCGCGGTGCTCGCGTGCTTCCATGACGGCGCGCGATTTCTCTGTGGGGTCGATGTTGAATTCGACGCTTACGACGCCGTCGTCGAACTGGCGGGTGAGATCGTAACCGGCGTCGGCGAACACCATGAGCATCTTTCGGTTCTCGGGCAGGACTTCCGCTGTGAAGCGCCGGATGCCGTTTTCCCGGGCAGCGACGGCCAGGTGCTCCAGCAGGATGGAGCCGATGCCGCGGCCTTGATGGGAATCGGAGATGTTGAAGGCGACTTCGGCCTCGTCCGGGTCGTCCAGCCGGTCGTAACGCCCCACACCCACGATCTCGCCACCAATGGTGATGACGAACGCGACGCGGTTGACGTGGTCCACTTCGGTAAAGCGCCGGACTTCCTTGCCGGACAGCTTGGCCTTGAAGGAAAAGAACCGCATATAGATGGATGCCTGTGACTGGCCCGCGTGGAAGGCCTGCAGCGCGTCTGCGTCCTGCGGCCGGATGGGCCTGAGATGGGCGGTTCCGCCGTCGCGCAAGACGACATCGGCCTCCCAATATTCCGGATAAATGCCGACCCCGGGCTGATCCACCATAGGCTTAGCCTAGCTAAACATCCGCAGTACATCTTTTAAGGATCCACCGACCCCATGGCCCGCAGCCAAACTTCCGCACGCAAAGGCGAGCCCCTCGGCGATTTCACCGAGACGATCGTCGACATTGACGTCACTTCCGAGATGGAGGGCTCCTTCCTGGAGTACGCCTACTCGGTGATCTATTCGCGTGCCCTTCCCGACGCACGTGATGGCCTCAAACCCGTCCAACGCCGCATCCTCTACATGATGGCCGACATGGGCCTCCGCCCCGACCGCGGCCATGTGAAGAGCGCCCGCGTGGTGGGCGAGGTCATGGGCAAGCTCCACCCCCATGGAGATGCTGCGATCTACGACGCCATGGTGCGCATGGCGCAGGATTTCTCCCTTCGCCTGCCGTTGATCGACGGCCACGGCAACTTCGGCTCGCTCGACGACGGTCCGGCGGCGCCCAGGTACACCGAAGCCAGGCTGGCTGCGGCCGCATTGACCATGACCGACCACCTCGACGAAGATGTGGTGGATTTCGTTCCGAACTACGACAACCAGCTGACACAGCCGGAAGTCCTGCCTGCGGCGTTCCCCAACCTCCTGGTGAACGGGACCACGGGCATCGCGGTGGGCATGGCCACGAACATGGCTCCCCACAACCTGGTGGAAGTCATCGCAGCTGCGCGGCACTTGATCTCAAACCCTGATGCCACCCTGGATGACATCATGAGGTTTGTCCCGGGACCTGACTTGCCGACGGGCGGGCGGATCGTGGGCCTGGACGGCATCCGGGACGCGTACGCCACCGGTCGTGGTTCCTTCAAGACCAGGGCCAAGGTGGAGGTGGAGCAACTCACTGCCCGCCGCACCGGCTTGGTGGTCACCGAGCTCCCCTACATGGTGGGACCCGAAAAGGTTATTGAACGCATCAAGGATGCGGTCAACGCCAAGAAGCTGACCGGCATCAGCGACGTGGTGGACCTGACCGACCGCAATCATGGGCTGCGCCTGGTGATCGAACTGAAGAACGGTTTCAATCCGAACGCCGTCCTCCAGCAGCTCTACCGCTTCTCGCCCATGGAAGACTCCTTCGGCATCAACAACGTGACCCTTGTGGATGGCCAGCCCCAAACGCTTGGGTTGCTCCAGCTCCTCCAGGTGTACGTTGACCACCGCATCAACGTGGTCCGACGCCGGACTGCGTTCCGTTTGGGCAAGAAAAAGGATCGCCTCCACTTGGTGGAGGGCCTGCTGATCGCGATTGTGGACATTGACGAAGTCATCCAGATCATCCGTTCATCGGATGAAGCGTCGGCCGCCCGCGAACGCCTGATGTCCATCTACGACCTCAGCGAGATCCAGGCGAACTACATTCTGGAGCTCCGCCTTCGCCAGCTCACCAAGTACTCACGCATTGAACTGGAAAAAGAGCAGGACGAGCTGCGCAAGGAGATCGAGGCTCTCGAGGCCATCCTGGGCAGCGACCAGTTGCTCCGCGAACTGGTTTCCGGGGAGTTGGCTGAGATTGCGGAAAAGTACGGAACTCCGCGTCGGACGGTGCTGCTGGAATCCGAGGCCGTCTCCCCCACGGTTGCTGCCGCGCTGGCAGCCGCCGCGCCGGGGCCCAAGGGGAAGGCTGCCGCGCTTCCCCTTGAGATTGCGGACGACCCCTGCTGGGCCTTGCTCAGCGTATCGGGCCAGATCGCGCGAACCTCGAACCAGGAGCCCCTTGGGGAGTCGGGGCCGCGGGCCAAGCACGATGTTTTCCGATCAGTGGTGAAGACCACCGCGCGTGGCGAAATCGGCGCCGTGACTTCCTCCGGCCGGATGCTCCGGCTGCAGGTCATGGACATGCCGGTGCTTCCACCAGTGAGCGGTTTGCCCAATCTGGCCGGCGGCGTGCCCGCCAAGGAATTCATCACCCTGCTTAAAGGTGAAACGTTGGTGGCCTTCGTCCCGTTGGATCAGGTCCTTGCCATCGGAACCGCGCAGGGCGTGGTAAAGCGCGTCCAGCCGGACTACCCCTTGAACCGCGAGGACTGGGAAATCATCTCGCTCAAGGACAAGGACATGGTCCTCGCCGTGGAACCGGCGCACGAGGAGGACGTCGATCTTGTCTTCCTGACGAAGCAGGCACAATTGCTGCGCTTCAGCGCGTCCAACGTCAGGCCACAGGGCAGGACCGCAGGCGGCATGGCAGGCATCAAGTTGGCGGCGGGCGACGAAGTGATCCACTTCGGTGCCGTGCGGCCCAACGATCCTGCCGCCGTCGTCGTGACGATTGCCGGAACGGTGGGCGCGTTGCCGGGGACGGCACCGGGCACGGCCAAGGTGACCGCATTCGAGGAGTACCCGGCCAAGGGCCGCGCCACCGGCGGTGTCCGCGCCCACCGCTTCCTCAAGGGCGAAGACACGCTGCTGCTGGCGTGGGCCGGACACGGCCCGGCCAAGGCCTCAACCAGCGCAGGCGTCGCCCGGGCCCTCCCGCACGAACACGGCCGCAGGGACGGGTCCGGCGTGCCGTTGTCCCAGCCTGTGGAAGCGATCGGTCCGAGCATGGCGTGGCCCGAATCCACCCCGGACGGAGCATAAGCGGGACACAAGAGGGGCCGGCGGTTCGACAACCACCGGCTCCTCCCGCTGACCGCTAGCCGTTCCGGCCCATCTGGTTCAGGCTCAGGATGTTTCCCTCGGTGTCGAGGAACCAGGCTGCTGCGGTGCCGTCGGGCATGGTGGCGATGCCATCCTCTGTCTTAAGTCCAGGGAAGTCGTAGTCTTCGAAAACCACGCCCTTTCCACGGAGTTCGGCCACTGTGGCGGCGAGGTCATCGACATTCCAGCCAATTTGGGTGTTCTTGGCAGTTCCGGCATTCGGCGTTTCGTAGAGGAAGAACGCCGTTCCATCCCCGCACGTGTATTGCAGGTTGTCGTCCGCGTCCGGATTATCGGGTTCAAGACCGAGTTTCTCGCTGTAGAAACCGCGGGCCCGTTTCAGATCCTGTGCCGGCAGAACGGCAGCCACTTGCTGATCTTTGAGCATGATTCTCTCTTTCCGGCTCTCCTCCCGGAACGAACTCTACTCCTGCAGCCACGTGAAGTAATCGGCTGATGGCGGCAGATTTGCCCGGCTGCGCGGTAGCGGCCGGGAAGCCGCATAGACTGGCCGCATGCCGATCATCCCTGACGATAAAGACTGGACCTGGGTGCTCTCCAAACCATGCCCCGAGTGCGGTTTTGATGCTTCCACAGTCACTCCAGCCACAGTTCCCGGGAGTGTGCTGAGCATGCTTCCCCGGTGGCGCGCCGCCCTTCGGCGTGAGGACGCAGCCATCCGGCCCAATGACCGTACGTGGTCGGTCCTGGAATACGCCTGCCATGTCCGCGACGTGTTCGAGTTGTTCGGCCAGCGCTTGAACCTCATGCTCACCCAGGAGAACGCCACCTTTGCGAATTGGGACCAGGACCAGGCAGCAATTGACGGCGAATATGCTGCGTCCGACCCGGGCCTGGTGGCGGAGGAACTGGTCACCGAAGGCGAGCAAGTGGCGGAGTCGTTCGCACGCGTGGTGCAGGACGAATGGCAATTGACCGGAATGCGGAGCAATGGTTCCGTCTTCACGGTCCTGACGTTCTCCCAGTACTTCCTGCACGACGTCGTACATCACTTGCATGACGTTGACGGCTAGGGCGGGCGGCTAAAGGAGCTTCTCCCACGTAATGCTCCGGTTCACCGGAGCATAGCCCAAGCCCAGGTACAGGCCGAGGGCGCCGGTGGGGTTCGCGGAATCGACGTCGAGGGAGGCAATGTCCATTCCTCCCTCGACGAACCTCCGCATGGCATCTGCAAGCAGCGCTTGGGCAATGCCACGCCCCCGAAATTCCCGGCGGACGCCGAGGAGCTCCGTGTAGCCCTCCTTGAAGCCGCGGTCGGCAGCGGCATCGGGGTCGTAGCTCGCCAAGTGGTATCCGGCAACCAAGCCCGTTACCCTATCGATCGCGACGGTGCTCCAGTCATGCCGGGCGGTGGGTTCTTCCATGGTGAAACGCCATGATTCCGCGTCCCGGGGTTCGCTCCCCCAGTGGTCCCTGAAGGCGTCGTTATGTGCTTGGCGGACCGGTTCATGAAGCGAGGTATCCAGGGTCCGCAATTCCAGTCCTGCCGGCAGCGACGCCACCGGCGGGGGAACCGACAGCGGCCGGTGCATCTCGTTGAACCAACGAACTGCGCCGTAACCGCGGGCCTCAAGCAAGGCGGCCTGGTGCCGGTGCTGTTCTTCGGTCCTGATGCGGAGCCGGGGCGGCGAAGCTGCGTATCCCCCGGCAGCATCGGCAACGAAACGCCGCCTCGTTTGGGCCTCCTGCCAGGCCAGGACGGCCGAACCGATTCCCCGCCGCTGCCACGCCGGGTCGACGCACGCCATGCCGGTTGCCTTGTTGCCATCCGGGTTCTTGACGATCCGCCCGTAGGCGCGTGCCATGCCGTCGCTGTCCAGGCCCAGAAGCGTGCTCGTGCCGGGATCGTTGACGGTGGATTCCAGGATGTGTTGCAGGTCGCCGGGCTTTTCGAACCATGCGGGATGTTCGACGGCGGCGGTTCGCGCAATCAGTCCAGCCCAGTTCCCGAGCTGGTCACCAGTGGCGGGTTGCCACCGCAGGCCGGTTGCCTCGGCATCCGGGATGGCGTTCTCGGGCAAGGACTGTTGTGGGGTCTCCGAAGGCATGCCAACAGGCTACTGAGGAGTAGGCCGCGCCACCAGTTCCGGGCCCGATTCAATCTCCAGCCGCCCCCGGAGTTCCAAGCGGGCGTCAGCGGCGTCGATGTCCGCGGGGTTGTGCGTTACCAGGACAACCGTGACGTCCTTCAACCCCCGTCGAAGCACAGCCATCATGTCCCGGGCTGAGGCGGCATCCAGGTGGGCGGTGGGTTCGTCGAGCAGCAGGACCTGCGCCCCGGTCAGGAGCGTCCTGGCCATGGCGAGCCGCTGCCGTTCTCCGCCGCTGAGGAAGGCGCCCCCAGGGCCGATCCGGGTATCGAGTTGCTGCGGAAGGGCATCCACCAGGACGTCCAGCCCAACGTCTGCGAGCGCCTTGCGCATCTCGGCGTCGCTGGGCTTGTCCCCCGAGGGGCGGGCCAGGAGCAGGTTGCCGCGGATGGTTGAATCGAAGAGGTGTGCCTCCTGGGGGCACCACGCAGCGCTTCCGGTCAGCCGCACTGTTCCGGAGGTCGGTGGCAGGAAGCCAAGCAGAACGGACAGTAGCGTGGACTTGCCGGCTCCCGAGCGTCCGGTCACGGTAAGCCAGCGGCCCGGGACAGCCTCGGCGGACAGCCCGGAAAAGATCTCTGGACCGCCCGGCCAGGCGGCAGAGACGTTCTCCAACTCGAGCCCTGCGCTCCCGGCCCGCTCGGGCACCGACTGAAGGCCGCCGTCGTCATTCTGCCCCGCACCCGGCGAGTCCAACGCTCCGGAACCGGCCACGCGGCGCAAAACGGCTGCGAGCGCGGGCGCTTGCCGGATGGCGGGCACCACCCCGGCATAGGGCTCCACGAGGGCAAGCTGCACAAGGACGATGACGGCCACCAGGGCCGGGCTGACAGCGCCCTCCAGGGTTGGCGCGGACCCCAGGACCCCCGCCCAGAGTGCCGCAAGTGAGCAGGCAAGCACGATGACGGCTTGGCCCAGCCCTTCGGCCCATGCCGACCTTTGGGCGGCGACGGTGGCCAGGGCATCTTTCGCCTTGAGTGCCTCCACCAAGGGCCCGGCCACACCGTTGGCCTGGAGCTCGGCCCGGGCATCCAACGCCGCAGCAACCCCGCGCAGGACATCGGCGTGCAGTTCTTGTTCGGCCTTGGCGGCGTTGCGGTCGGCGAACAATGCCAGGATCGGCGCGGCGACGAGTCCCAGGAGGGATGCAAGGAGCGTCGCGGGCAGCGCAGCGGGCAGCACCAGCGCCGTGGCAACAATGGCACCGGCAGCCACGCCCGCAGCCGCCATGGGCGGAAGAACAACCCTGGGGAGCAGGTCGCGGAGGGTATCGACTTCGTCCACCACTGAACCGAGCACACTGCCACCCTGCAGCAGCCTGCGGAGGGAGAGCGCGCGGCGACTCAATGTTGCCCACAGGGAACCGCGCAAGCGGGTCATCGCCGCGAACACGGCGTCATGGGTCAGCAACCGTTCGGTGTAACGGAGTACAGCCCGGCCAATGCCGAAGAAGCGGACCCCCACAATGGCGCCCAGCAGGTAGAGGATGGGCGGTTGTTCGCTCGCGCGGATGATCAGCCATCCTGACAAGCCGGAGAGTGCCACCGCGAACAGGGCGGCCAGGACGCCAACAACGGCGGCGGCGGCGAATTTCCAGCGTACGGGTTCCAGGACTGCGGCCAGCCGTCCCAGCGCTGCCCTCCGGCCCGACGCAACCGTGGGCGCGCCGTTGTGCTCCTCTGCCGTGATGTCCGGCCCTGCGCCGCTGGTTCCATTGGAGACCACCCGCGGTTCATGCGCCGGGCTGCCAGGTTCGCCCGGACTTCCAAGGGTGACGTTCAGGTCCGCAAGGTGCCGCGTGGCGGCGTCGTGGGCCACCAGGATCACCGTGACAGTGCCCCGCAAGGAACCAATCACGGATCGCACCACCTCTGCCGACTGATGGTCCAGGTGCGCCGTTGGCTCATCCAGGAGCAGCAAGGTGGCCCCGGACTCGAGGCGCGCCAGCCCACGGGCCAGGGCAACCCGACGCAACTCTCCCGGACTCAGTTCTGCCGGATGCTTGCTCGCCAAATGCCCGGCGCCGGCCCTCTCCAGCAACCGGTCGACGGTCGCCGGATCCGGTGGTCCTTCGCCCAGATAGAGTCGGATTTCGTCCTCCACCGTGGCGCATGCCATGACGGGATGCTGTGGAACCCACGCAACTGCCGCGGCGCCGGCAACAGTGCCGGACACGGACGCTTCGCCCCCGTTGCCCACCAGGCCGGCCAGCACGCCCAGCACAGTGGTCTTCCCGGCGCCGCTTGGTCCGTCCAGGGCGGTGACGAGCCCCGCCGGGGCCGTAAAGGTCAAAGGCCCGACGGCGGGTTCCTGCCTTTCGGCGTAGCTCACCGCCAGACCGGTAACCACGACGTCGGTCGGCCGGGGATTGCGCGGACCGTCACCCGTGAGAGAGGTGCTTGCCGGAGCGGCCAGCACTGCGTTGGTGGTTTCGAGTGCCTCCCGTCCGTCATCACTGGCGTGGTGGGCGGTACCGAGCTCGCGGAGGGGCAGGTAGCAATCCGGCGCAAGGATGAGCGCGAGCAGTCCTGCCTCGAGGGCCATGTCCCCGCCTACCAGCCGCACACCGATGAACACTGCCACCACTGCCACGGAGATCGTGGCGATGAGTTCGAGGGCCAGCGCGGAGAGGAACGCGGTCCGCAAGGTGGCCATGGTCCGGTGCCGGTACTGCTCCGAGATATCCTCCAGGGCCGCACGCTGGTCCGCTGCCCTTCCCAAGCCCACCAGGACCGGCAGGCCTTTGGCCAGTTCCAGGATGTGGCCGGACAGGGTGCGGAGCGTGCTCTGGGCGTCCCTGACCCGGTCCTCGGTGTGCCGTCCAATGAGGACCATGAAGAGCGGCACCAAGGGCACGGTCAGGACGATCACCACGGCGCTGACCCAGTCCGCCCAGAGGATCCTGGCGCCAACCAGCAGGGGTATCGTCGCGCAGTTCACCAGGGCCGGGAGGTACTGGGTGTAGTAGTCGTCCAGGGCGTCCAAGCCACGGGTGGCAAGGATGGCCAGTCCGCCATCGTTGACCCTGCCGCCCGTGGAGGCTCCGCCGTCGGAGAGTGCCTTTTCCAGGAGTTGCGCGCGCAGTTCCTCCTTCACGCCCAACGCGGCCCGCCGGGACGCGATACCCTGGCCCCACACGGCGAGGGACCTGAGCACAGCACCCACAGCACCCCACACCAGGCCGCTGCGCCAGTCGGTTGTTCCTCCGGCCAGACCAGCCAACATACCAGCCACGGCCTGGGCCATAAGCACCAGGGCGAGTGCCTTGAGTGCCGAGAGGATGCCTGTTCCGTAGAGGGCAGCCCGGGTTGCGGGACCGGAGGGAAACACTGGTTTCATGGAGGGCTAGGCTCCCGGGCTGGAGGTACTGCCGGGCTGCTGACGACCCTGCTGCGGCGCCGCGTTCAGCAGCACCTTTGAGGCAATGGCGGGCAGGAAGCCGTGGGCCTCGGGAATGTGCGATGAGCTGACCCGCCGCCGGAAGACCCAGTACGTCCATGCCTGGTAAGCGATGACCAGCGGAAGTCCCACCGCAGCCACGATGCTCATGAGACCCAGGGTGTAATCCGAGGACGACGCGTTGGAGATGGTCAGGCTGAATGCCGGATCGATGGTGGACGGGAGGACCACCGGGAAAGCTGCCCCGAAGATCGAGGCCGTAGCGCACACCACGAATGCGCCGGTGGCCGAGAAGGCCCGACCTTCGGCACCCTTCCGGGCCCACAACCACGCGAGGACCACGGCTGCCAATCCTGCGACGACTATCGCCCAGGTCCAAGGCTTTCCGCTGAGGAACTGCACGGCCCCCATCCAAGCAAGGAGGGGCAGTGAGGCTACCGGAACCAAACGCACAAACCAGCGGCTCGCACGGTGCCGCACCTCGCCGTCGGTCTTCAAGGCCAGGAAAGCCAGGGCATGGACCAGGGCGAAGGCCACCACCGCGAGGCCGCCCAGCACGGCGTAACCGCTGAACCAGGCCATCGGACCACCGCTGCGGTCGCCGTTGGCGTCGATGGGCAGGCCGGTGGTTGTCAGCGCCAGGGCGGCGCCGATGCCGAAGGACGCGACGAAGGAACCCAGGGCAATGGCCCAGTCCCACCCGTTGCGCCACCGCTCAGAGTCCACCTTGCCGCGGTATTCAAAAGCCACGGCCCGGAAGATGAGGGCCACCAGGACCAAGAGCAGGGGCAGGTAAAGCGTTGAGAACAAGGACGCGTACCAGAGCGGGAAGGCTGCAAAGGTTGCTCCGGCCGCCGTGAGCAACCAGACTTCGTTTCCGTCCCACACAGGCCCGATGGTGTTCAGCAGCACGCGCCGGTCCGTGTTGTTGCGTGCGAACAGCTTCATCAGCATTCCCACGCCCAAGTCGAAGCCCTCGAGGAAGAGATAGCCGGTCCACAGCACAGCGATGGCCACGAACCAGATTGTTGGCAACAGTTCCATTGGTGGTTTCCTCTGTCTCTAGTAGGCGAACGCCAGGACGTCGTCGGCCTTGTCCGGGCCGGGAGCGCCGTGGTGGTCGCCGTCGTCCTTGGCATGGGACAGTTCGGGCATGGCCGAGGCGACGCCACCGCGGACGTACTTGACCAGGAGCTTGACCTCCACCACCAGCAGCACTGCGTAAATGGCAGTCAAGACCACCAGCGAACCCATGATTTCGCCGGCGCTGACGCCAGGTGACACGGCGGCGGCCGTGAACATGAATACCTGGTCGATGCCGTTCATGTCCGGGTTGGGTGCCACGACGAACGGCTGGCGACCCATTTCCGTGAAGATCCATCCGGCAGCGTTGGCACCGAAGGGGGCAAGGATGCCGAAGACCGCCAACCGCATGAGCCACTTGGATTCCGGAACCACACCCTTGCGCGTCACCCACAGGGCGAGGAGAGCCGCCAGCGCGGCGATGCCGCCGAAACCGATCATCATCCGGAAGCCCCAGTAGGTCACTTCCATCACCGGCACGTACTGGATCTCTTGGCCGGCGCGGTCACCATAGAGCGGGTTGTCCGGGAGGTGGGTGCCGTACTTCTCCTTGTATTCGCCCAGGAGGCTGTTGACGCCCTTGACCTCGGTGGTGAAGTCGCCCTTGGCGAGGAAGGACAAGATTCCGGGAACCTCGATCACGGCAACAATGTCATCGCAGTTCTTGGCTCCGAGGTTGCCCACGCTCAGCACAGAGAAGCCGGTTCCGTCGTGGCAAGCCGCTTCGGCCGCGGCCATCTTCATGGGCTGCTGCTCGAACATCAGCTTGCCCTGCAGGTCGCCGGTGATGGCGGTGCCGGCAAACGAGATCATGGCTACCACGGCACCAATCCGGAGGGAGCGCATCCAAACGGTGTAGTCGGTTTTGTCGCGGCCAGGAATGGCAGCTTCGCCCGGAACCAGCCTGCCGTCCTTGCCCACAACGTCGATGCCGTCGTGCCGCCTGCGCCACAAGTGGTACCAGGCGATGCCGAGCAGGAACGCACCGGCTACGGCCAGCGCTCCGAACAGCGTGTGGGGAACGGCCACCAGTGCGGTGTTGTTGGTGAAGACCGCCCAAGCGTCTGTCATCACAGGCCTCCCATCCACCATTTCCACGCCGACGGGGTGCTGCATCCAGGAGTTGGCGACGATGATGAAGTACGCGGAGAAGAGCGAGCCGATCACGGCGATCCACAGGCACGCCAGGTGCACACCCCGTTTGAGCTGCTTCCAGCCGAAGATCCACAGGCCCAGGAACGTGGACTCCACAAAGAAGGCCAGCAGTGCTTCCAGGGCGAGCGGTGCGCCGAAGACATCCCCGACGAAGCGGCTGTACTCGCTCCAAGCCATGCCGAACTGGAACTCCTGGACGATGCCCGTGGCCACGCCCATGATGAAGTTGATGAGGAAGAGCTTGCCCCAGAACTTGGTCATCCGCAGGTACTCGGCCTTCCCCGTGCGGTACCAGAGCGTCTGGATGATCGCCACCACCAGACCAAGGCCGATGGTGAGGGGCACCATCATGAAGTGGTAGACGGTGGTGATACCGAATTGCCAACGTGCAATTTCCAAGGCGTCCATGGCTGTCCTTTGTCCGGCGGCCCAGAGTGGGTGGCTTAGTTCTACGAAGCGTAGAAAACTAATCTTCTACACAGTGTAGAACAAATACGGCTGGCTCAGTCCAATTCTTCAAGTGGCGTTACACACCCGCAAGGGGCAAGCGGCGCCCCATGGAATGACCGCTTCGGGCCGCGGCGCGCCGATAGTTCTACTTCACGTAGAATGGAGGACTGAAACGCGGTAGATTTATCGTGGAATGTTGGATCGTCGCACCCGGCAGAGGCATGGCGTGGCGCGGAAGGTAGGGACGTACAGATGGCGAGTCTTGGGGAACTGGAACGGGCAGTGATGGACCTGCTCTGGGCGGGACAAGAGGCCGCAACCGCCAACACATTGCGTGACTTGCTGGCCCAGGACTCCGACGCCGGCGATGGCTCTGCCGGACACCAAGGCAAGGACCTTGCCGTAACAACGGTCCTCACGGTGCTTTCCCGCCTGGAAAAGAAGGGACTCGTGGAGCGCGAACGCGGCACCCGCCCCCACCGCTACCAGGCTGTTTCGAGCCGCGCGGACCACACCGCCGAACTCATGCACGAGGTCCTCGGCTCGGCACCCGACCGCGAAGCTGTCCTTGCCCGCTTCATTGGCTCCGTCTCAGAAAGTGAAGCCGCAACCCTGCGCAAATTGCTCGGCTACAATTAGCCACTATGTTCTGGACCTCATATCTCCTGGCGGTCCTGGCATTGATTCTGGCATGGCCCGTGCCCGTCCTTCTCTCGCGGGCACAATGGCCGGCGCGTTCCCCGTTCACCGCCATGGTGCTGTGGCAGGCCATCGCACTCGCCGGTGGCCTTTCGATGATCGGCGCCATGCTGGTCTACGGACTGGAGCCCATCGGCGACAATTTGATCGCAGGCCTCAAGGGCCTTGCGGGGATGGTCTTCAACAACGCGCCAACCACGGCACTTGGGTTCTGGCACCTCTTCGCACTCTCGGCCGCGGCCCTGCTGACGGCCCACCTGGTCTTCACCCTGCTGCTGACCTATTACAAGATCGAACGGCAGCGACGCCGGCACCGTGAACTGCTCGCCCTGCTCGCCTCTCCCTCCGCCGACGGCCCCGGCACGGTGGTCATCAACCACGACTCCCCCGTCGCCTACTGCCTCCCCGGCGGCGCCCGGTCGGTGACCGTCCTTTCCGACGGGCTCATGGCCGCCCTCGAACCGGCAGAACTCCGCGCCGTCCTCATCCATGAAAACGCCCACCTTTCCCAGCGGCACGACCTCCTGCTGTGGGCCTTTGCGGCATGGCGCCAGGCTTTGCCATGGTTTCCCACTACCAGGCTGGCGCAGACAGCGGTGAATTCACTGATCGAAATGCTCGCCGACGATGTCGCCCTCCGGACCGAAAGCAAGGGCACGCTCATCAAAGCGATCGCGATCGTCTCGAGCGGCTCATCCGCTCCCGCCCCGCCGCCCGGCACGTTGTCGGCAGGCTCCCTGGCCGGCGGCGGCATTATCGAGGGTGGTTCCGTCAGCGCCACCGGCGGCGCCGACTCCCCACGCACGACGGCGTCACGCGTCAGCCGCCTTCTCTCCCCGAAGCCACCACTCGCCAAGGGCTTGAGGACTTTGGTGCTGGCGACCTCAGCCCTGTTGCTCGCGGTCCCGACGGCCCTGCTGATTGTTCCGGGGCTGCTTGGCTGACCCTCCTTCGTGGCGCAGTTACGCCAGGGTGGCCTCATAGACCAGCTCGGCGAAACCGTCCAAGGCCACAGAACACCGGGCCAAATGATCGGCCGCCTGCTCAGCCTGCGGCAAACGCAAAACATCCCGCGACTTCAGCTCCCGGAACCATCGCCGGAGACGCTCCAGGCTCTGCTCCTCCTCCTCGAGTTCCGCCAGCGTGAACTTCCTGCGCGCAATCTCTTTGGCGATTTCCTCTTCGAACTTGTTGCAATCGCTCATGAATTCGGCCCATTCATCGACGCGTGCAGCGACGAAGGCATCACGGAAAATGGCACCGCCATCGCCGCGCGGAACCGCGTCAACCACAGTCCACGTGCCCGAGCCCTTGTCCACGAGCTGCTGAACCCTCCCGAGGCCCTCCTCGAAGGCAGGGTGCGCGGGCAACACCCAAGTTCCAGGAGACAACGGCACAGCTCCTGTTTTGCGTAGTTCGCGCCACACGGCCACGCGGTGCCGCGAGGGCTGGGCAGGAACCTGGACAAGGAGCAAAAGCCAAGCAGTTTCGTCGTTGATCACAACAAAGAATGTATCAGCTGTTACATTGTGCAGTGTGAATCCCGATCTGCCGCCCTTCCACAACAGACATCGATGGCCGCTCTATGCCGCCGGCTTTACCACGGCGTTCGGCGCCCACGCGGTGGCCGCAAGCCTCGGAGCCGAAAGCGCTGACATCGGTCTCAACCTGCTCGGCTTGGGCGTCCTGCTGGCCCTGTACGACGTCGCCGAGGTCTTTCTTAAGCCTGTGTTCGGCTCCTTGAGCGACAGGATCGGGCCTAAACCAGTCATCGTTGGAGGCCTCGTCGCTTTTGCCGTCGCCTCACTGATTGGATTGTGGGCCGACCAGCCGCTCATGCTCGCCGCTGCGAGGCTGGGACAAGGAATGGCAGCTTCGGCGTTCTCGCCCGCATCGTCGGCCAGCGTTGCCCGGCTGGCAGGCACCCGAACAGGCCACTACTTTGGCCGCTATGGCTCCTGGAAGGGCCTTGGTTACGCCATCGGCCCGTTGCTCGGTGCATTCGCCATCATCGCTGGAGACTTCAGCCTGCTGTTCGGCGTCTTGGCGATCGTCGGCCTGCTGACCGCGGCGTGGGCTGCCATTTCCGTACCGCGGATCCAACCGCTCCCGAGGCCCCGGCACACCCTCCTGGACGTATGGCAGCAGAGCACGGAACGATCATTCCTGGGCCCAACCACCGTCTTGGCCGCCGGCACAGGGGCATTGGGCGCAGCCGTCGGCTTTCTTCCCGCCTTGGCCGCGAGGGAAGGACTCGGCACCACGGGGAGCATCGCCGTCGTCAGCGTCCTGGCCGTTGCCTCGGCGCTCATACAGCCGCGGATTGGAAAGCTCCGGGATCGCGGCGTCCTGAAGGACCGGCCGGGTATGGTGCTCGGCCTCCTCGCGATCGCGGCCGGGACGCTCACCGCAGCCTTGGTGCCAGGCGGGGGCGCCATATACGTCGCAGCCCTGACCATCGGCGCCGGCATTGGCGTGGCAACGCCGTTGGCGTTCGCGCATCTCGCCGACTCGACACCTGCCGAGCGGTTGGGCCGCACCATGGGTTCAGCGGAGCTCGGCAGGGAACTTGGCGACGCCGGAGGCCCACTTTTGGTCGGTGGTGTCGCCGTGGCCGCCGGGCTTCCGTGGGGCCTGGGAGCCTTGGCCGCGGTTGCGGCGGTCGCATCCCTGGCCGCGCCGTCAACGAAGGAAGCCCCTGCGCGAAACCCAGCGGCACAGCCTTAGGCGTCGATGCGTTCCCGGTCCAGAGTGGACGCACCAGCGATGATGAACTCCTTGCGCGGCGCCACATCGGAACCCATCAGCAGGTCGAAAACCTCTTCGGCACGCTGGGCACTGTCGATACCCACCTTCCGCAGCGTGCGGTGGCGTGGATCCATGGTGGTCTCGGCAAGCTGCTGGGCATCCATCTCGCCCAGGCCCTTGTAGCGCTGAATCGGTTCCTTGTAGCGCTTCCCCTCCTTGGCAAGGTTGGACAGCAGGACGTGGAGTTCCGCCTCGGAGTAGGTGTAGATCATCTCGTTGGCCTTCTGTCCGGGATTGATGACTTCAACCCGGTGCAGAGGGGGAACCGCAGCGAAAACCCTGCCCGCTTCGACCATGGGGCGCATGTAGCGGAAGAAGAGCGTCAGCAGCAGCGTCCGGATGTGCGCGCCGTCAACGTCTGCGTCGGTCATCAGAATGACCTTTCCGTAGCGTGCGGCATCGATATCGAAGCTGCGTCCGGACCCAGCGCCAACCACTTGGATCAGGGCTGCGCACTCGGCGTTGGAGAGCATGTCTCCGACGGAAGCCTTCTGGACATTGAGGATCTTGCCGCGGATCGGCAGCAACGCCTGGAAATCGGAGGATCGTGCCAGCTTGGCAGTGCCCAACGCCGAGTCACCCTCCACGATGAACAGCTCCGAGCGGGCAACGTCATCGGTCCGGCAGTCAGCAAGCTTGGTGGGCATGGAGGATGTCTCCAGCGCATTCTTCCGGCGCTGGGTTTCCTTGTGAACCCGCGCGGAAATGCGCGACTTCATCTCGCTGACCACCTTTTCCAGCAAGAGCGAGGACTGGGCCTTGTCATTGCGGTTGGCCGATGTCAGCTTGGCGGAGATTTCCTTCTCCACCACGCGCGCAACGATGGCCCGTACAGCGGAGGTGCCGAGGATCTCCTTGGTCTGGCCTTCGAACTGGGGTTCGGCAAGGCGCACGGTGAGCACTGCGGTCAGGCCGGCCAGGACATCGTCCTTTTCGATTTTGTCGTTGCCGGCCTTGAGCTTCCTGGCGTTGGTCTCCACCGCCTTGCGGAACGTCTTGAGGAGGGCAGCCTCGAACCCTGCCTGGTGGGTTCCACCCTTGGGGGTGGCGATGATGTTGACGAAACTCCGCATGGTGGTGTCGTAGCCAATGCCCCAGCGCAGGGCGATGTCCACTTCGCAGTCGCGCTCGACTTCGGCAATCTTGCTGTGCCCGTTCTCGTCAAGGACGGGCACGGTTTCCTTGAACTTCCCGGAGCCGTGCAGCCGCCACACATCCGTCACTCCGGAATCGGCGGCAAGGAAATCGACGAACTCGGAGATGCCGCCATCGTGGTGGAAGACTTCCTCGTGCGGGCCTGCCTCGCCCGGCGTACCTGGCAATTTCCGTTCGTCGCGGACGGTGATTTTCAGGCCCGGTACCAAGAAGGAGGTCTGGCGCGCCCGTGCCACGAGGTCGTCGTAGGAGAACTTCGCATCCGGCGTGAAAATCTGACGGTCCGCCCAATAGCGGACGCGGGTGCCGGTGACACCCCTTTTCGCCTTACCGACAACGTCCAGCACCGAACCCTCAACGAAGGGCTCGAACGGTGAGTCCGGACCCACTTTGGACCCTGGATCCTGGAAGCGCCCCGGCTCCCCGCGACGGAACGACATTTGGTAAGTCTTGCTTCCACGGTCCACCTGGACATCCAGGCGACTGGACAGTGCATTGACCACGGACGCGCCGACGCCGTGCAAGCCGCCCGACGCGGTGTAGGAACCGCCGCCGAACTTACCGCCGGCGTGCAGCTTGGTGAAGACCACTTCGACGCCGGAGAGGCCCGTTTTGGGTTCGACGTCCACAGGGATGCCGCGGCCGTCGTCATGGATTTCGACCGAATTGTCCGCGTGCAGGATCACCTTGATGTCATGGCCGAATCCTGCCAGCGCCTCATCCACCGCGTTGTCGATGATTTCCCACAGGCAGTGCATGAGGCCACGGGAGTCCGTGGAACCGATGTACATGCCCGGGCGCTTGCGGACAGCTTCCAAGCCCTCAAGGACGGATAGATGCCGGGCGTTGTATTCAGAACTCGGTGCCACTCGCGGTGCGCTCCTTCGGGGTATAGCTCAGGGTGTTTCCAGCAGCCTTCATGTCCGCCAAAAATCCGGGCAAACTCTGCCCATACTAGGGTAGCCGCCGGTGCCCTGCGGAACGGTTCGCCACTCCCGGCGGCGGCAGGGCGACGTCGTTACGTTACGCACATGTGATACGCGGACAGCGAAAGTGATCCATCCTTGCCATGGTTCTGCTTCGAATACTGGTTATATGGATGTACAGAACTACTAAGGAGGCCGACATGACAACAGCAGTTGCAGACCGCACGCTAAACGCAGCTGACCGATGCGATCGTTGCGGGGCTCAAGCATATGTCCGCGTTGTACTCGAGTCCTCCGGAGGTGAGCTGCTTTTCTGCGGCCACCACGCCCGCGCAGTTGAGGCCACGCTCCGGCCACTGACTTCCGACTGGCACGATGAGACCGAACGCCTCAACGAGAAGGCACCCGTTCCGGTCGACTAGGCAGGACAAGACGCAGCAGGGCCTCTCCCATCGGGAGGGGCCCTGCGCTTGTTAACCTCGGGATCGATCGCCGCGAGTGAAGCACAGTTCCCGCATGGGCCACTACAACCCGCACAGCGGCAACGGAGGGAACCATGGAAACACAGCAGCCCGGCCGGTGGACCCGGCCGGGCTGCTGTTGCCATGCAGATGGTTCTTAGTCCAGGTAGTCCCGCAGTACCTGCGAGCGGGATGGGTGCCGCAGCTTGGACATGGTTTTGGATTCGATCTGGCGGATACGTTCACGCGTAACGCCGTAGACCTTGCCGATTTCGTCTAAAGTCTTCGGCTGGCCATCGGTCAACCCAAATCGCATGGCCACCACACCGGCCTCACGCTCGGAGAGCGTATCCAGCACCGAGTGCAGTTGCTCCTGGAGAAGCGTGAAGCTCACGGCGTCAGCCGGGACAACAGCCTCGGAGTCCTCAATCAGGTCTCCGAATTCCGAGTCCCCGTCCTCACCCAGCGGGGTGTGCAGGGAAATCGGTTCGCGGCCATACTTCTGGACTTCCACAACCTTCTCGGGCGTCATGTCCAGTTCCAGGGCAAGCTCTTCCGGCGTGGGTTCGCGTCCCAGGTCCTGCAGCATCTGGCGCTGTACGCGGGCCAGCTTGTTGATGACTTCGACCATGTGCACCGGGATACGGATGGTGCGGGCCTGGTCGGCCATGGCACGGGTAATGGCCTGGCGGATCCACCACGTGGCGTACGTGGAGAACTTGAAGCCCTTGGTGTAGTCGAACTTTTCCACGGCGCGGATAAGGCCAAGGTTGCCTTCCTGGATCAGGTCCAGGAACAGCATGCCGCGGCCGGTGTAACGCTTTGCCAGGGAAACCACCAGACGCAGGTTCGCCTCCAGCAGGTGGTTCTTGGCGCGCTTGCCGTCGTGGATGACAAACTCCAGCTCACGCTTGAGCTTCGGATCCATGGATCCGTCATCGGCGGCGATCTTCTCCTCGGCGAAGAGACCCGCCTCGATCCGGAGCGCGAGGTCGACTTCCTGCTCTGCGTTCAGCAGGGCTACCTTGCCGATTTGCTTGAGGTAGTCCTTCACGGGGTCTGCGGTTGCACCGGCAGACATCACCTGCTGGACGGGGGCGTCGTCATCATCAGCATCGGAATAGACAAAGCCGGAGCCCGTGGGTGCAGGCTTGTCCTTGGCGGCAGGAGTACCCTCCTCTTCAACGTCGTCGTCTCCGACTTCGACTTCCTCAGCTGCGGAGGGATCGAATTCTTCGTCCTCGACTTCCGCTTCGTCTGAGTCATCTTCGGTGTTTGAAGACTTGTTGGCAGCCTCGGCCGCGGCCTTGGCACCGGGCTTGGGTCCGCGCTTCTTGGGCGCCGGCTTGTCAGGGCTGCCCTCTGAGGCCTTGTTGGCAGCACGTGTCGCCGCGCTCCTTGCCGAAGCCGCCTTCTTTTCCTCAGCGGACAGTTCGGCCTGGGCGGCGGGTTCCTTCTCGACGGAAGACGGGGTCACAGAAAACCTTTCTAGCGGCGGTCTGTGGAATCACCATGTGGGCAACACCACTATGACCCTGTCAAGTCCGCGATTATTTTCAAATGCAATCGCCGTCCGCAGGGTCTCTAGGTACAACTGCCGACGCCGCCATATTGTTCCCCGAAACGGGGCCCATGGGCATTCAAACGCGGACCCAACCGGGTCTCGGAGTCCATTGTCTCACGATTTTGCGAATCCCACGCGTAATGGACGTAGCAAGGCCTATTCCCTGTCCGCTACGTAGGTCCCCCACGCCGAGTCCGGACGCCGTGCCCATCCGTTGACCGTTCCCTGTCCCAGGATCTCATCCAGCAGTTCCGCCAGCCGGTAACCGGGTTTGGCAGCCAGGGCGCGGTCCAGGCACGCATGGGCGAATGAACCGCTTCCCTTGCACCAGGCGATCCATCCTTGCAGTGTCAATGCAGCGGCCGCCGCTTCGCCCTCTTCGTCTTCGAAGCAGAGGAAGGACAGGACCCGTTGGAGGGCATCGAGGAGCCGCCAGTCGGGAATCCGGGGCTGCACACCCAGGAGCACTTCACCGTAGGAAAAGAGCCCATCCATGACGGGAGGCCCTTGCTGTACTGGCTTTCCCGGTGATCCCGGCGTCCTGAACGCGTTGGCGTCCGGCCGCCCCCACCCCTCAGGACCGGCCTGCAACCCAAGTTCGAGCAGATTGAACGGCAGCGTTGAGGACACATCTTCGTCAAAAAGGTCGAATGATTCCGCCCCGGCTTTGGCAGAACGCACCCCGGCCGCGGCCATGACCATGACGGCGTCCCGCCAGGGCGGCACAGTCAGGCTTGCGCGCAGGAAGCCCACCAAACCTTCAGCGGTTGGCCCGTCAAACCCTTGCACCGTTCCCCCTTGGTCCGGCACGGAGCCACCGTGGGTCCACGGCCGGTCCAGGACCTGCCTCCATGCGTCCATCACGCCGTCCAGGCAAAGCTGACTGCGCCACGCGCCGATGAACTGACCTTGGAATCCCAACTCCGCCTGAAGCACGCCCTCGCCTGGTTTCCCCGGCAACGCGAGCCTGGGCGGGTCCACCTGGCTCCGGGGTGAAGAGCCCACGCTGCTTCCGCGGTACACCATTTCGGCGTTGCTCCTGCTGTTTCGGATCTGCTCCACCGGTAACCCGGGCACAGGACAGCAATCGGGGTTTGTGCAGAAGGCACTGCGCCAATATTCATCGCCTACGAGCCACGCATCCCGAACGGGGAGGCCAACCGTCTCCAGTGCTTGCTGTAAGGCAACAAGCAACGGCATGGCACGACTGGCCACCGAGCCGTCCTCCCACCCGTCACCGTCGTAAAGAGCAAGTACCACTCCGTTGGCCTGTTCGTCGGCGAGGAGGTGGTTCCGCACGTACTCGGCAAAGGCGGCCCGGACACGCGGTGCGTTTGACCTCGGAAGATCCACCCGGAGCGTTGCCCCGAGAGTTTTCTCCTGCATGGTGATGGCTACCAGGCTGTCCTCGGGCCAGTAGCCAAGCAGATGCGGAATGTAGCCCAGGACGTCTTCGGGTTGGTGGATGCTGAGGGTCTCATTGGTGGTCATGGGTCAAGCATTGCCAGCGCCGAGGTGACCAAGCAGGGGCCAACCGGCGTATGTGGAAAAGCACGCCTGTGGAAGGCAAGTGGCGCTGTTGCCTGCTGTCGCCAGGCTGCGCCGGTGTCTAGCTGTCTCCGCGCTGCCCGGGCGTCGAACGAGCTGCCCGTCGCCGCTCGATCCGCTCCCGGCGCTGCTTCGCCAGCGTGGCCACCAGCGGGGCCACGTGGATGCCCTGCGCCGCCATCTGGCGGCGCACCTTGCGCCTTGTCAAGAGGATCAGCACCGTGCCGAGGGCGAGGAGCACGAATTGGATGCTCAGCGCAATCCGGAAGGGCGCCAGTCCGTAGAGGGCCCCGTTGGAGAATCCGCTGGCATTAAGGAGGTCCAGCACCAATCCGATGAGGTAAATGGCGACCAGCGCCGCGATGAATCCGCCAACGTTGACGATTCCCGTTGCAGTTCCGATCCTGTGCGAGGGGTTGAACGTCCTCGCGAAATCGAAGCCGATCATCGAGCCCGGGCCACCGACGGCCAACACCACAACCAGGACAACCAACAGCCACAGCGGCGCCTTGTCGGGCAGAACCAGCACCGCCGCCCACACCAGCGCCGTGGCCAGGGTGATCAACAGGACCATGGCCGACCGCCTCATGGGGTGCTTGGAGACGAACCTCCCCACCCCCGGCCCCGAAACAATGGCAGTCGCAACGAACAGAGCCATCAACGCGGAGACCGTGGCAGCGTCCAGTCCCTGGGCAGAGAGGAGGAACGGGTAGCCCCACGTCATGGCAAACAGGTTGCCGCTGAACTGGACAGTGAAGTGGCTCCACAGCCCCAACCGGGTGCCGGGCTGCTTCCAGGCCCGCGACAAGGACACACCTGTTGCCCTGAGCCCCTGGGCAGTATCCCTGGGCGGGTGGCCCGGAGGAGCATCCCTCAGGAGCACCAAGACCAGAACGACGGCGAGTACGGACATTGCGGCCAACGACAAGAACGCGGGCGTCCACCCCGCGGAATGCAGCAACAGCGCGAAAGGCACCACGCTGAACAACTGCCCCAATTGTCCGCACATGCCAGTCAGCTGCGTCACCAGGGGAACCCGGGCCGGAGCGAACCACAAGGGGACCAGGCGGATGACGGAAATGAAAGTCATGGCATCCCCCGCGCCAACCAAAACCCTGCCCAGCACACCGCCGGGGATGCTGTCTGCGAAGGCCAACTGCAACTGCCCCAGCCCCATCAGGACCGCGCCGCCGGCAACCATCACGCGGGAGCCAAACCGGTCCACGAGGACGCCCACCGGTATCTGCAAACCGGCGTAGACCAGCAACTGCAGGACGGTGAAGAATGAAACTGCCGCAGCGCTGGCGTGGAAACGCTCAGTGGCCTCCAGGCCGGCGACTCCAAACGAGGTCCTCTGCGCCACCGCAACCAGGTAGGCGAACACGCCGATTGTCCAAATGAGCCAGGCGCGGGGAGAATTCACTCCTTAATTATGCCTGTCATGCGATCAAAGCTGATTTATTGAGGCGCATCCTTACGGGCAAGGTAGGCCTCCACCGCGGCACCCAGATCCTCCGCATTGGGAAGTTCATCGTTCTCGTCGGCGAGCAGTGAACGGCGCACCATGCCTTCGGACTTCTCGTCGTAGCGGGCCTCCAGGTTGGAAACCACCGCCTGCACTTCCTCTGACGATTCAATCTGCTCGGCGATTTGGCGTCCGACCTCACGCCCTGATTCACGCAGGCGGTCGGTGGGCAGCATCAGCGACGTGGCCGCGCCCAGGTACTCCAGGCCGGCGACTGCCGCTTGCGGGTACTCGGCCTCGGACAAGTAGTGCGGGACGTGGATAACATAGCCTGCAACATTGCGCTCAGCTTCAGTGAGCCGCAACTCCAGGATGTGGCCAATCGCTGCCGGCACCTCCACCGTCGGCTTCCAGCTGGAGATGCCCTCGATAAGCTCGGGACGGTTGCCGTGGACTGTAACCCCTACGGGGCGCGTGTGGGGAACAGGCATGGGAATCGAGTGGATCCAGGTCACCAGGTTGACATCGAGTTTCTCGACGATTCCAACGACGGCGCGCGAGAAGCGCTCCCACTGCAGGTCCGGCTCAAATCCTGCCAGCAGGAGGAAGGGCTGGCCGAGGCCGTCGCTCAGTTTGTACAGGCCCAGCTTCGGGGGCTGGTAATCCTGCAGGTGATCTTCAACAAAGGTGATGTGCGGCCGCCGGGACCGGTAATCGATCAACTGGTCTGCGTCGAACATTGCCACCACTTCGGCGTCGAGCTGGTCGAGCAATTCCGCGTTGATCTGCCTGACCACATGCCCGGCATCAGCAAAGCCCGTAAAGCCCATGACCATGTTCAGTCCCCGCAGTTCAGGACTGTGGAAAATCTCGATGTTGCTCGCGTAGAGCGCCTCGGGGTCCAGGAGGGAGCCGGATATCCGTTCAAACACGGCATGTTCCTTTCGCGGTGGCAAGGTTAGGGGGTCCTGACGGGCCTGGTTCCGTGGACTACAGGCACGTCAAGGACCGGTCTTTAATGATCGCTATTGGTACAACGCTGCACGTCCGGCGGGCATTCCTGCCTTCCTGTGTGCCGCAGATCTCATTTAATTGCCCTTCGCAGCCCCGTAGAGACTACGATCGGAACGGGCCGCCGTCCTCTTGCGACGCTGGGCCTGAAGACCAAGGCCGCCGTCGCAAGAGGACGTCGGGCGCGTACCGGGACGGGGCGCCAAACATGCAGCCCCGCCAAGCAATGCAGAGAGAAGTGAGGACACATCCTCGTGGTCAAGACTACTGACATCATCCTCGGCGTGATCGCCAAGGATCTGAAAAAGTCCCCCAGCGACGCCCTCGTGATTGGTGTGGCACAAGGCACAGACGGCCCCGTACTGCTGTCCAATCCCTTGAGCGCCAAGTCCGCCGAGTCGATCTCCGGGTCCTTGAAGGTCCTGGGAATCACGGGCGCGGCCGACCAGGTGCACCGCCTTCCGGGCCTGCCGGAAACCGGCTCGGACATCCTCGTCCTCGCGGGGGTCGGAAAGCAGTCCGACGGCGGCAGCCTCACGGAAGAGTCGTTGCGCCGCGCGGCGGGATCGGCTGTCCGCCAACTGGCCGGCCTGTCCTCTGTAACACTCGCGCTCCCCACCTCGACGGTCACCGACATCGCCGCAGTCGCCGAAGGCGCTGCCTTGGGCTCCTACTCCTACACTGAGCACCGCTCCAGCCAGGATGGCCTGAAGGCACCGGTCAGCAAGGTCCTCCTCTACAGCGGGGTCGCAGCCAAGGAAGCACAGCCCGCCCTGGACCGTGCCATCGTCCTGGCCCGCGCCGTGAATGCGACCCGTACCTTGGTCAACCAACCGCCGAGCCACCTCTTCCCGGAGTCGTTTGCCGACTCCGCGAAGGAACTCGCCAAGGGGCTGCCCGTCAAGGTCACGGTTTGGGACGAAAAGCGCCTGGAGAAGGAAGGTTTCGGCGGCATCCTCGGCGTCGGCAAGGGCTCCACCCGCCAGCCCCGCCTGGTCAAGGTCGAGTACGCCCCCGCCAAGGCGGCAAAGAAGATCGCACTGGTCGGCAAGGGCATCACCTTCGACACCGGCGGCATTTCCATCAAGCCGGCCCTCGGCATGGGCGACATGAAGGGCGATATGGCGGGCGCCGCCGTCGTTCTTAACACTGTCTTGGCCCTTGCTTCGCTCGGCTTGCCTATTAAGGCGACCGCTTGGCTCTGCATCGCGGAAAACATGCCGTCAGGCGCTGCGGCGCGGCCTGCCGACGTCTTCACAATCTATGGCGGCAAGACCGTCGAGGTCCTCAATACCGACGCCGAGGGGCGCCTGGTGATGGCCGACGGAATCGTCGCTGCCAGCTTGGAAAACCCCGACGCCATTATTGACGTGGCAACACTGACGGGCGCGCAGCTGATTGCACTGGGTGTGCGCACAGCAGGCATCATGGGCTCGGACACCGTCACGGCCGCACTCAAGTCCGCAGCAGACCGCGCGGGTGAGTTGGCGTGGCCAATGCCGCTCCCCGAGGAACTTCGTCCCAGCCTGGACTCACAGGTGGCGGACATCGCGAACATCGGCGACCGCAACGGCGGCATGATGACCGCTGCTGTCTTCCTGCGCGAGTTCGTGGGAAAGAACGGCAACGGCGAACAGATCCCCTGGGCCCACGTCGACATTGCCGGGCCCGCCTTCAACAACGGCAGCCCCTACGGCTACACCCCCAAGCAGGGAACCGGATCCACGGTCCGCACCCTCGTGGCCTACGCGGAAGACCTTTTGACGGCGTCCGCCGAGGCGTAACAGCCGCTCCGCCAAGGCTGGGCCGGGCCTTCCGGGATCGCTCCGGAAGGCCCGCACAAGCCCGGAATTATGCGGCGTGTAGCGCTGTGTCACAAGTGAACGTGAGTCTCGACACAAGCGCTCCACAAACGCCCGCAGAGGGTGGAGCATGGGTAGGTGGTTCGCTAAGGTGAACTCGATAGTCACAAATGCAAGAGAACTTAGGTGCTGGCATAATCACGGCAGAACAAGTTCCAAAGACCCGATGGCACGCAGTCCCGTGTCATCATTCACGCGAGGGAGCGTTTTAGTGGCCGATCAGGCAACTGCGCAAGAATTCGACATCCTGGTACTCGGTGGCGGCAGCGGCGGCTACGCCACGGCCTTGCGGGCCGTACAGCTTGGGTTCACCGTTGGCCTTGTGGAAAAGGCAAAGCTCGGCGGAACCTGCCTCCACAACGGCTGTATCCCCACCAAGGCACTCCTGCACTCGGCCGAACTGGCCGACCATGCACGCGATTCCGCCAAGTACGGCGTGAACGTGACCTTGGACAGCATCGATATGTCGGCCGTGAACGCCTACAAGGACGGCATCATCGCCGGCAAGTTCAAGGGCCTCCAGGGACTCATCAAGTCCAAGGGCATCACCGTCATCGAGGGTGAAGGCAAGCTCCAGGGCAACAACACCGTCGTCGTGAACGGCACGGCCTACACCGGCAAGAACATTGTCCTGGCCACCGGCTCCTACTCGCGTTCGCTTCCGGGCCTGGAAATCGGCGGCAAGGTCATCACCTCGGACCAGGCCCTCACCATGGACTACATCCCGAAGAGCGCCATCGTGCTCGGCGGCGGCGTCATCGGCGTCGAGTTCGCTTCCGTGTGGAAGTCCTTCGGCGTGGACGTCACCATCATCGAAGGCCTCCCCTCCCTGGTACCCAACGAGGACGCCGCGATCGTCAAGAACCTTGAGCGTGCTTTCAAGAAGCGCGGCATCAAGTTCAGCACCGGCATCTTCTTCCAGGGCGTGGAGCAGGACGAGAACGGCGTCAAGGTCACCTTGGTTGACGGTCAGACGTTCGAAGCCGACCTCCTTTTGGTCGCTGTTGGCCGTGGCCCCGTTACCGCCAACCTTGGCTACGAAGAAGCCGGAATCACCATCGACCGTGGCTTCGTCATCACCAACGAGCGCCTCCACACCGGCGTGGGCAACATCTACGCGGTAGGCGACATCGTTCCCGGCGTCCAGCTTGCCCACCGCGGTTACCAGCAGGGCATCTTCGTCGCCGAAGAAATCGCAGGCCTCAACCCCGCGATTGTCGAAGACATCAACATCCCCAAGGTCACCTACTGCGAACCGGAAATCGCAACCGTGGGCTACACCGAGAAGCTCGCCAAGGAAAAGTTCGGCGAAGACCAGGTGCAGACCCAGGAGTACAACCTGGCCGGCAACGGCAAGAGCTCCATCCTTGGCACGGGCGGCATCGTCAAACTGGTCCGCCAGAAGGACGGCCCCGTGGTTGGCATCCACATGATCGGCTCCCGCATCGGTGAGCAGATCGGCGAAGCCCAGCTCATCGTGAACTGGGAAGCGTACCCGGAAGACGTGGCCCAGCTGGTCCACGCCCACCCGACGCAGAACGAAGCCCTGGGCGAAGCCCACCTCGCCCTCGCGGGCAAGCCGCTCCACGGCTAAGTCTTTACCCAAGACAAACGGGCCGGGTGCACGCGGCAGGATCTGCAGCGTGCACCTGCCCGGACCAGCAGAATTCATCCGCACAAAAAGATCAATAAGGAGAACGGGGACGACATGTCTGAATCCGTTAACTTGCCCGCCCTCGGTGAGAGTGTCACCGAAGGAACCGTCACCCGCTGGCTCAAGCAGGTTGGTGACCGGGTAGAGATCGACGAGCCGTTGCTCGAGGTTTCCACCGACAAAGTAGACACCGAAATCCCTTCTCCGATCGCAGGCGTCATCGAAGAGATCCTCGTCGCCGAAGACGAGACCGCTGAGGTTGGCGCTCCCCTGGTTCGCATCGGTGACGGCTCCGGCTCGGCACCCGCCGCCGAGGAAGCTCCGGCCCCCGCCGCCGAGGCTCCCGCCGAGCAGGCTGCCCCGGCCCAGGAGGCGCCCGCTGCCCCTGCCGCCCAGGAAGCACCCGCTGCCGAGGCTCCTGCCGCCTCCGGAGGCGAAGGCCACGAGGTAACCCTGCCTGCACTGGGCGAGAGCGTAACCGAGGGCACCGTCACCCGCTGGCTCAAGGCCATCGGCGACACCGTGGAGATTGACGAGCCGCTGCTCGAGGTCTCCACCGACAAGGTCGACACCGAAATCCCCTCGCCCGTTGCCGGTACCCTCCAGGAAATCCGGGTCAACGAGGACGAGACCGCCGAAGTTGGATCGGTTCTTGCCGTCATCGGTTCGGGTGCAGCCGCGCCCGCCGCCGCACCGGCACCCGCAGCACCGGCACCGGCCGCAGCACCTGCACCCGCCGCTGAAGCCCCCGCTCCCGCAGCACCAGCACCGGCTGCAGCACCCGCTTCGGCAGCTCCCGCAGCACCTGCACCTGCACCGGCCGCTGCCACGGCAGCGCCCGCAGAAACCGGTGGATCTTCCGAGTCCGGCTACGTCACTCCCCTGGTCCGCAAGCTGGCCAACCAGCACGGCGTGGATATCTCCGCTGTGTCCGGCACCGGCGTTGGCGGCCGCATCCGCAAGCAGGACGTCTTGGCTGCAGCCGAGGCCAAGTCGGCCGCCGCAGCCCCGGCTTCGGCTCCCGCAGCTGCCCCTGCTGCCAAGGCTGCCGCACCCGTCGTTGCTTCCTCGCTCCGCGGAACTACGGAAAAGGCGCCGCGCATCCGTCAGGTCATCGCCCGCCGCATGCGCGAGTCGCTTGAGGTCTCCACGCAGCTCACGCAGGTGCACGAAGTGGACATGACCAAGATTGCCAAGCTTCGCCTGAAGGCCAAGAACAACTTCCAGGCCCAGAACGGCGTCAAGCTGACGTTCCTGCCGTTCATCGCCAAGGCTGTTGCTGAGGCCCTCAAGCAGCACCCCAAGCTCAACGCTGCCTACGACGAGTCCAAGCAGGAAATCACCTACCACAACGCCGAACACCTGGCGATTGCTGTGGACACTGACAAGGGCCTGCTGGTTCCGGTCATCTCCGACGCCGGAAACCTCAACCTGGCGGGCCTTGCCGGCAAGATCGCCGATGTCGCAGGCCGCACACGCGATGGCAAGATCGGCCCTGACGAGCTCTCCGGCGGCACGTTCAGCATCACCAACATCGGATCCGTTGGCGCCCTGTTCGATACCCCGATCATCAACCAGCCGCAGGTGGGTATCCTGGGCACCGGCGCAATCGTCAAGCGCGCCGTAGTTGTTGCCGACGAGAACGGTGACGACTCGATCGCCATCCGCTCCATGATGTACCTCTCGCTGACGTACGACCACCGCCTGGTGGACGGTGCGGACGCCGGCCGCTTCCTGCAGACGCTCAAGGCCCGCCTTGAAGAAGGCGCCTTCGAGGCGGACTTGGGCCTCTAAGCCCTTTCAATTCCAGCTCTGCTGATATGGGAGGCGGGGAAGGATTCGGGAAATTCCCGGAATCCCTCCCCGCCTCTTTCGTTGTGGGAGCGCGCCTTTGCTACGAGACGTAGAAAGTACTGGATAAGCTGTGTCCATGAGTATTCTCTTCAGCATCCTGGTGTTCTTGCACATCGTCGGCGCAGCCATGATTGTGGGCTACTGGATCGCCACCATCAAGGAGCCCACGGTGCATCCGCGCCAGCGGGACGGCGCCTTCCTGCAGTTGCTCACTGGAATTGCCATGATGGGCCTGATCACGGTTCCTGAGCTGAACATGCACGCCAACTATTTCAAGCTCGGCATCAAGTTCGCTATTGCCGTTGCCGTCGCGGTCCTTGCCGTGATCGGCTCCCGCAAAGTCAAGAAGGGCGAGCCTGTTTCGACCGGCCTTGCCCACGGTGTGGGTGGCCTGGCCTTGGTCAACATCGCCATCGCCACACTCTGGAACTGATTCCGCTCCCCCACGCCAAAAGAAAAGCCGCCCGCGTCTGCGCGGGCGGCTTTTCCATCAGTGCCGGTCAGTCCTTTGCTATGCAGAACTCGTTGCCTTCGGGGTCCTGCATGACGTCCCAGTGGAAGTCTCCAATGTCATGGCCCTCCACGAAGACGGCCCCTAGCCGTTCGGCCTTGGCACGCAAGGAAGCTGCGTCGTCGTCGTGAAGGTCCAGATGCAGGCGCCTCCGCCCCTCTGTGGGGTGGTCCACCTGTTGGAAGGCCAGCTGCGGCATACCAGGGCCGGCAGGCTGCAGCCAGATAAATCCTTCGTACTGGGCGGATACCGGCAAGCCCATCAGCTCCGACCAGAATCCGGCGAGGCCGTCGGCGTCTTTGGCGTTGATGGTAACCGACGCAATTCTGGGCCCCTGTAGTGCGTCCGTGGAGCGCTCCTCATTGTCCATGCCGCCAGTCTAAGTGTCACAATCCACTAACAGCAGAATGGCCGTGCACGGCTGACGGCGAGTCCCTAGGATTGACACGGTGGCAGCCGGCCCGCGCCGGTCGCCGATAGACAACTACCCCAAGGAGTGGACATGGCAGCAGTACGCACCGCACACACGGTTTGGAACGGCAACCTGATCGAGGGTTCCGGTAACACGACACTGGACAGCTCAGGCCTCGGCACCTTCGATGTCACGTGGAAGGCCCGCACGGAGCAGGCCGGCGGCAAGACCAGCCCCGAGGAACTGATCGCTGCTGCACACTCCGCGTGCTTCTCCATGGCGTTCAGCCACGCCTTGGCGCAGGCCGGCTTCACCCCGGAAGAAGTCAACACCAAGGCTGACGTTACCTTCGTCCCCGGCACGGGCATCACGGGCAGCCACCTGACTCTTAGTGCCAAGATCCCGGGTATCTCGGAAGAGGACTTCCGCCGGATTTCCGAAGAAGCCAAGACCGGTTGCCCCGTTTCGGGCGCCCTCGCCAGCATCGACATCACCCTCGACGCAACGCTTCAGGCATAGCCGCAACGCTGCGGGCCCCTACGGGAAAGGCCCCGCACCAGACTGGTTTCAGTCATGGTGCGGGGCCTTTCTGCGCCAGCCTCCTGGGCCCGGGTTCAGGCAGTCTGCGGGCGTGAAGGCAGGGGTCCGGGACGCACGCTGCGGTAGCCTTCGCGAAGAGGTGGTCGGTCGGTAGGGAGTTCCTGGACCATTTCCTTGAGCGCACCGATGCCGTACTCAAGCTGGGGATCCGTGGCGGCAGCGTAGGCGTGCGGGGGGAACAGCACTTCGATGTCCGGATCTACGCCTCTGTTTTCGACATCCCAGCCGATCCCGCCGCCGAACCACGTGGCGTAGCGGGGTTGGGTCACACCCGTTCCATCAGCCAGGGCAAATCGGTTGTCAATGCCTACTACGCCGCCCCAGGTCCTGGTCCCGATGACCGGGCCAATGCCCCTGAGCTTGGAGACCTGCGTGATGATGTCGCCATCGGAACCTGCAAACTCGTCGGCCAGGATGACCACCGGTCCTCGCGGCGCGTGGTGTGGGTACGTCCTCGGCTTTTCGCCACGGGGCATGCTCCAGCCGGTGACTTTGCGGCCGATGAGCTCAGCCACGAGCTGTGACGTGTGGCCACCACGGTTGCGGCGTACGTCCACGATCAACCCGTCCAATGCAGTTTCGGTATCCAGATCGCGGTGGAGTTGCGCCCAGCCGTTGGCCATCATGTCCGGAATGTGGAGATAACCGAAAGTACCACCGGATGCCTCGCGGACCGTGCGGCGGTTTGCCCGTACCCAGTCCTGGTAGCGGAGCCGTTCCTCGTCACGGATGGGCACCACGGCAACCCTGCGTTGCGCTCCAGCGGATTCCCCGTGGCCGTCGCCGTTGAGCAGGGTCAATTCCACTGTCCGGCCAGCCGCGCCCACCAACTGCATAGCAGGCGTCAGCGCCGCGGAAAGTTCGACGCCGTCAATCGCCAACAGGACATCGCCCGCCTTGGCGTCCGCCCCTGGACGCGTCAACGGCGACGTCGCGAGCGGATCGGACGACTCGCCTGCAAGGATGGCAGAGATCTCCCAGCCCTTTTCACCGAGGTGGAACTCTGCTCCCAACCGGCCCTGGCCGTTCCTCCCGGGTTCGTTGACGGGGGCCGGACGGACGTAGGCATGCGAAGTACCCAGTTCGCCGTGGATCTCCCAGAGCAGGTCCACCAGGTCGTCGTGCGATCCGAGGCGGTCAACGACGGGTCGGTAACGGTTGTAGACCGACTGCCAGTCCTGCCCGGCCATGTCCGAGGCCCAGAAGAAGTCGCGCTGCAACCTCCATGCTTCCTCAAACGCCTGGCCCCATGCGGCAACCGGGTCCAGGACCACGCGGATCCTGTTCAGTTCCACCTTGACCAACTCTCCGGATTCCTCGTCGACCTTCGTGTCGGAGGGCACCGAGGTGACCTGCTGCTCCAAGACGTAGACAACCCGCTTGAGGTCCGCGGACAAACGGTAACGGTCAAGGGCCTTCACCAGGACGCTCTGCGTGCGCTTGGCAAGGTCGTAGCGCACCAGGGACGGGGCAACCTTCTTGTCCTGCAGTGTGCCTTTGCCTTCGCCGGTCACTCCGGACAGCTCAGTGTCAAGCCACAGAAGGGCACCCTCGGCCGCCGCCAGTTCTGAGTAGTTGCCTTGGGGCACGGGGACGGCGATAACGCGCTGGGCCAGGTTCTCCGAATCCACGCGCGTGACGGGAGTGCCGTCGTCGTCGGACTTTCCGGAGGCGGCCGGGTCCTCGCCCAAGGTGTCCACCGACGGTCCGAAGGGAGACGGGGTATCCGCGGCGAGCGCAACGAGGTAGGGCTTGATGGGGCTTGGGAAAGAGAGGTCGAATGAGTGTCCGTCATAGACGGGGTCGAAGCTCCGGTTGGAGAGGAAGGCGAGGAATTTTCCGTCGGGAGTAAATCGCGGTGACTCGTCGCAGAAGCGGCCGTCCGTGGCGTCGATAATCCCGGCCCCGTCCTCGGCGGGCCGGGTAAGCCTCAGCTTGCTGCGGGAACCGAAGGACGTAACCGGCTCGGACCAGGCGAGCCATTGGGAATCGACGGACCAGGAGAACTGCTCTACGCTGCCTTCCCCTATGCTGAGCAGGCGCTTCAGTTCGCCGGAAGCTGTGTCAGCCACAAAGACGTCACCGAACGAGGTGCCTATGGCCAGCCAACGCCCATCGGGGCTGGCTTCCAGGGCACTGGTGCGTGTCGGTGCCGGGAAGTCCACCCGAATGGCCTCGGATGCTCCCGCACCGCTGCCCGTCGCTTGCTCTTCCACGTCCGCCGCTGTGTCAGGAGACGGTTGGGCTTGGCGGGACTCCTCGCGTTCCGGCGCAACGGGGGTCACAACCGGCTGAGGCCCTTGGCCCACAACGTTCGACGCTGAAACGGGCTTGGGCAAGGGATCTGCTGCCGCAGTCGCTTCGGCCGGCGATTCCGGTGCTTGGAAACTCTGCACTTGGATGGCAGGAACCAGCCGTGCGGCAATCCGTTTGATGTATACGGCCTCCACGCCACCGTGGTCAGCTACATAAGCGATCCTGCCGTCGGTCAGCGGCCTCGGCAACCGGGCCCGCACCCCAGGAGTCGCTTCGACCACACGGGACGGACCGTCCTTGTGGCGGAGCCAGTGGACCGTACCGTGGGACTCCACCGCGCTGGCGGTACCCAAGGCATTCGGGAAAACGTCTCCGAGGTGCGCAGCGACCTTCAAGGGCGATGGACGGCGGGCAGGCGACGCCGAGCCAAGCGTAATGTCCAGCTTCCTGGCAACTGCATCGGGCTCCAACGACGGCAGGAGCCACAGCTCGCCGGCGGATTCGAAGATGACCCGCTGACCATCGGTGCTCGCGTGCCGAACATAGAAGTCCTCGTGGTCAGTGTGCCGTGCAAGGCCCGAACCATCAGGCAGCACCGAGTAGAGGTTTCCGTACCCCTCGTGGTCCGAGAGGAACGCAATGCGGCCGCGGATCCACATCGGGTCCGTCAGGTTGCCTTCGATCGCCGGGAGCAACCGTTCATACTCGCCATTTCCGTCGGCGTCGATCCACAACTTGCCTGCCGTGCCACCCCTGTACCGCTTCCACCATGCCGGTTCGCGGGAAAGGACGCTGGCCAGGACCACTGGCTTTTCATCACCGATCTCAGGTCCGAAAGCCACGGCCTCCACTGGTCCAAACGGCAGTTCGACGGCGGATCCACCATCCAGCGGCAGGCTGTAGGCATGCGTGTGGCGGCTTTCGGCCTGCTGGAAAGCGCTGGTAACCACGATGTTGCCGGCGGGCGTGAAACCCCGGACCTTCGTGGTGCTGTGGCCAAAGTAACTCAGTTGCCTGTAGTCACCGCCGTCGATGTGCGCGGTCACCACTTCCGGTGCGGTGCCCGCAACGGCTGTCCAGACGAGCCGCTTTCCATCCGGCGTAAAGCGCGGATTCCTGGCCGGTAACTGCTGGGATGACACCCGCCAGGCACGTCCGCCCGTCACCGGTGCGATCCAGATGTCGTCTTCAGCCACGAAAGTAACAAGGTCACCGTGGACATGCGGGAAACGGAGGTAGCTGGAGGAGGTCATTGTTCGATCATAGTCAGATGGGTGACCTGGCCCTTGCCCTTTGGACCGTGTTTTCGGCCCGTGCCGCAGCATGGTGAGATGGGTCATGCGAATCGTGATGTCCGGGGCATCCGGAATGATTGGAACCGCCCTCACCACAGTGCTCTTGTCCCATGGCCATGAAGTGGTCAGGCTCGTGCGCCGCCCCGCCCGCTCTTCAGACGAGTATTCCTGGGACCCGACGTCCGGGATCCTGGATGAATCGGTGCTGGACAGCGTAGACGCGGTGGTCAATCTCTCCGGCGCAGGCATTGGAGACCGGCCTTGGACCAAGGGCAGGATCAGGGTGCTGCATGATTCCCGTATCCTCCCCACCCGGACCCTGGCAACGGCAATGGGGCGACTAAGCCGTCCGCCCCTTGTATTCGTCAGCCAATCGGCCTCCGGTTATTACGGGGCTTCCAGGGACGAAGTGCTTAACGAAGGCTCCGGGCCCGGCACCGGCGTACTCGCCCCCTTGTGCACCGAGTGGGAAGCAGAAGCAAGAAAGGCCCCGGATTCCGTCAGGGTGGTAATACCCCGCACCGGCGTCATCCTCAGTCCCGCCGGAGGAGCGTTGGGACCTTTGCTTCCTCTGCTCAAGGTTGGACTCGGAGGGCCATTCGGAAACGGACGCCAGTACTGGCCGTGGATCACCTTGGAAGATGAAGCGGCCGCCTTGGCTTTCCTTATCACCGCCGAAGTCGAGGGTCCGGTCAACGTATGCGCCCCGGGCCTGGCTGACGTAAACACCATCGTCTCCCACCTGGCGAAGGCTTTCCAGCGTCCGGCGCTGCTTCGGGTGCCCCGACCGGCGCTCCGCCTGGTTCTTGGCGGTTTGGCCGATGAACTGGTTCTGGCCAACCAAGCAATGGATCCGGGCCGTTTGGCTGGAGCGGGTTTTCAATGGACCCACCCCAAGCTCAGCGACGCCATGGCCTGGTTGGCAGCCGAGGCCAAACGCTGAGCCCACCTCAGCTCATTCTGGTGCCGGCGCCAGTACCTCCGAAATCAGCCACTGGCCTTGCACTTTGGCAAGGACCAGGCGCAGTTGCTGCGGCTGCCCCGGGGGCTCCCAGTGGAGGACGGCGCCTTGGGCATCACGTTCCTCATAACCGGACGACACGGCAGCCAGCGATACAACGGCGTGGTCGCCCTGCACGAAGTCCACGGCCACGCCATTCAACTCGGTTTTCAGCCCGACGAAGCGGATACCCTGCGACTCCAACTTCTTCGCCAGGGCCGCGTCGGCCGCCTCAGCGGGCGAACCTGGTGCGTTGACCAGGCCAAGCAGGTCCGGGTGCCCATCGCCCAGGGCTTGGTCACGCGCTGCAGACAGGGCAACGATGGCCGCGGCAGGATCACTTGAGCGAAGCGCTTCGACCACGGCTGGAGGGAACTCCGTGGGGCCCAGGGTGGCAATCACCGGGCGTGACGCCGCGGACCCGGCTCCGGCTTGCTTCGCCGGCAGTGTCGACGTTCCGTTTCCTGTCCAGCTGATCAATGCCAGCAGGCCGACAAGGCAAACACCGAGAACTCCCGCAACTGCCTTTGCGGGAACCCGGGACACGAGCCGTTCACGGCTGCGTGGGTGGCCGCGGCGAGACACCGGGACATGCACCGGCGACCCCTGATCCCGGCGCTCCACCGCCACTGGCGATCGCGTTTTCATTTTTTGCCTGGACCGCCTTGCCGGACGGACGGGCCACAGGGCAGGGAGACCCCTGTCTGCCACTGGTCTCCTTACCCGATGGGCTGCGGGCCGTGCCGGCGTCCCGGTTCCCCGTGACCTTCGAAATCTCCTGAACAGCCTGGCACCGTTCTGTGCCCTGGTGGAAGCCGCGCCGTCTGGACGCCTCGTCAGCAACTCCGGAATAACCGATTCATGCACGGAGCCAACGAGGTCCACCGGTACAGGTGCAGCACTCCGGTAAATGGCTGTCCCCAGTTCCTTGGCGTTCGGGCGTGCGCGGGGGTCCGGATCCAGCCCCGCTTCCAAAGCGGCAGCGAGTCCTTTCGGTACGCCAGGGACGAGGATGGACAGCGGCGGACGGTGCCTCGCGGGCTCCGGGGCCATGCCCGTCAAGCAATACCAGCCCAACGCCGCCAGCGAGAAGACGTCTCGTGCAGGCTCAATGCGGGCGTCACCCCCGGGCCGGTTCGCTGCATCCCGGTCGGTGAACCCGGGTGTGCCGGCGTCCCGGGACACCTGCAGTTCGCCCAGCAGCCCGGCCACCCCAAGATCGGCAACCAGTGGCTTCCCGTGGGAGGTAAACAGGACATTTCCCGGGGAGATGTCGCCGTGCACGATCCCCTGGTCATGCAGGAAGGCCAACGCCTGGGCAATGGGGGTCAACACGGTAACCGCCTCGCCAACGCCCAAGCTGCCGCGCCCACGGACAAGGTTAGCCAAGGACCCGCCCGCCGCATAATCCATCACCAGGCCCCAACCATCGAAACCCTCCGCGCCGACAGGCACAACCTCGTGAACGCGAAGCAGGTGCTCATGTCTGGCAAACGAGAGAAGGCCTGCCTCGCGAAGGATCCGGCCCGCGGCACCCTGCGGGTGCAACTGCTCCTCAGGACCAACCGGAACTGTCACGACCTTGATCGCGAAACGGACGCCATCTGCATCCCTCGTCGTCAACCAGACCGATGCCGATCCGCCGCGCCCCAGCATCCGCGACGGTGTGTGGCCTGAAATGACGGGAGGCACTGCAGTGCCGGTGTCCAGAGTGTCCATGTCAAAGGTCTACCCGAAGTCGGAATTCCCTGCAGAAGTTATCCACAGGCCGCCGCACGCTCGGACCTCGGAGCAGCGACCCGGATGCGACTGAGAGGTTCACCACAAAATCATGGGCAGCGTCCTGCTGGGTCTAAGCTTGAACGCATGACTCTTGAGTTTTCACAACTGGGTCTTGCCCCGGATTTCGTTGATTACATGCAGGGCTGGGACCTTCAGCGCGAGATCCACAACAAAGTTGTTGCCGGTGAGAAGAACAGTACCGTCCTGCTTCTCGAGCACGCCGCCGTTTATACGGCAGGCAAACTCACGGAGGATCATGAGCGTCCATTCGACGGAACTCCGGTGGTACCCGTTGACCGTGGCGGCAAACTGACATGGCACGGCCCGGGCCAGCTCATTGCCTACCCCATTATCAAACTCAAGAACCGCTCGGGGATCCGGGATTATGTAGAGCGGCTTGAAGCCACCATGATCGCCGTGATGTTGGACTACGGAATCAAAGCCGTGACCGTCAAAGGCCGCGCAGGCGTGTGGGTACTGGCCGACGACAAAGGACCGGACCGCAAGATTGCCGCAATCGGCATCCGTATCCTCGATGGCGTAACAATGCACGGTGTGGCCATCAACTGCAGCAACGACCTGGCGCCTTACGCGCAGATCATCGCGTGCGGCATCACCGACGCCAGCGTCACCACCATGTCGCTGGAGACTGGCCGGACCATCAATCCGGAAGACATCGTTGACCGCTTCGTGGAAGAGTTCCGCAAGCACGAAGAAGCACTCGTTTCCACTCCAGAAGGAGCACTCCAGTGACCCTGGCACCTGAAGGCCGCAAGATGCTGCGTATTGAGCAGCGCAATTCGGCTGTCCCCGTTGAGCGTAAGCCTGAGTGGATCAAGGCGAAGGTCCAGATGGGTCCTGAGTTCGTTGGGTTGAAGAACCTGGTGAAGAAGGAAGGCCTGCACACGGTGTGTGAGGAGGCCGGGTGCCCGAATATCTTCGAGTGCTGGGAAGACAAGGAAGCGACGTTCCTGATCGGCGGGTCCGAATGTACCCGGCGGTGTGATTTCTGCCAGATCGATACCGGCAAGCCCTCACCGCTGGACCGGTTCGAACCCACCAAGGTGGCCCGGTCCGTGCAGGCCATGCAGCTGCGCTACGCCACCGTGACCGGTGTGGCCCGCGACGACCTCGAAGACGAGGGCGTGTGGCTGTACGCCGAAACGGTCCGCAAGATCCACGAACTGAACCCCGGCACCGGGGTGGAGTTGCTGATCCCGGACTTCTCCGGCAAACCCGAACACATCGCCGCGATCTGCGACTCCAAGCCCGAGGTGTTCGCGCACAACGTCGAGACCGTGCCCCGGATTTTCAAGCGGATCCGGCCCGCGTTCCGGTACGAACGCTCCCTCGATGTCATCACCCAGGGCCGGGACCTGGGCATGGTGACCAAGTCCAACCTGATCCTGGGCATGGGCGAGACCCGCGAGGAAATCTCCGAAGCCTTGCGTGACCTGCACGCTGCCGGGTGTGACCTGATCACGATCACCCAGTACCTGCGCCCGTCCGAACGGCACCTGCCCGTGGACCGGTGGGTCAAGCCCCAGGAGTTCGTGGACCTCCAGCACGAGGCCGAGGAGATCGGCTTCCTCGGCGTCATGTCCGGTCCCCTGGTCCGGTCCTCCTACCGCGCCGGACGGCTCTGGGCCACCGCGATGCGCAAAAAGGGCTGGGACATCCCCGAAGCCCTCGCCCACATCGAGTCCTCCGGCACCACCCGCCAAGAAGCCTCCACCATCCTCGCCGCCCACGGCTAGGCGAAAGCTGCGCGACACCCGCACTCCCTGCAAACAGGGGTCCGGTCCTAAGGCGTACATCACGTAGAATTAAGGCACTATGGCGAACTCCCCTGATTCCAACAATTCGACCCCTTCGGCCGACGCACCAAAGCGTGGGCTCTTCCAGCGCAAGCCCAAGGAAGCCAAGGCCAAGAAGCCAAGCCAGCTGAAACAGATCGCTGAAGTCTTCAAAATGACCCGGCGCAACGATCCGCAGGTTGTGCTGATCATGGTCCTGGCATTCCTTGCTGTCGTGGCCGTCGCCTTCGTTGTTGGCTTCCTCCTGGAGAACTGGGTCACCGGCCTGATCATCGGTATCCCACTGGGCCTGCTCGCCGCCGTCTTCATCCTGTCGCGTCGCGCTGAGAGGGCCGCTTTCGCGCAGATCGAAAACCAGCCCGGCGCTTCCGGTGCCGCCTTGGGAACGCTCCGCCGGGGATGGGTCACCCAGGACCAGCCGGTAGCGGTAAACCCGCGTACCCAGGACGCCGTCTTCATGGCCATTGGCCGTCCGGGAGTTGTCCTGGTTACGGAAGGCCCCAGCCACCGGGTCAAGGCCCTGGTGGACGCCGAACGCAAGCGTTTGGGACGTATCCTGCCCAACGTCACCATCCACGTCCTGGAGTCCGGCCGCGGCGAAGGCCAGGTTCCGCTGAACCAGCTCGCCAAGACCATGGGCAAGTTGAAGAACGAACTGACCAAGGTTGAGGTCAACGCTGTTTCCAAGCGCATCAGCTCCTTGGGGAACCGGCTTCCGATCCCGAAGGGCATCGATCCCTACAAGGCTCGCCCGGACCGCAAAGCGGCCCGCGGACGCTGACGGCTTCAAAGAACGCGCCCCGGCCCTCGAAGGAGGGCCGGGGCGCGTTTGTGTCTGGATGTCCGGATGCTACATGCGGATGAGAATGGTGTTCATGGCTTTGTCGTGAAGGCCCCTCTGATCCGGATCGAAGATCACTGCCGGGATCACCAAGCAGACGAGCACCGTCCTCACGATGGCAGCCAACGGGCCGGGGCGCCCTCCGGCCAGGCGCACCACGTGGATGCCCGCAATCCTGTGCCCGATGCTGTATCCCAGGGTTCCTATAAGGAGGATCTGCTCAACCGCGAAAATGGCCAAGGTTGCCCATTGGTTGCCGTCGAAAGCGAAGTTGCTGATGACCAGGGCAATGGTCCAGTCGATCACTATGCCCAGGATGCGCCGCCCGGCGCGGGCCATGGAGCCAGGCCCCGACTCGGGAAGGCCCAGCCGTTCGCCGGGATATTTGGAGATGCCGGACGTATCCGGACCGCTCAACCAGGAGCCAATGTCTTTACGATCAACCACCATTTAAGCCTACCGGCTGTGGGCACACCCGTCCGACGCGGAAGGCACCGGGCACGTTCGAAACCTGCCCACGGTGTTCGCCCACCGGACGCGCATGGACCAGGCACCCGTAAGCCGACTACCGTTTACACAACAGATGATTCTGTAACCTGCCGGAAACAATGCTGACACTCCCGGGAAATCCCGTCTCCCTAAGGTGATAGAAGTTGCCAGCCACCGCGGCAAGGGGAAATTTTTGTGTCTCCAGGTCTTCGGCTTGGGCTGGACCATACGGCCTTCCGGGCCTGTTACTTGATATGCATAAGGAGCATAGATGTTCAAGACTGCGGACGAAGTCCTCAAGTTCATCAAAGAAGAAGACGTCAAATTCGTCGATATCCGCTTCACTGACCTCCCGGGCGTCCAGCAGCACTTCAACGTGCCGGCCAAGAGCGTCGATCTCGACTTCTTCGTGAACGGCCAGCTCTTCGACGGTTCCTCCATCCGCGGCTTCCAGGGCATCGCCGAATCCGACATGCAGCTCATCCCGGATGTCACGTCGGCTTTCATCGACACCTTCCGCATCGAGAAGACCCTGGCCCTGAACTTCTCCATCGTCAACCCGCGCACCGGTGACCCCTACCACCGCGACCCCCGCGGCGTGGCCGAGAAGGCTGAAGCCTACCTCGCTTCCACGGGCATCGCGGATACCGCGTTCTTCGCTCCCGAGGCCGAGTTCTTCGTCTTCGACAACATCCAGTACGAGTCCTCCCCGCAGGGCAGCTTCTACAAGGTCGATTCCGAAGAGGCGCACTGGAACACCGGCCGCAAGGAAGAAGGCGGAAACCTCGGCTACAAGACGCCGGTCAAGGGCGGTTACTTCCCGGTCTCCCCCACCGACAAGCAGGCTGACCTCCGCGACGCCATGTGCGTCGAGCTGGACAAGGCCGGCCTCGAAGTCGAGCGCTCCCACCACGAAGTTGGTTCTGCCGGCCAGGCCGAAATCAACTACAAGTTCACCACGCTGACGGCAGCTGCTGACGATCTCCAGAAGTTCAAGTACGTCATCAAGAACACCGCTGACGCCTGGGGCAAGTCCGTCACCTTCATGCCGAAGCCGGTCTTCGGCGACAACGGCTCGGGCATGCACTGCCACCAGTCGCTGTGGAGCAACGGTGAGCCGCTGTTCTACGACGAGAAGGGCTACGCCGGCCTCTCGGACACCGCTCGCTGGTACATCGGCGGCCTGCTGAAGCACTCCTCCGCAGTCCTTGCTTTCACCAACCCGACGGTGAACTCCTACCGCCGCCTGGTCAAGGGCTTCGAAGCCCCGGTCAACATGGTTTACTCGCAGGGCAACCGCTCTGCCGGTATCCGTATTCCGATCACGGGCACCAACCCGAAGGCCAAGCGCATCGAATTCCGCGCTCCGGACCCGTCGTCCAACCCGTACCTGGCGTTCGCTGCCCAGCTGATGGCCGGTATCGACGGCATCCGCAACCGCATTGAACCCCCGGCTCCGATCGACAAGGACCTCTACGAGCTCCCCGCCGAGGAAGCCAAGGACATCCCCAAGGCTCCGGGCACCCTCGAAGAGGCACTTGAGGCACTGCGTGAGGACAACGAGTTCCTGCAGGCCGGCGGCGTCTTCACCCAGGACCTGATCGACACCTGGATCGAGTACAAGTACGAGAACGAGATCCGCCCGCTGTCGCTGCGTCCGAACCCTTACGAGTTCGAGCTCTACTACGGCGTCTAGTCACCTCCCGGGACAAAGCAGGCTTTGCCCGGCAGGAGACCTGCCGGTCTCCAACCGCTGAGGGCCGCCAACAGGAAGCATTCCTGTTGGCGGCCTTTCGCATTGAGTTCGCAAAGCACCCAGCCGCCAGAGTCACCAGAGCCGGGCCGACTCCTCAGTGCTCGGCAGCAGGGGACTTCCCAGGTTGCTCGGGTGCCGCGCATTCCTCGCAGAACACCCTGTCGGTTTCCTCACCGCAGCATTGGCAGCGGTGAATCAGTGCTCCTGTTTCAACTACATAGGCTGTCATAGCGTCAATGGTGCCGACCGCGCGAGGCCGGGACACGAGTAGCGTGTACTCGTCTTTTCGCCACCTGCCCGGGGCGACTACTTGGTCAAGGGAAAACTACTTGCTTTCCAGAAAGCCCATGCCGTGGGCGCCAGCGACGCCCAGCCCCGGAAGCCCGGCGTCGCCTGCCACGGATTCCTCGTCCAGAAAGGTGGCAAAACAACGCCGGCAGGCATAGTGTCCCGGAGTTGCATGCCGCGAAGCCCAGTGCGGACCGGCCTGGGCGCAACGAAAGCAGGCAGCATCCGAAAAAGACGCGCCGTCCGCGTCGAGCCTCACCGTCACGGGATGAATCCTAGGGCAAACACCCGCCATCGAACAGGGCTTCGGGCACCCTCTTACTGCTTGCCGTATTTCTTGTGCACCGCTTGCTTGGTCACTCCCAGGCACAGGGCAATTGCCTCCCACGACAATCCGGCCTGACGGGCCGCCCGAACCAGCGAGGCCTCGGCCCTGCCCACTTCCTTATGCAGTTCCGCTACGGCATAGAGCGCTTCCGCAGGTCCCATGCCATCCATCGATCCAACCAGTGTTTTCATCCGATCCACCTCCATGACGTCAACCATAGTTGACGACGTGATGCGCGTCAACAAAAGTTGACGCGGGCAGGTCAAGCAAAAGACCTGAACATAATGCGTTGCGGCCCGGAACTGCCACCCAGATAGCGTCCGGCATCGTCAAAGCCGGCTTTCGCGTACGCCGCCCTCGCGGCCGGATTGCGCTCGTTGACGGAAAGCACGACGCCGGCCTCCCCGCCTTCCAGCTTTGCCGTCAGCTTTCGTGCTTCATCCACCGCCGCTGCCGCAGCCAGCTGCCCAAGCCCCCTGCCTTGGCTTGCCGAATCAATGGCGAATCCCCTCAACAACCAGGCCGAGGAATCATCCCGCCAACCAGCAAGGGAGGCCGCGCCGGATTGGAGGGTCAACACGCCAACCACCGCTCCCCCGGATTCAATGGCGAACGGAAAGCGGGAGGGATCCTCAAGGGCAATAAGCATCATGCGCAGTGGATCTCCTACGAATTCGCCCTGGGCGGGCAGAATACCCACCTCCGCAATGTCGCCGAGTTTGATGGCGCGCGCGTCCTCGTCCAGGGTTTTAAGGGGTATGAGCCACACGGACTGGAACCCGACCTGATTCTTATAGCTCACAAACACCTTCTTTCCGTCACATTCCCGCACTCTCGGCCCATTCCCGGTTAGGGTGGATCCAACCACCCTTCCACCTAAGGAACCTCGCCCATGGGCCAGCCGAACGTCATTCTGATCTGCGTCGATGAATGGCGGGGAGACTGCCTCTCGGCTGATGGCCATCCCTCTTTGGAAACCCCACACCTCGATGAACTGGCCCGGAATGGCGTGCGGTTCTCCAAAGGATACTCGGCGACTCCGTCCTGCGTGCCCGCCCGCGCCGCCCTCTTTACGGGACAATCCCAGGAACGGCACGGCCGGTTGGGATACAACGACGGCGTCCCGTTCCATGCAGCGCACCCTGTGACCATTCAATCCGAGTTCAGGAATGCCGGTTACCATACCCAGGCCATCGGCAAGATGCACGTCTGGCCTGAGCGCTCAAGGTTGGGATTCGACGATGTCATCCTCCATGACGGCTACCTGCACCACGCGCGCAGGGAACACCGGCAGCACTTTGCCCTGTTCGACGACTACGTTCCCTGGCTCCGCAGGCAACCCGGGGTGGCGCCGGACGCCGATTACTTCGATCATGGCGTCAATTGCAACTCTGTGGTCGCCCGCCCCTGGGACAAGCCGGAGCACCTGCATCCCACGCACTGGATCGGCACGCAGGCCATCGAATGGATGCAAAGGCGTGACCCTGTGAAGCCGTTCTTCCTCTACCTGTCCTTCCACCGTCCGCACCCACCCTACGACCCGCCGTCGTGGGCTTTCGAGCAGTACCTCGACATTCCGCCCTACGAGGCCGTAGAGGGCGACTGGGAGCAGCACTGGGAGGACCACCGTGCCGATGGCGACTACCAGGCAAGCCATGGTCACCTTCCGGATCGCGTCGTCCACCGGGCCCGGGCCGGCTATTACGGCCTCATGGCCCAGATCGATCTGCAGGTCAACCGCGTCAAGGAGTCGCTGGCGGACTTCGGCCTGCTGGACAACACCGTCATCGCTTTCACCAGCGATCACGGCGAAATGATGGGTGATCACCACATGTTCAGGAAGGCCGTGCCCTACGAGGGGTCTGCCCGGATCCCATTCATCATCGCCGATGCCCCAAGTGCCCCCGACTCCGCACGGGGCGCGGTGGTGGACCACGTAGTGGAACTGCGGGACCTGATGCCCACCCTGCTGGACTTGGCTGGATTGCCCATCCCGGACAGCGTGGACGGCAAATCCCTGGCGCATCTTGTCCGCGGCGAGGGCACGGCAGCCGTGCGCAAGCATTTGCACGGTGAACACGTCTACTGGGGCCAAAACCTGCACTGGCTGACCGACGGCCACCACAAATACATTTGGGGCTCCGGCAAGGGCACGGAAGAGCTGTTCAACCTTCACGACGACCCCCAGGAACGCCGGAACCTGGCCTCCGACGCTGCACACGGCGAGGAGCTTCGAAAATGGCGCGGGCTGATGGTCGACGCCCTGGGCCAACGTGAAGAAGGCTTCGTGATGGACGGCGCTCTGGTTCCCGGGGCACCCGTAGTGTCCATCCTCCGGCACACCAGGGAAGCCCTGGCAGCTCAGGTTCCGTAGAACTCCTTCTCGAAAACACTCCGGGCACGTCGGCTCAAGCGCAAGTAGTCTTCTTCGAACCGGCCGGCAGTACCGGGCTCATAGCCGCACCAGCGGGCCACGGCCTCAAGATCGCGGCGCGAGGACGGCAACAGGTCGGACGCTCGGCCCGTCACGATGACATTTGCCGACCGTATGCGGCTGGCCAGTTTCCATGCCTGACGCAGCAGGCCAGCGTCGCCCTTTCCTATCAAGGCGAGCTCTTCGGCGGCGGCAAGCGCCTCAAGGGTCGACGTGGTACGGAGCTCCGGATGCTTGCCTGCATGCTGGAGCTGGATCAGCTGCACGAGCCACTCGACATCGCTCAGGCCACCCCGGCCAAGCTTCACGTGGCGGGCAGGATCGGCGCCCCGTGGAAGCCGCTCGGATTCCACCCGTGCTTTAACGCGCCGGATCTCCCGTACATCCTGCTCGGACAGTTCATTCGGGTACCTGATGGGGTCGATCAGCCGGATGAAGTCCGCGCCCAGTTCGTCCGATCCAGCCATGGGCCGGGCGCGCAGAAGCGCTTGGGCTTCCCAGATCAAGGACCACCGCCGGTAATACTCGGCATATGATTCCAAGGACCGGACCATGGCACCGTTCTTGCCCTCCGGCCGGAGATCGGCATCCACCTGCAGCACCCTCTCGGCCATGATGGCCGGCTTAAGCGGCTGGGTCAGGAGGCTCGAGATTTTCGCGACGATCGCCGTCGCCTGTTCCTGCGCTTCAGCGTCGGTGAACCCGGGCCGGGCCCGGTGCACGTACATGACGTCGGCGTCCGATCCGTAGCCAATCTCGCGCCCGCCTTGGCGGCCCATGGCCACCACCAGGACATCGGTCTTCAGGGGCCCCGCGTCGGAGATTGCTGCTTCCGCCACATGCAGGGCGCCCAATACCGCTGCGCGGTCCGTTTCAGCCAGGGCCAGACCAACAGCGTCCTGGTCCAACAACCCCGCGCTGTCCGCGATGGCCGTACGCAGGATTTCGCGACGCCGGATCAGTCGGATGAGGCGCATGGCACTTTCCGGGTCCGGATGCCTCGAGAGCTTGGATTGGATCTCCTGCCACTGCGCCGCGAACGGGATCGGAGCCAGCTCCTTGTCACTTCCCAGCCAAGCCACCGATTCCGGCGATACCTCCAGCAGGTCCGAGATCAGGCGCGAGTTCGCCAGTACTTGGCACAGGCGTTCCGCCGCAGCCTGGGAATCCCTAAGGAGTCCCAAGTACCAGTGGGTGGTCCCCAAGGCCTCACTCACCCGCCGGAAAGCCAGCAGGCCGGCGTCGGGATCCACGCCCTCGGCCAGCCATCCAAGAAGGATAGGAAGCAGCTGGCGCTGCAAGGCCGCTCGACGGCTGACCCCGGCTGTCAGGGCTTCGATGTGGCGCATGGCACCCTGGGGATCAAGATAGCCCAGGGCAGCGAGCCGTCCCTGGGCTGCTTCCGGGCTGAGCCTGGCATCCTCGGTGCTGAGTTTCGCCGCCGTGTTGAGCAGAGGGCGGTAGAAGATCCGCTCATGCAAATCACGGACTGCCCGTTTGGTCTTCTGCCATGCGCCGATCAGTTGGTCCGGATGCGGTCGCTCAAGCGAGAACGGTCCCAGGACGGCTTTGGCCAGGAAGCGCTGGGCGTCCTCGGCCACAGGCATGAGGTGGGTGCGGCGAAGTTGGAACAACTGGATCCGGTGTTCAAGGACGCGAAGGTACCGGTACGCGTTGTCGAAGGCTGCAGCGTCGACCCGCCCAATGTACCCTCCCGCGGACAACGCGGCGATCGCGGAGGTTGTGTCACGGCACCGAAGGGTCTCGTCCGACTTACCGTGGACCAGTTGCAGGAGCTGGACGGTAAATTCCACGTCCCGGAGCCCACCACGGCCCAGCTTGATTTGGCGCTGCTCCTCCGCGGCAGGAATGTGGTCTGTTACGCGCCGCCGCATGGCCTGGACGGATTCCACAAATCCTTCGCGGCCCGCTGAAGCCCAGACAAGCGGCTCCACGGCTTCCTCGTAGCGCTGGCCCAATTCCCGGTCGCCGGCAATGGTCCGGGCCTTGAGGAGTGCTTGGAATTCCCAGCTTTCAGCCCATCTGGCGTAGTAGCTCAGGTGCGAAGCGAGGGTCCGTACCAACGGACCCGACTTTCCTTCGGGACGCAAGTTTGCATCCACTTCCCACAACCCAGGTTCGGGGGCAAAGGAAGAAATCGCCCGGGAAATGCCCGACGCCAAAGCGGTTCCAATGGTCGCAGCACGAGCGTCATCCAACTCTCCCGCCTCAATAACGTAGATGACGTCGACGTCGGAAATGTAGTTCAGCTCGCGGGCACCACATTTGCCCATGCCGATGACGGCAAGCCCGACGCCGGCAACCTCCGCAGCGTCAAACTGTCCTGTCGCTTCGGCCCGGGAGACGGCCAAGGCCGCCTCGATGGCTGCACCGGCGAGGTCCGCCAGCTCGGCCCCGACGGCCGGCATGAAATCCTGCGGCGACGCCGCGCAAAGATCCTTGATGGCAAGCTCGGTCAGGCCCCGTCGGTACGCCGTCCGCAGGGCCGTGTACGCGGGAAGGCCTGTCAGGGCGGCGACAGGACGAACTGCACCCGGCTCTGCTTTGACGGACCGCAGCAGGAGTGAACGAAGTTCTTCGCTGGACGCCGAGAGCGGCTCCGGGCTGGCCTTGGTGTTGAACACATCCAGATGCTCCGGCCTGCGCATGAGGAACTCACCCAACGCTTCCGAGGCTCCCAGCAACCGGTACATCGGCTCGCTGGTATCGGGGTCCGCCGCGACCAGCGTTTTCAGCCCCGGATGCTTCTCGATGAGCCGTACCAACGACTGCAGGGCGGTATCCGGGCTTGCAGCCAACGAAAGGCCGCTGAACAGTGCGTCCTGCTCTATCCCCTCGAGCTCCGGGGCAGCAAGGAACCGCTCGCCCTTCTCCAGGTCACTGAATCCAGCCGAGATGAGCCGGCGTGCAAGGCTCATTGCGGCGCCTAGAGAATGCCGAGGTTGCGCTGCAGTTCGTAAGGGGTGACCTGCAGACGGTAGTCCTGCCATTCCGCGCGCTTGTTGCGCAGGAAGTGTTCAAAGACCTGTTCGCCCAGGATCTGGGCCACGAGTTCCGACTCTTCCATGGCACGGATGGCGTCATGGAGGCTGGCCGGCAAGGGTGCGTGCCCCATCGCCTTGCGCTCAGCGGTAGTCAGCGACCACACGTCGTCTTCCGCCGCGGCCGGGAGTTCGTAGCCTTCCTCGATGCCCTTCAGGCCGGCGCCCAACAGGACAGCGTAGGCCAGGTAGGGGTTTGTGGCGGAGTCGATGCCGCGGTACTCGATGCGCGCCGACTGCCCCTTGCCCGGCTTGTAGAGCGGCACACGCACCAGCGCGGAGCGGTTGTTGTGTCCCCAGCTGAGGTAGCTCGGGGCTTCCCCGCCACCCCACAGACGCTTGTAGGAATTCACGAACTGGTTGGTCACTGCCGTGAACTCGGGAGCATGCTTGAGGATGCCGGCGATGAACTGCCGGGCAGTCTTTGACAGCTGGAATTCCGCTCCGGCCTCGAAGAACGCATTGGTGTCGCCCTCGAAGAGTGAGAAGTGCGTGTGCATGCCCGAGCCCGGGTGGTCCGTGAACGGCTTGGGCATGAAGGTGGCGTACGTACCCTGCTGCAGGGCCACTTCCTTGATCACGGTGCGGAAAGTCATGATGTTGTCCGCAGTCTGCAGTGCATCGGCGTACCGGAGATCGATTTCGTTCTGGCCGGGGCCCCCTTCGTGGTGGCTGAACTCCACCGAGATGCCTACCGACTCCAGCATGGTGACGGCCGTACGGCGGAAGTCCTGGGCGACGCCGCCAGGCACATGGTCGAAGTAGCCGCCCTCGTCCACGGGGACCGGGGCGCCATCCGGGCCAAGGTCCTTGGACTTCAGGAGGTAGAACTCAATCTCCGGATGCGTGTAGCAGGTGAAGCCCATGTCCGCGGCTTTGGCCAAGGTGCGCTTCAGGACGTTGCGGGGATCGGCGGCAGAAGGTTCACCGTCCGGCGTCAACACGTCGCAGAACATCCTGGACGTCTGCTCGGTCTCGCCGCGCCACGGAAGAATCTGGAAGGTCGACGGGTCCGGCTGGGCCAGCATGTCCGATTCGAAAACACGGGCCAGGCCCTCGATGGCGGAACCGTCGAATCCGAGGCCTTCCTCAAAAGCACCCTCAACCTCTGCGGGCGCGAGAGCCACTGATTTCAAGGAACCCACGACGTCGGTGAACCACAAGCGTACGAAGCGCACGTCACGCTCTTCGATCGTCCGCAGAACGAACTCTTGCTGGCGGTCCATTGAGGCCTCTTTTCCGGTCGGTATCCACGCCGCACCATTCCGTGAGGAAGGCGCGGCAGCTCAGCCTTCACTCTACTAAGCATTCGGGGCGAATGCCGCCGCGGGGCCCTCGCGTAACACAGCGTTTACAAATGGTGACGCTTGGCACACTGCTGGCAGCCGCCGTCGGCACGGCTTAGGCTCTATCCATGGCCCCAAGCAACCTTCCTGAGTCCAGCACGCCCGCCGAAGTTCCCGCGCCCTATGGCTCGGGACCAGCCGCTACGGGCCCGGAATTGTCGACGGGTGCCAAAAAGCCCACAGGCAAGGTGCGCATCCATCACCTTCAGCAGGCCAAGGACAACGGCGAACACTTTGCCATGCTCACCGCCTATGAGCAGTACACGGCGGAGATTTTCGACCAAGCGGGCATCGAAGTCCTGCTCGTGGGCGATTCGGCTTCCAACAACGTTTTCGGCAACGAAACCAGCCTCCCGGTCACCGTCGATGAACTCCTGCCGCTTTGCCGCGCCGTCAGCCGCTCAGCCAAGCGCGCCCTGATTGTTGCCGACCTGCCCTTCGGCAGCTACGAGGTCTCCCCGGGGCAAGCTGTGGAGACGGGGGTCCGCTTCATGAAGGAGGGCCTGGCCCACGCCGTCAAAATCGAAGGGACCGCCTACTACGCGGAAACGGTGCGTGCCATGGTCCAGGCGGGTATTCCCGTCATGGCCCACATTGGCTTCACACCGCAGAGCGAACACTCCCTGGGCGGTTACCGGGTCCAGGGCCGCGGCGATGACGCCCGGCGCCTGATCGATGACGCAGTCGCGCTGCAGGATGCCGGCGCCTTCAGCGTGCTCATGGAGATGGTTCCCGCAGACACCGCAGCGGCCGTTGACGCAGCTCTCCGCGTCCCAACGGTCGGCATTGGAGCGGGCAAGAGCACCACCGGCCAAGTCCTGGTTTGGCAGGACATGGCCGGATTGCGGGGTGGGAAGATGGCGAAGTTCGTCAAGCAGTATGCCGATCTCCGCACTACGCTGAGCGATGCGGCAGCCGCATACGGAGCCGACGTCAGGTCCGGACAGTTCCCCGGCCCGGAGCATTCCTTCTAATCGTCGTCCTGGGCGTCCCAGGCTTCATTGCGCTGCTTGACCTTCTCCAGTGCGTGTTCGGCTTCTTCCCTGGTTTTGTAGGGGCCGATGAGCTGGGTCCAATCGGACATTGCGTCCTCTTCGATCTGGTGCGTCTTGACGTTGTACCAGTACTCCGTCACGTCTCCTCCTCCATCTGTGGACCGTCCGTCGCGTAACGTCCGCGGGCTCTCCCGGAACAGGCACGCATTGTTACTTGCGTCTCGTGCCCGCCTTATATGATCAATCTATGCCTTCTCCAGTCTCCACCGCACCCATCGGCACGCTCACACCGGGAACCATCAGTCCTGAACTGCCGGTTCCCGGGTCCATCGCACGTCCCGAGTATGTGGGCAAGAAGGCACCTGCCAAATTCACGGGCTCTGAAGTCAAGTCTGCTGAGACCATCGAGAAGATACGCATCGCAGGCAAGATCGCCGCCCAGGCCATCGTTGAGGTCGGCAAACACATCCAGCCCGGCGTGACGACGGACCTGCTGGACAGGGTCGGTCACGAATTCCTCCTGGACCACAACGCCTATCCTTCGACGCTGGGCTACCGGGGCTTTCCCAAATCCTTGTGTTCCTCCTTGAACGAGGTCATCTGCCATGGCATCCCGGACTCCACCGTCGTCCAGGACGGCGACATCCTCAATATCGACATCACGGCTTTCATCAACGGGGTCCATGGGGACACCAATTACACTTTCCTGGTTGGCGACGTGGACGAAGAGTCCCGTTTGCTGGTTGAGCGCACGCAGGAGTCGCTCAACCGGGCCATCAAGGCCGTGGCCCCCGGCCGCGAAATCAATGTCATCGGCCGCGCCATCGAGTCGTACGCCAAGCGGTTCGGCTATGGCGTGGTCCGGGACTTCACCGGTCACGGCGTCGGAGAGGCCTTCCATACGGGCCTCATCATTCCGCACTACGACGCCGCTCCGGCCTACAACACGGTGATCGAATCCGGCATGGTCTTCACCATCGAGCCCATGCTGACGCTCGGCACCATCGATTGGGACATGTGGGCCGACGACTGGACAGTCGTCACGAGGGACCACAAACGCACGGCCCAATTCGAACACACCCTGCTGGTCACAGAGACCGGCGCGGAAATCCTTACCCTTCCCTGAGCACTTCGGAAGGTCCTCGCAGCCCCTGCTGCGGCATGTCCAGCTCCTGCCATGAACGGAAATGAATTGTCCAAAAAGGATGAGAAGACCCACAAGAACGCTCCGCTGATCGGAATCGACATCGGCGGCACCGGTATCAAGGGCGGCATCGTCGACCTCAAAAAGGGCAAACTGATCGGCGACCGCTTCCGGGTCCCCACGCCGCAGCCTGCCACGCCCGAAGCCGTGGCCGAGGTAGTGGCCGAAATCGTGGAAGAACTCTCCAAGCGCCCTGACGCACCCGCGGCGGACTCCCCGGTGGGCGTGACTTTCCCGGGGATCATCCAGCACGGCGTGGTCCACTCAGCCGCCAACGTGGACAAGTCCTGGCTTGAGACAGACATCGACAAGAAGTTCACTGAGCGGCTGGGTCGCCCGGTCGAGGTCATCAACGACGCCGACGCCGCCGGCCTTGCGGAGGCCCGCTACGGTGCAGGCGAGGGCGTTGACGGCACGGTCCTGGTCATCACCCTCGGCACCGGCATCGGCTCGGCGTTCATCTTTAACGGCCAACTTGTTCCCAATGCCGAACTCGGGCACCTGGAAGTGGACGGCTTCGACGCCGAAACGAAGGCATCAGCGGTGGCGCGGGAACGCGACGGCCTGAGCTGGGACGAGTACGGTGTCCTCCTCAACCGCTACCTGCAGCACGTCGAATTCCTGTTCTCGCCCGAGCTCTTCATTATCGGAGGAGGCATCTCCAAGCGGTCCGACGAGTACTTCCCGCACTTGGATCTCCGCACGGACATCGTTACGGCAAAGTTGAAGAACGATGCCGGGATCGTGGGCGCGGCCCTTGAGGTTGCCCTGCACCATAATCTGGCCAAGTAAGCCAACACGTGCCTTCCGGCACCATACCCGGCAACCACCTGGTCCGGATATGGTGCCGGTGGTGGCTGCGGCTTCCCCTCCGCTGCCACCACCGGAGTCAGAGTTGGCTCTTCTCAGAACCTTTCGCACCCTTGGCGGCAGACTTTGCATGCCCTTCGGCTTCATGGCGGAGCAAAGAGATGGCCGACTCGAAGTCTTCCAAGGATTCGAACGCCTGGTACACGCTGGCAAACCTCAGGTAGGCCACTTCATCCAACTTGCGGAGGGGTCCAAGAATGGCCAGGCCTACCTCGTGGGCGTCGATTTCCGCTGCCCCGGACGAACGGATGTTCTCTTCCACCTCTTGAGCGAGCATCGCGAGATCGTCCTCGGTGACGGGGCGGCCTTGGCACGCTTTCCGGACACCGCTGATCACCTTGATGCGGCTGAACGGTTCGCCAACTCCCGAACGCTTGATGACGGACAAGCTGGTGGTTTCCACGGTGGTGAAACGCCTGCCACACTCGGGGCACTGGCGCCTGCGGCGAATGGAAGACCCGTCGTCGGCCATGCGGCTGTCAACAACTCGTGAATCAGGATTCCGGCAGAACGGACAGTACACGTTGGGCCTCCCTGATCGGTTCCGTTACTTGGCACCCGCTGCAGGGGAACGCAAAGGTGCCGGAAGTTTCACTTCCGGCACCAGTTTACGTTCGGGTGCACCCTAATGACAAGCGTGTAATTACTATATGTAGTGGTGCCCACCCGTATATGTAGTGGTTGCCGACCCTACGCGAAGCGGATCTTCACGGCCTCTCCATGCCCCGGAAGATCCTCGGCACCAGACAGGCTGACGATGTGGCTGCTGACCTGTTCCAGTGCCGCACGGTCATAGTTGATGATTTGGACCGCCCGAAGGAACGTCGTGACGTTGAGCCCCGAAGAGAAGGCAGCCGTGCCGCTGGTGGGCAACACATGGTTGGAGCCGGCGCAGTAATCGCCGAGGCTCACAGGGCTGTAGTCCCCCACGAAGATGGCGCCGGCGTTCCGGATGCGTCCGGCGACTGCCGGCGCGTCGATAGTCATGATCTCCAAGTGCTCGGCGGCATAGGCGTTGCATACGGCGATACCCTGCTCAATGTCGTCCACGAGCACAACCCCGGACTGCGGTCCCGAAAGTGCCTCGAACACGCGCCCGCTGTGCTTTGTCGCGGCGGCCTGGCGGCCAAGTTCCACTACGACGGCGTCGGCCAGTTCAGGCGAGTCCGTCACCAACACTGAAGCTGCTTTGGGGTCGTGCTCGGCCTGGCTGATGAGGTCGGCAGCCACGAGCGGCGCCTGGGCGCTCGAATCGGCAAGGATCGCGATCTCGGTGGTGCCCGCCTCGGAATCGATGCCCACCACTCCCTTGACCAGACGCTTGGCAGTGGCCACGAAAATGTTGCCCGGCCCTGTCACGACGTCGACCGGCTCGATGGGCAGTTCCCCGCCGCTGCCGGGGATGCCGTAGGCAAAGGAGACAATGGCCTGCGCTCCGCCAATCGCATAAACCTCGTCGATGCCCAGCAGCGACGCGGCCGCCAGGATGGTCGGGTGCGGAAGGCCGCCGAAGTCCTTCTGGGGCGGAGAAGCCAAGGCAATGGACTCTACCCCCGCGGCGACGGCCGGTACGACGTTCATGATCACCGAGGACGCCAGCGGGGCAAGCCCGCCCGGGACGTACAGGCCGACGCGTCCCACGGGTATCCAGTTCTGGCTCACCACGGCGCCATCAGCGAGGCTCACATCGACGTTGGCGGGACGCTGCCGCTCGGCAAATTGCCGGGCTCGGTGGATGGATTCCTCCAAGGCGGCGCGGACGCGCGGGTCCAGCTCGTCCAGGGCCTTGGCGATCGCCTCGGCCGGCACCCGCGGATGGGACTGCTCGACGCCGTCGAAATTGCGCGCCAAGTCGCCCAGCGCGGCAAAGCCGCGGCTTCGCACGTCAGCGATGATGTCCAGGACCTTGTGCTCCGCATCAGCCAGCGTCTGATGCTGCGCCCTGGGAACGGCAGCCCGCAATTCGGCCAACGAAAGGTGGCGGCCGCGGAAATCGATGCTGCGGAAGTTCAGGGAATCAATGGCAGGGGCAGAAGTATCCGAAGGAATGGTCACCAGGCTATTTTACGGGCTTGCCCGAAAGAACCCCGAACAAGGCAAGGACGAACGTCACGAAGGCGGTGGCGCCAGGCCACAGCAACAGAACAGCATAGGAGCGGAGCGTGAATCCGTACTCGGGACCCAGCGAAGGATCCGGGGCGGGACCCCACAGCGAGGCGGCGAGGAGGCCAAACAACCAAGCCAGTCCAGCGCCCACGGCGCCGCCGGCCAACGCCAGTCCCAGACGACGTCCGGCTGCTGGTCCCTGCAGTTTGCCGTCGAGTGCCAGGCCAACTACACAGCCGCCAATGAGCGAGAGGGCCGCAAGAACCAAGTCCCTCGGCAGCCATGAGTCCGGATTGGAAGGATTGGCCAAGGCAGGATTGCCGGACACCAGGTTCAACCCACCCGGCGCGAGGATCCACCACAGCAGGCCCACAACCAGGCCCGACGCTCCGGGAACGGCGAGCCACAGCAGGTCCCGTGAACGCCACGTACGTCGGAGGGGAACTGTCTCGGTGTCATCAGGAACGTGGACTGCGGGCTCGGTCATGCAACTCAGATTAACAAAGGTTCACGCGGGCTCAACAAAATACGCAACGTCATCCTCATGAGGCATACCCTGATGGAAGACGCCAGCCCAGCCCCAGCGCAGGAGACAAGACCACAGTGGCAAGTGCAACACCGGGTTTCGAACAGACCTTCAGGGAAATGTTTCGCCGCCATGCAGCGGGCGTGGCCATCATTACTGCGAACCTCAACGGCAAGCCTTTCGGTTTCACCGCGACATCCGTAGCCTCGTTGTCCGCCGAGCCACCCCGCTTTACCTTCAACATGGCCCGTAGCTCCAGTTCATGGCCAGCCGTGGCCAACGCCAATTACATCGGAGTCCACATGCTCGGCCTGGAAAACCAGGCCCTCGCAGACCGTTTCGCCCGCACGCGGGACCGTTTCGAAGGAGACCACTGGGAGCCCGGTCCGCATGACGTACCCATCCTCAAGGACGTTACGGGCTGGCTCGTGGGAAAGATCCAGATGCGGCTGTCCTTCGAAAACAACGCCGTGGTGGTAGTAGAGGTGGTGGACGGCCAGGTGGGCGACGACGGCACGCCACTGCTGTACCACAGTGGGAGCTACAGCAAGCCGGCCCCGTTGGACTACGAAATCTAGCAGTCGGGACTCCGGCCTTAGTTGTCCAAGCAGGCCGGGCCAAGCAGGACCTTCAGGTCTCCAAAGAGCGACGGGCTGGGATTGACGCGCATGTGCACCGGGAGCCCCATGACCTCCACTTTGGTGTCACCCATGAGTTTAAGCCGGACCTCCGAGTTGCCCCTGTGGGTCCGAAGGACATCGCGCAGGTCCGTCACCACCGTCTCAGTTGCCTTGAACGTCGGAATGGTGATGATCACGGGTCCGTTGACGCTCTCGCTCAAATCGGGCACGGACAATTCCATGCAGTTCAACGTGACTGCGCCGTCGTCCCGGCGCTGCAGCCTCCCCTTGACCACCACGATCAGGTCCTCCGCAAGGACGGAAGCGATGGGTCCGTAGACCTGCCCGAAGAACATCACTTCCATCGAGCCACCGAGGTCCTCGATTTCTGCCCGGGCGTACGCGTTGCCGCTGGCCTTCGCGATGCGCCGGCTGAGCGAGGTGATCATGCCCGCAATGGTGACGATGGCGCCGTCGTGCGGTCCGTCTTCGGCAATGATCGACGTGATGGACATTTCCGCGTGCTGGCTCAGGACACCTTCCAGGCCTTGCAGGGGATGGTCCGAAACGTAGAGTCCCAGCATGTCGCGTTCAAAGGATAGCTTGTCCTTCTTCTCCCATTCGGGAAGGTCCGGAATCTCCGTGCTGAGCGAAGCTTCAGGTTCCTGGTCCTCGAAACCGGCGAAAAGGTCGAATTGTCCGATCGCTTCGTTGCGCTTGAGCGTAATGACGGAGTCGATGGCTTCTTCGTGGATCATGGCCAACGCGCGTCGGTGGTGTCCCAGCGAGTCGAAAGCTCCTGCTTTGATCAGGGACTCAATGGTGCGCTTGTTGCACACGATCGCGGGGACCTTCATCAGGAAGTCCTTGAATGAGGTGTACGCGCCCTCCGTTGCGCGGGCTGAAACCATGGCTTCCACGACGTTCACGCCCACGTTGCGGATGGCCCCCATACCGAAGCGGATGTCTGTGCCCACCGGGGTGAAGTTGAGGGAGGACTCGTTGACGTCCGGCGGCAGGACCGTGATGCCCATGCGCCGGCACTCGTTGAGGTAGATGGCCGACTTGTCCTTGTCGTCACCCACCGACGTCAAGAGGGCAGCCATGTATTCGGGCGCGTAGTGGGCCTTGAGATAGGACGTCCAGTAGGAGATCACTCCATAGGCGGCCGAGTGCGCCTTGTTGAAGGCGTAGTCGGAGAACGGCAGGAGGATGTCCCACAGCGTCTTGACCGCTTCCTGGGAATAGCCATTGTCCTGCATGCCCTGCGAGAAGCCGGCGAACTGCTTGTCCAGCTCCGACTTCTTCTTCTTGCCCATCGCGCGGCGCAGGATGTCAGCCTGGCCAAGCGAGTATCCGGCCAGCTTCTGGGCCACAGCCATAACCTGTTCCTGGTAGACGATCAGGCCGAACGTGCCACCCAGGATGTCTTGCAGCGGCTCTGCAAGTTCCGGGTGGATCGGGATGACGTCCTGGATCCCGTTTTTGCGGAGCGCGTAGTCTGTGTGCGCGTTGGCGCCCATCGGACCAGGGCGGTACAGCGCAAGCACGGCGGAAATGTCTTCGAAGTTGTCCGGCTTCATGAGCTTGAGCAGCGAACGCATGGGGCCGCCGTCGAGCTGGAAGACGCCCAAGGTATCGCCGCGGGCCAACAGCTCGTAGGAGGCCGCGTCATCGAGTTCGAGGTTTTCGAGGTCGAGGTCGATGTCCCGGTTCATCTTGATGTTCTCGAGGGCATCCGAAATGATCGTCAGGTTTCGGAGGCCCAGGAAGTCCATCTTGATCAGGCCAAGACCCTCGGACGTCGGATAGTCGAACTGGGTAATGACCTGGCCGTCCTGGAAACGGCGCATGATGGGAATGACGTCGATGATGGGGTCAGAAGACATGATGACGCCGGCGGCATGGACGCCCCACTGACGCTTCAGTCCCTCAATGCCCAGGGCCGTTTCGAAGACCTTGGCAGCTTCCGGATCCGTGGCCACCAATTGGCGGAAATCGCCCGCTTCGCCGTAACGCTTCGCTTCGGGGTTCTGGATATCCGAAAGCGGGATGTCCTTGGCCATGACAGCAGGCGGGAGCGCCTTGGTCAGTTGCTCACCCATGCTGAACGGGTAGCCGAGTACGCGCGAAGAGTCCTTCAACGCCTGCTTGGTCTTGATGGTGCCGTACGTGACGATCATCGCAACGCGCTCGTCGCCGTACTTCCTGGTCACGTAGTCGATGACTTCGGAACGGCGCCGATCATCGAAGTCGACGTCGAAGTCGGGCATCGACACACGGTCCGGGTTGAGGAAGCGTTCGAAAATCAATCCGTGCCGCAGCGGATCGAGGTCCGTAATACGCATGGCGTAGGCCACCATGGAGCCGGCGCCGGAACCACGGCCGGGACCCACCCTGATTCCATTGTTCTTGGCCCAGTTGATGAAGTCGGCAACCACCAGGAAGTAGCCGGGGAAACCCATGGAGGTAATGACTTCGAGTTCGTAGTCGGCCTGCTTGCGGACGTTGTCCGGTATGCCCTGCGGGTAGCGGTACGCGAGGCCCTTGTCCACTTCCTTCACCAGCCACGACGTCTCGTCTTCGCCGGGCGGGCAGGGAAACCTCGGCATGAAGTTGGCGTCCGTGTTGAAGGACACTTCACAACGTTCGGCGATCAGGAGGGTGTTGTCGCAAGCATCAGGGTGGTCACGGAAGAGTTCCCGCATTTCCTGCGGCGACTTCAGGTAGTAGCCGCTGCCGGAGAACGCGAACCTTGAGCCGCCATTGTCGTAGGTGGGCTCCAGAAGCGTGGAACCTGACTGGATGGCCAGCAGTGCCTCGTGTGCCTTGGCATCATGCTCATGGGTGTAGTGAAGGTCATTGGTGGCAACGAGGGGAAGCTTCAGTTCCTTGGCCAGGCGGAGGAGATCACCCGTGACCCGTCGCTCGATGTCCAGGCCGTGGTCCATCAATTCGCAAAAATAGTTCTCTGCGCCAAAGATGTCCCGGAACTCTGCAGCTGCCTCAACGGCCTCACGGTATTGGCCCAGCCGCAGCCGGGTCTGGACCTCCCCCGAAGGGCAGCCCGTCGTGGCTATGAGCCCTTCCGAGTAGGTGTTGAGCAGCTCACGGTCCAGGCGCGGCCACTTGCCGAATACCGAATCCAAAGAAGCGATCGAGGACGCCCGGAACAGGTTTCGCATGCCCACGTTGTTGTAGCTCAGCAGGGTCATGTGCGTGTAGGAGCCACCACCGGAGACGTCGTCCTTGCGCTGGCTTTCCTCACCCCAGCGGACGCGTTCCTTGTCCCCCCGGGCGGTCCCCGGCGTCACATAGGCTTCAACACCGATGATTGGCTTGATGCCCTTGTCCGTGGCTTTGCGCCAAAAATCGAAGGCCCCGAACAGGTAGCCATGGTCCGTCGTGGCCAGGGCCGGCATGCCCAGCCGTTCCGTTTCATCGAACAGCTCACCCAACCGGGCCGCTCCATCCAGCATGGAGTATTCGGTGTGGGTGTGCAGGTGGACGAACGAATCATTGCTGGAAGTCACCCGGACAGTCTACCGTCCAGGCCCGGGCACCGCTGGGAGGTGGGACCAACCCGGCGCATGCAGCCGGGCGATCAGGCGGCGCCGCTGGCCAGCAGGTCCAGGGCGTACTGCAGGTCCGCAGGATAGGCGCTGGTGACCTGGGTCCACTCCCCCGTGCGCGGATGGGTGAAGCCCAACTGACGGGCGTGCAGCCATTGCCTGGTCAGGCCGAGGGTAGCCGCGAGCCGCGGATCTGCACCATAGGTGAGGTCACCTGCGCAGGGATGGCGGAGGGCCGAAAAATGCACACGGATCTGATGGGTGCGTCCGGTTTCCAGATGGACTTCAACCAGCGTGGCTTTGCCGAACGCCTCAAGCACCTCATAGTGGGTCACGGAAGGCCGGCCGTCCTCCACCACTGCAAAGCGCCAGTCGTGCCCCGGATGGCGGCCGATGGGAGCGTCGATGGTTCCTTCCAACGGATCCGGAAGACCCTGGACCACGGCGTGATACACCTTGTCCACCGTGCGTTCCTTGAAGGCGCGCTTCAGCACCGTATAGGCATGCTCTGTCTTGGCCACGACCATCACCCCGGAGGTGCCGACGTCGAGCCTGTGCACGATGCCCGCACGTTCAGGTGCCCCGGAGGTGGAAATACGGTAGCCGGCGCCCGCCAGGCCACCCACCACGGTGGGGCCCACCCAACCTGGCGAGGGGTGCGCCGCAACCCCCACCGGCTTGTCGATGACGACGAAATCCTCGTCATCCAGCAGGATCTTCAGGCCTTCCACGACTTCCTCCACCACTTCCAGGGGATCCCGACGCTCGGGAACCGCCACATCCAGCACGGCACCGGCAACGAGCTTCGCGGACTTGCCAAGCGCCGCTCCCCCGCAGGTGACATGTCCTTCTGCAATCAGCAGGGCCGCAGCGGAACGGGAGATGTCCAGCAACCTTGCCAGGCCGGCGTCTGCCCGTACGCCTGCCAGCTCCTCCGGTATAACCACCAAGTCACTCACCGGAAGGCTCCCCTGCCCCGCCCTTGGCGGGCTTCGGCTGCGCAGCGTGCCGCTTGCCGTCCATGCCGATGCCGCGCAAGGTGAGGAGGCAGATAATAACGACGCCGGACACCACCGCGGAGTCGGCGATGTTGAAGATCGCAAAATTGGGCAACTGGATAAAGTCCACTACGTGCCCCATGGCGAACGACGGCTCACGAAAGAGGCGGTCAGTGAGGTTCCCCAGTGCACCGCCAAGCAGCAGCCCAAGCGAGAGCGCCCACCACGCCGAACCCAGCTTGCGCAACTGGAGGAGAATGGCGACGGAAACGCCCGCCATGACGATCGTGAAAATCCACGTGACATTTTCGCCAATGGAGAAGGCGGCGCCCGAGTTCCTGATGTAGTACCAGTGCAGGAGCGGCGGGAGCACGGGAATCCGTTCGCCCTCGGTCATGGTGCTGGTAACCCAGAGCTTGGTGAGCTGGTCAAAGGTGTAGGCAAACACGGCAAAGCCCGCAAAAAGCCAGAGCATGGCAGGACGCCATTGACGCTGGACGGTGGGAGCCGGCTGCGATGCGCCGTCAGTGGTGTGGTCGGTCATAAGGCTTTCATTCGTGAACCATCAGGGAGCTGCCAAGGCCTTAACAGCAAAAGCCGGTGGCCGAGGAGTCCTCAGCCACCGGCTTTCAGAATACTTGTTAAACGTCGGCGGTTGCTTCGCCAACTTCGGGGGCGGCAACGGAACCACGGGCGTCGAGGTCGCGCAGCTGTCCTTCGATGTAGGCCTTCAGGCGGGAGCGGTAGTCGCGCTCGAAGCCCCGGAGCTGCTCAACCTTGCGCTCAAGGACGGAACGCTGCTGTTCGAGGGCCCCAAGGATCTTGCGGGACTTCTCCTGTGCGTCGTTGACCAAGCTGGAGGCCTCGATCTGGGCCTCGGCAATGATCTTTTCCTTCTGCTGGGCGCCGTCGGCCACATGCTTGTCGTGCATCTGCTGGGCCATGGCCAGCAGGCCTGCGGCAGACTCGGCCGAGGCCGTGTGTGCGTTGGCGGAGGGAGCCGGCGCCTTTGCAGCTTCAGCGGCAGCAGCCGCAGCGGAAGCCTGCTCTGCTTCCTTCTTCTTGGCAGCTTCGGCAGCCTTGGCTTCTGCTTCAGCCTTGGCTTCCGCTTCCTTGTCCACCTTGGCCGGGGCCGGAACCTTCTCGACGACCGGAGCCGCTGCAGTTGCCGCCGGCGTGGCCGAACCAGCTTCGCCGAGCTTCTTCCGGAGCTCGTCGTTCTCCTGGTTCAGGCGACGCAGTTCAACCACGATCTCGTCGAGGAAGTCGTCGACCTCGTCCTGGTCGTAGCCTTCGCGGAACTTGGTCGGCTGAAAGCGCTTGTTGACAACGTCTTCTGGCGTCAAAGCCATCTGGTCACCTCGTTGGTCTAGTTAGTCAGTAGGCCTTCCGGCCGTTCAAAACTACGGTACCTAAATATCATCTTGTTCCTCCAATTCAACACCATCGTGTTGATTTGGAGAATTTACGGGCCCGGGCCATTAGGACATCCGGTTCCGCTTCCTGCTAGGCGAGGTTGCCGGTCACCTGCATGCCGATGCTCACGGCGATAATCAGGATCAGGAACCCCAAGTCCAGCGAGATTCCACCCAGCTGCAAGGGGGGTATGAGCCTCCGCAAGCGTTTCAGTGGCGGGTCCGTCACCGAATAGACCACGTGCGCTGTTACCAAAGCCACACCACGGGGCCGCCACTGGCGGGCAAACATCTGCACCCATTCAAAGATCAACCTGATGATCAGAGCAATGAAAAACAGCAGCAACACAATATAGATAAGGCCGAAAACAATGCCCACGAGTTAGCTCAGATCTCCCACTTGTTCCGGAATGCCGATCGGTCCCTACTATTGCAACACAGATGCCAGGCGGGATGACCCGCCTGGCATCTAAAAACAAGGATCGCCCTCAGCTTTGGTTGAAGAAGCTTGCCTGCGATTCGGTGGCCTTCTTATCATCGCCGATGACTTCAACATACGACGGCGACAGAAGGAACACCTTGTTGGTGACCCGTTCAATGCTGCCATGCAGGCCAAAGACCAATCCGGCTGAGAAGTCCACCAGCCGCTTGGCATCCGCCTCCCCCATGTCCGTGACGTTCATGATGACGGGGATGCCATCCCGAAAGCTCTCACCAATGAGCTTCGCATCGTTGTAGGAACGGGGATGGACGGTAGTGATCTGCCTCAAGCCGGAGGCATCTTCGCGGCCGGAAGCCGCACGCTTGATGGGTGTCACGGGTGCGCGGTATTCCTCTTCGGCGTCAACTGTGGGCATTTCACGGACAACTTCCCGGACGGGGGCAGGAGCACGACGCTCTTCCCGTTCCTGCGACTGGGGGCGTTCTTCTTCGTGGTGCGCGACGGCCTGCTCAGATTCGTAGTGTTCATCGCCGTCGGCGAGCCCAAGATAGATCATTGTCTTGCGCAGAGCGCCAGCCATGGTGCACTCCTATCGTTTCTGCAGTAGGCGGGCCGCCATGACTTGACGTAGTTGGAACCCCGGCCCGTCATTCCAATACTTTGACGCTACCCCACAGGCGGACGCGAACCGAGAATATCGGAGCCGATTCTCAGGTGTGTCGCTCCGAATTTAATCGCGGATTCAAGATCCTGGCTCATGCCCGCCGAGATGCCGGCCGCCTCGGGATGCACCGCCCGAAGTTCCGCGGAGATACCGGCCAGCTTCTCGAAAGCGGCCTCGGGGTCCGCTCCCAAGGGAGCCACCGCCATCAGTCCGGCTAGTTCCAGACCGGCGGCCTCCGCGATGGCGTCAGCCAGGCCCGAGACGTCACCGGGACGTGCACCGCCCCGGTGCGCTCCGGCGTCGTCATCCAAACTGACCTGGATGTAGCACTCAAGGGCTGCCCGGCCTGTAGCGTCCTGCTCACGGGCAATTGACTTTTCCAGGGCGCCCACCAGCTGGATCCGGTCAATGGACTGGACCGAGGTTGCATACTTGGCCACCGACTTGGCCTTGTTGCCCTGGAGCTGGCCGATGAAGTGCCAGCGAAGGTCAAGATCGGTCAGCTCCGCAGCTTTGGCGGCTGCTTCCTGGTCGCGGTTCTCGCCAACATCGCGGACCCCCAATGCTGCAAGGCGGCGGACATCGGCAGCGGGATGGAACTTGGTCACCACAATCAAACCGGGACCCTCAGCTCGCCCCGCTGCGAGGGTTGCCGCATCGATGCGCCGCGTCACGGTCTCCAGACGGACCGCAAGCTCTGCACTGCGCTGGTCCGTCGCCAGGGATGGAACAGCGTCGCCGGGTCCAAAACTAGTCATGGGTCCACACCAAACCTGCGAATCGACCGGTCCGGGAATCCCGGCGGTATGAGAAGAGGGCGTCGTTCTCCAAGGTGCATGCGCCCGAGTATTTGACAGCCACCCCAAGCTCCGAAAGTTGCGCTCCAACGGCCGCAGGGAGATCCAGCGCCGGTGTGCCCCACGACGTCTGCGACCAACTGGCCGGAACGGTCCGGGCCACATCAGCCCGAAGTTCCTCGGGTACCTCGTAACACTTTCCGCAGATCGACGGACCCAGCCAGGCTTCGATGGTCCGGGCACCGCTGCGTCGCATGTGTTCGATGGTCGCAGGGACCACGCCGGAGGCAACCCCTGGACGTCCGGCATGGGCAACGGCAAGTATGGGTTCCAAGTGGTCCGACTCGCCCACGAAAACGACGGGCACGCAATCAGCAACCATGACGGCCAATGCCTGCGCCGCCGTGGCTCCGGCCACCGTCACCATGGCGTCGGCCGTGGGGCCCGGACCAAATCCGGAAATTTCCGCGACGTGATTTCCATGGACTTGGTTCATGTACTGAAACCGTGCCCCGCCTGGATTGGCTGCTGCTTCCAAGCGGAGCCGACGCTCTTCTACCTTTTCCGGGTCATCTCCCACGTGGAGTGCCAGATTACCGGCACCCACATCCGTGAAAGCGACAGAGACACCGGGACGAACTTCGCTGCGCCACCAAAACACCGGGCGTTAACTCCCTCGCTTACTTGAGGAAGTCGGGAACGTCGAGGTCGTCCGAGCGGTTGCCCGAGAGGTCCGGCTCGACGACGGCCGGAAGGTCCACGTCGAAGCCCGAATCGGCAGGCAGTGCCGCGGGGCGCTGCTGCCCCCAGTTACTGAGGCTGGCTGCACCAACCCCGGCAGTCGCATGCTGCTGGGGCGCGCTGGCCGGGGCCGCCGCGGGCGCAGCGGGACGGTCGGCGGGCACCGGGTTCTGCGCCGGACGCGACTGGTCCATGGACGGGGATGTGGCTTTGACATCGTCGAATCCCGCAGCAATAACGGTGACCCGGGCCTCGTCACCCAGGGCGTCGTCGATCACGGCACCGAAAATGATGTTCGCTTCCGGGTGGGCTACTTCCTGGACCAACCGGGCGGCCTCGTTGATTTCGAACAGACCAAGGTCCGAGCCGCCTTGGATGGACAGCAGGACACCGTGGGCGCCGTCAATGGAGGCTTCCAGCAGCGGCGACGCGATGGCGAGTTCTGCTGCCTTGACTGCACGGTCTTCACCGCGCGCGGAGCCAATGCCCATGAGTGCCGATCCAGCGCCCTGCATCACGGACTTGACGTCCGCAAAGTCAAGGTTGATCAGGCCAGGGGTGGTGATGAGGTCGGTGATGCCTTGGACACCCGAAAGAAGCACCTGGTCAGCGGAGCGGAAAGCGTCCAGGACGGAGACGTTGCGGTCGCTGATGGACAGGAGGCGGTCGTTGGGGATGACGATCAGGGTGTCGACTTCGTCGCGCAGGGCGTCGATGCCGGCCTCCGCGGAACCGGCACGACGGCGGCCCTCGAAGGTGAAGGGGCGGGTCACCACACCGATGGTCAACGCTCCGAGCGAACGGGCGATGCGTGCCACAACGGGGGCTCCACCGGTACCGGTACCGCCGCCTTCGCCGGCCGTCACGAAGACCATGTCAGCGCCGCGAAGCACCTCTTCGATCTCGTCAGCGTGATCCTCGGCGGCTTGCTTGCCAACCTCAGGGTTGGCACCTGCGCCGAGGCCACGGGTGAGTTCCCGCCCAACGTCGAGTTTGACGTCGGCGTCGCTCATGAGCAGCGCCTGCGCGTCAGTGTTGATAGCGATGAACTCGACGCCGCGAAGGCCGACTTCGATCATCCGGTTGACTGCGTTCACGCCACCGCCGCCGATGCCGACGACCTTGATGACGGCCAAGTAATTCTGCGGTGCTGCCACGTTTCGTGCCCCTTGCTTGTGTCCTATTGCGAAACTGATCGAGTCCAACGTGAATCCTTGGACCTTAACCCTCTAGTTGAAGGTTATAGTTATGTCAAGTAACTCTACAGCGACGGTATTTGCTCTGCTTCACTCATGCAATGACCGCTTGCGCGTGTCGCTTGATTGAGGAGAAATAAGGCCTTCTCCGACCGCAGGGTTACCTTCTGAAACAGCTATTTTGTGAACGGGTGCCGCGGTACGCTGACGTCGTAGACACTCACTGGAACCTTCGGATCGGCTGGCATTTTCAACAATGCCTCAAGCGCCTTCGCCTTCAGTTCCCTGTCCTCGGCATTGCCCCACACTACCGTCTTTCCGTCCACCAATTTTAGCTCCACCGCGTCCGGCGAAGCGGCCGATGCGGTGGACATTTTTGCCAGCACGTCCGCGGGCAATGTGTTCAGCACGGAAGCAATCGCCTTGAAGAGAGCGGTGTTGCCGGCTCCCGCGCCAGCGTCAATCAGCGGAAGCGCCACGGCGGACTGATCTTGGGTTGCTCCGAGCTGCACGCCATCCACGTCGACCATGACGAAAGACCCGCCTTGCTTCAGCAGCGCCACGGGAACACGCTCTTCCACGTGGACCAGCAATTCCGACGGCGGGCGCGCCTCTATGGTGGCGGACCGCACCTGGACCAACGGCTTCAGGAGCTCGTTGACCTCCTGTTCGGTCACTTGCGGAAGCGGTTTGCCCTGGACCTTGGCCAAGGCAGTCTGCACCGCATCCGGTGTCAGGAGTTTGGTCCCGTCCACCGTGATACTCCGTACTGCCAGGGCGGGTGAAAAGACGGCGCCCCCGACCACCAGGGCAACAACAGCCAGCACGGCAAGGAGAGCCCACAGCACGTGGCGCCGGGTGCGGCGGCGTTTCGGTTCCGGAAAGGCAATGACATTCCCCGGGGCAGACGCTTGGCCTGACGCCCGTGCGGAGGCTTTGTCTCCCCGCTTGGCGCGCGGGGAGGCTTTGCCCTTGGGAGAGTCCTGCACGGACGGCGCAGCTTTTCCGGAGGACGGCACGGCTACAGGTTCGATGGACCGCTCGGCGCTGATGACTCCCGGGCTCCGCTGCCCTGTGGACGCCCGGCCCGAGGCACCGCGCTGCGCGTCGCTTCCCGGCTTGAAGGTCGGCTTGCGGGTACTAGCCATCCAGCGCCTCCACGATCGTGGGTCCGTAGGCGGTAACGTCCCCCGCTCCCACGGTGAGCACCACGTCCCCGTCGCGTGCGGCCTCGACGATCGTGGCTACGGCGTCCGGCGCACCGACCATGTGGCCGTGCGAGAGCCGGTCAGCGATCAGGGCGCTTGTCACACCGGGAATCGGATCTTCCCGGGCCGGGTAGATGTCCAGGACCAGAGCGGTATCGGCAAGGTCCAGGGCCTCGGCGAACTCGGCTGCGAACTCCCTTGTCCTTGAGAAGAGGTGCGGCTGGAACAGCACATGGACCTTGTTCTGTCCGGCCACCGACTTGGCAGCCGACAGGGCCGCGCGGACCTCTGTGGGGTGGTGGGCATAGTCGTCGTAGACCCTCACTCCCCTGCCCTGGCCTTTGAATTCGAAGCGCCGCGAGGCGCCGGTGAAGTGTCCCAGGGCGGCGGCAGCTGCAGCCGGATGCACGCCGAGTTCAAGCGCCGTACCGAAGGCGGCCGCCGCATTCAAGGCATTGTGCCGTCCCGGCACCTGCAGGTTCAATGCGTGGCGGGCGCCCGCGACGGCGACCGAAACGTCCCCCGGGCCCCCGTCCGCAAGGCGGATATCGGCGTCGTCCGCTGTTCCGTAGGTGAGAACGCGGGTGGTTCCCTTTGAAGCCGTACGTTCGGCCAGGGCCCTGGCGCCCGCGTCGTCGGCGCAAGCCAGCAGGACGCCTTCGGGCGGCAACAGTTCCGCGAAGCTGTCAAAGGAGGCGTAGACGGCCTCGGCCGTGCCGTAGTGGTCAAGGTGATCCGCCTCGACGTTGGTAACCACCGCGATCAACGGCCGGTAGTTGAGGAACGAACCATCCGATTCGTCGGCCTCGGCAACGAAGATGTCAGAAGAACCACGGGCAGCGTTGACCCCCAGGGCCGGTACATTGGCGCCGATGGCAAACGTCGGGTCAAAGCCCGCTTCCTTGAGCAGGACGGCGACCATGGAGGTCGTGGTCGATTTTCCGTGCGTTCCGGCGACGGTCACCACTTTGTGGCCCGCCATGGTGGCGGCCAGCGCTTGGGACCGATGGAGCACGGGCAAGCCCGCCGCACGGGCAGCAGAGAGCTCGGGATTGTCTTCCCGGATAGCGGAGCCGGCCACGATCGTCTGGGCATCGCCCACGTTGCCGGCCGCGTAGCCGACGTTGATGCGGGCACCAGCGGACGCGAGATCGTGCATCACTGGCAGGTCCTTGGCGTCTGTGCCGCTCACGGGAACGCCGGCGGCCACCATGATCCGGGCCACGGCGGACATGCCCACCCCACCGATGCCGATGAAATGGACACGGCCAAGGGATTCCAGCGAGTCAACAGTGTGGGTCATGCGGATACCGCTTCCAGGACAAGATCAGCCATGCGCTGATCGGCGTTTCTAATACCAAGGTGCTCCGATGTCCGGGCCATGGTCTCCAAGCGCTGCCGGTCCGACAGGAGTGGGACCAGCCGGGTCTCCAGCCAGTCGGGAGTCAGTGCTTTGTCCTCGACGAGGAGCGCGGCGCCGGCCTCGACCAAGGCAGCGGCGTTCAATGCCTGCTCCCCATTGCCGATCGGCAAGGGAACAAAGACCGCCGGAACGCCGACTGCAGCCACTTCGCTGACAGTAGCGGCCCCCGCCCGGGCCAGGAGAACGTCAGCAGCGGCATAGACGTTTTCCATCCCGTCCACATACTCCACTTGGCGGTAACCTTCGGCGGCGAGCAAGCCGCCGTCGTGGTTGTGGACAGCCTTCCCCGTTCCGGTGATGTGCAGCGTCTGGATTCCTGCCGCCGCGAGGGCCGGGAGGGCGGCAGCCACGGAACGGTTGATGCTTGCCGCGCCGGAAGACCCACCGGTGACGATGAGCGCCGGCCTGTCGGTGTCCAAGCCGAGCGATGCTTTGGCGGCCGGGGCTGCTGTGGCGCGGTCCAATCCGGAAATGGCCCGGCGCATGGGCATGCCGACGTGCCGCGCGCCCCGCAGCTTGGTACCAGCGAACGCCACAGCCACGTGGTCACTGAAGCGGGCGCCAACCCGGTTGGCGAGCCCCGCCTTCATGTTGGCCTCGTGGATCACGATCGGGACGCGGCGCTTGCGTGCGGCCAAGTACATGGGCGTGCACACGTAGCCGCCGACGCCAACAAGGACGTCGGCCTTCGCATCGTCAAGGATGCGACCGGCCTGCTTCACGGCACCGGACAGGCGCCCTGGCAACTTGAGCAGGTCAAGCGACGGCCGGCGGGGAAACGGTACGCGGTCGATCGTGGCCAGCTCGTAACCCGCTGCCGGGATCAGCCTGGTTTCCATACCCGACGGCGTGCCCACCGCCAGGATGGCAGCCTCCGGACGCTTGGCCTTGATGGCGTCCGCTATGGCCAGGAGCGGAGTGATGTGGCCGGCCGTACCGCCGCCTGCAAGAACGACGGACAGCTGCTTGCCGGGCCGGGATGATTCGGGAGTCATGAAGTGCGGGTACGCTTTCGTGCGGTTTTGGGCGTTCGACGTGGCAGAAGGCGTGGTCGCTGCTGTGGGGGTAGCTGGCCCCGGGCCAAGGACAACACTACGCCCACGCCACACAGGGACATCACCAACGCCGAACCACCTGCGGAGATGAAGGGCAAAGGAACGCCGATCACGGGCAGGAGCTGCGTCACCACTGCCATGTTCATGCTTGCCTGCCCCAGGAGCCAAACCATGATGCCACCGGCGAGGGTGCGCTGGAAGGGATCGGTCTGTCGCACCACCACGCGGAAAATCGCGATGCCCAGGATAGCGAAAAGCACCAGGACAACGATGGTGCCTACCAGTCCGAGTTCCTCGCCAATGATGGCGAAAATGAAGTCGTTGTGGGCCTCGGGCAGCCAGTTGTATTTCTGCCGGCTCTGGCCAAGGCCCAAGCCCGTCCAGCTGCCTTGGGCCAGGCCGTACATGCCGTTGGTGGATTGGTAGCTGAAGTCCGAATCGGCGGTGCAGGAGTCACCTGCAACGCCGAGCCAGGCAGTGACACGGCACATGCGGTTGGGGCTGATGACGGTCATTGCCGTAGCGGCGACGGCACCGATGACTCCGGCAATGGCCAGCATCTTCCCGGGTACGCCGGCGAAGTAGAGTCCTGCCGCCACAATGGCCATGACCACGATTGCGGTGCCGAGGTCGTTGCCGATGAGGATCAAGCCAAGCACCAGTCCTGCGCCGGGAACCACGGGAATGATGACGTGCATCCAACGGTTCAGGTACTTTTCCTTCCGGGCAAGCACGGCAGCGATCCACACGCACAACACCAGCTTGGAAATCTCGGAGGGCTGGATGCTGATCCCGCCGACATCGAGCCAGTTCTGGTTGCCGAGGGCGCTGCGGCCGAAAACCTGGACGGCAATCAGGAGGACAACCACGGCGCCGAGCCCCCACCAGGACAGCTTCTTCATCCAGCTGACGTTGGTCCGGGAAATGACGTACATGGCGACGAGCCCCACGACGCCGAACATCGCCTGCTTCAGCGCATCGGCGTACGGAGACTTGCCCTCGGAGATTGCTTCCACGCTGGAGGCCGACAACACCATCATCACACCAATCGCGGTCAACGCCATGGCACACCCCAGGATGAGGTAGTACGTGGAGCTGTTGGGTGCCGCGCTCTTGCCTTCGAGGCTTTCCCAGAATGTCCTGACGTGTCCCCGAAGCCTGGCGGGCTTCTTGCCGGCAGCCTCGGAGGTCCTGGCTTTGCCGTTGCCGGCGCCACCGCGGCTGCGGGTGGGCGTGCTGACCATTGTTACTCCTCGGTGGTCTGTGCCTGCCCTTCCACGAGCTCGCGGACTGCCTGGATGAAAGCGTCGCCACGGTGAGCGTAGGAAGAGAACTGATCCATGGATGCTGCGGCCGGTGCCATGAGGACGGTATCGCCCGGCCCTGCCACTTCCGCTGCCGATGCCACGGCCTGGGCCATGATGGTCTCACCAAAGATCGGCGAGGCGGCTGCGGTCTCCACCTTTTCAGTGTCGCCCTTGGGCTGCGCGATCACGGGGACATCCGGTGCGTGTCGCCTGAGGGAGCCCTCCAGGGCCTCCGTGTCCGTACCAATGAGCACCACCGCCTTAAGCCGCGGCGCTTGCTCCTTCACAAGGTCGTCGTAGTTGACCCCCTTGGACAGGCCCCCGGCAATCCACACCACCTGGGTGAACGCCGAGAGGGCCGCTGAGGCTGCGTGCGGGTTCGTGGCCTTGGAATCGTTGATCCACAGGACATCGTTGTGCTTGGCCACAAGCTGGATGCGGTGCGCGCCGGGGAGGAAGTTGACCAGTCCCTGCTTGACGGCCGCCGGCTCCACGCCGTAGGCGCGGACCAGTGCGGCTGCTGCCAAAGCGTTGGCCACCATGTGCCGCGGAGCCACCGGTCCGAGATCGGACATGGCGGCGAGTTCCGCGGCCGAGTCCTTCCGTTCCGCAATGAAGGCCCGGTCAACCAGAAGGCCGTCTACGACGCCCACCATGCTGATGGCGGGCGTATTGGTGGTAAAGGCAATCGCCCGGCAGCCTTCGATGACGTCGGCATTCTCCACCATGCGCTCGGTTTCGATTTGCTCGGCATTGTAGATGGCAGCCTTCTGGGTGTTCTCGTACACCTTGGCCTTATCCGCCAGGTATGACTCGTAGGAGCCGTGCCAATCCACGTGGTCCTCGGCGACATTGAGGCAGACGCTGGCCACGGGAGACAAGGAGTGGCTCCAGTGGAGCTGGAAGCTGGACAACTCCACCGCAAAAGCGTCGTACTCCACGGGATCGCGCAGCGCGTCCAGGATGGGTGTGCCAACGTTCCCCACTGCAATGGCCTTGAGCCCGGCGGCCTGCAGCATTGACTCGGTCATTCCCACAGTGGTGGTTTTGCCGTTGGTTCCGGTGATCGCCAACCAGTCCGCAGTCTTCCGGCCCTCACGGACCCGGAGCCGCCATGCCAACTCCACATCGCCCCATACCGGGATGTGCTTGCGTTTTGCTGCTGCCAAGAGTGCTTGGTCGGGCCGCCATCCCGGGGATGTGACCACGAGTTCAGGTTTTTCGCCATCGATCAAGGGCAGGGCGCTGACGGCATCCTCTCCCAGGAGCACGTCCACGGCCCCCACGATCTTCAAAGTGTCGGCCTGCGCCTCGGCCTTCGCTGTGGTGGCGGCGTCCACCACCACAACCCGCGCACCAAGCTCGATCAGGGTGTCCGCAGCAGCGAAACCCGACACTCCGATTCCGGTGACCACCACGCGGAGGCCGCTCCAGTCGGAATCCCAGGTGGTGAGGTCTTTGAGACGGTCAATGGCCGACGTCGGCTCCGGCGTTCCGTTCACAGCAGCACCACCCATTCAGCGTAGAAAATTCCGAGGCCTGCAGCGACGAAGAGCCCGGCCAGGATCCAGAACCTGACCACCACCGTAACTTCCGCCCATCCCTTGAGTTCAAAGTGGTGTTGCAGCGGTGCCATCTTGAAGACCCGTTTGCCGCCGGACAACCTGAAGAAACCCACTTGGATGATCACGGACAACGTGATCAGGACGAACAGGCCACCGATGAAGGCCAGGAGCAGTTCCGTGCGGGAAAGGATGGCGAAGCCGGCTACGGCACCGCCGATCGCCAGCGATCCGGTGTCGCCCATGAAGATCTTGGCGGGCGAGGTGTTCCACCAGAGGAAACCGACCAAGGCCGCACTGAGGATGGCGGCAAGGAGCGCGAGGTCCATGGGGTCCCGCACTTGGTAGCAACCGCTCCCGGCCTCCCGGGGTGACCCGCAGGCCTGGTTGTTCTGCCAGATGCCCATGATGGTGTAGGCACCAAAGACCATGATGGACGCGCCCGCCGCAAGGCCGTCAAGCCCGTCGGTCAGGTTCACGCCGTTGGTTGCGGCTGTGATGATCAGGTTGGACCAGATGATGAAGAGGATGGCCCCCACCACCGTGCCGGCGAACGCAAGGTCCAGCCAGGGGATGTCACGCACCAGCGATATCTGTGTGGAAGCGGGCCGCAACCCGTCCTCGTTGGGGAACTGGAGCACCAGGATCGCAAAGATAATGCCCACGGCGGCCTGCAGGATGAGCTTGGCGCGGGCGTTCAGGCCCAGGCTGCGCTTGTTGGAGATTTTGATGTAATCGTCCAGGAAGCCAACGAAGCCCATGCCTACCATCAGGAACAGCAGGAGCAGGCCGGAGGCGGACGGACCAGGCGAGCGGGGATTCATCAACCACATGATCAGGTGCGTGACGAAGTAGCTCACCAGGACTGCCGCCACAACCACTGTGCCACCCATGGTGGGGGTGCCGCGCTTGGTGTGGTGCGAGGTGGGTCCGTCGTCGCGGATGAACTGCCCGTAGCTCTTGGCCACGAGGAACCGGATGAACAGGGGCGTGCCTATGAGGGCCACCAAAAGGGCGACGCCGGCGCCGATCAATAGTGCAATCACAGCAGCTCGTTCCCTTCGCTTGCGGCGTCAGTTGCCGCTTCTTCCCCGATGGGCTCGGCCCGTGGGGGTAATGCTATCCGATCGCCCAAGTGCCTCAGCCCAACACCGTTGGAGGACTTGAACAGGACCAGGTCGCCGGGCTGCAGTTCCCGCTGCAGCAGCTCATACGCTTCCTCGGCTGTCTCCGTGAACGAGCATTCGTCTCCCCAGGAACCTTCCTGGATGGCCGAGACGTACAGGGCCCGGGCTTCGCGGCCCACGACCACCAGCCTGGAGATGTTGAGTCGAACCACCTGCGTGCCTACCGCGGTGTGCTCGCGGATGGAGTCCTCCCCCAGCTCAAGCATCGCTCCCAGGACGGCCCAGGTGCGCCGTCCCTGGCCCAGGTCAGCGAGGGTCCGCAGTGCTGCACGCATGGACTCGGGGTTGGCGTTGTAAGCGTCGTTGATGATGGTGACGCCATCGGGACGTTCCGTCCGCTCCATCCGCCAACGGCTGGCAGCAGACTGGGAACTCAGCGAGGCCGCTATGTCGGCAGCGGGAATGCCCGCGGCGAATGCCGCGGATGCCGCGGCCAGGAGGTTGGTGACGTGATGGCCGCCGATGAGTTTGCTCCGTACCTCAACGGCGGGACCGCCGTCGGGCAGTACCAGGTCAAAATCAGGGTGGCCTTGTGGGTTGACCACGACGTTGCGGGCTTCCACTTCCTCGTTGGTGCCAGGTGCGGAAGTGAATCCAAGCACCCGGGCCTTGGTCCGGGACCGCATGGCGGCCACCCGGCCGTCGTCTAGGTTGATGACGGCAGTGCCGTCTTCGCCGAGGGCTTCGACGAGTTCGCCCTTGGTCTTCGCGATGTTCTCGACGCCGCCAAACTCGCCTGCGTGCGCGGTGCCCACCACCAGCACCATTCCAATGTCGGGTTTGACCATGTCCGCGAGGTACTTGATGTGGCCGAGGCCCGTGGCACCCATCTCGATGACCAGGAAGCGGGTGTCTGCGGTTGCGGTGAACACCGTAAGCGGAACGCCCACTTCGCCGTTGTAGGAACCCTGGGGCGCCACGGTTTGGCCTGCCTGGGACAGGATGCCGGCGAGAAGGTCCTTTGTGGTGGTTTTTCCGGCGGAACCCGTGATCCCGATGACGGTGAAGTCCTCGCCGCGCTGCGCTCGTGCAGCGCGGATACGGCGCACGGCTTCTGCGGCCAGGGCGCCCATGGCGATCACGGCATCGTCAACCACGACGGCGGGATACGGCTCGCCGTCGGCATCGGCAACTTCGCGTTCGCCGAGTACCAGGACGGCGCCGCGGTCAAAGGCCGCGCTGACGAAGTCGTGGCCGTCAGCGTGTTCGCCGGGCTTGGCGACGTAGAGCGAACCCGGGGTCGCTTCCCTCGAATCGGTGACGACCGAACCGGGCACGATGTCCCCGCTTCCGGTCAAACGGCCATGGGTGATGTCGGCGATCTCCGCCGCAGTAAATGCAATCATCTCGGTTCAGGACTCTATCCGCTGGTCCGATGAAACGCTGAATCCCTTGGATGTCAAGGCGTTCCTCAATTCAACCCGGTCATCCAACGCCAGGTTGACACCCTTGACCTCTTGCCACACCTCGTGTCCCCGGCCGGCAATGAGGATGGTGTCCTGCGCGGTGGCCAGGTCCACGGCGAGCCGGATGGCGGCGTCGCGGGGGTAAGACTCGATGACTTCGCAGGTCAGGCCCTCTTTGTCCTGCGCTGCCCTGGCACCGGCAAGAACCTCGGCGCGGATGCCTGCGGCGTCCTCGTCGTGGGGGTCGTCGTCACTCACAATCACGACGTCGGCCAGCCGGGCCGCAATGGCTCCCATGGTGGGACGCTTGCCCTGGTCCCGCTGCCCGGTGGCGCCAAACACCACGATGACCCGGGACCCGTCCTCGGACGAACGGACAGCCTTGAGGGCCCGCGCCAGTGCGTCCGGGTTGTGGGCAAAGTCAACCACCGACGCGGGTGCAGTGGACACCAGTTGCATGCGGCCCGGAACGGCCACCGTGAACGGATCATGCCGGTCCAGCGCGCCCTGGAGCGTATCGGTGTCCACCCCGGACGCGGCAACCATTGCCGTGGCCAGGGCGGCATTGGCCACGTTGAAGTCGCCTGGCAGCCCGGTGTGGACCCGAAGCACACGGCCGTCCCGGTGCAGCAGTTCAAAGGCTGTTCCCAAGCCCCGTGGTGTGACCGACCCAACCCGCCAGTCGGCGTCGACGTCTTCCGAGGCAGCTGCGAGGGTGGTGACGGGGATGTCCGCGAGCTCCACCAGTCGCCGACCCCAGGCATCGTCCACCGTGACCACTGCCTGCCGGGCCCGCGCAGCGGTGAACAACTCAGCCTTGGTGCGGAAGTACTCTTCCATGCTGCCATGGAGGTCCAGGTGGTCCTGGGTGAGGTTGGTGAAGCCCGCCACATCAAACATCACGCCATCCACCCTGTGGTAGGAAAGGGCATGGGAGGAGACTTCCATGGACGCTGCGTCGAGTCCTTTTTCACGCATGAGCGCCAGCAGACCGTGGACGTCCGTGGACTCCGGCGTGGTGAGCAGGCTGGGAATCGGATCCCCGCCGGCAAGGATCTCGATGGTGCCGATGAGGCCGGGAACCTTGCCCAGCGCCCGCAGCAACGAATTAACGAAGTACGTCGTGGTGGTCTTGCCGTTGGTGCCCGTAACGCCGAACAGAGTGGGGTGCCCGCCTTCGTCGGGCTGGCTGCGGTAGATCAAGGCAGCCAGGCGTCCGACGGCGGCCCTGGGCTGATCGATGATCAGCACAGGAACGGGCTGCTCGCCTGACAGCGCAAGCTGGCGGGCGCCGGCGTCGTCCGTCACCACTGCCACAGCACCAGCTTCAACAGCCTGGTCAACAAAATCGGCACCGTGGCGGCTGGCCCCCGGAAGGGCCATGTACAGATCGCCAGGTTCGATCGCTCGGGAGTTCAGGGAAATCCCCGTTACTCCCCCACCTTCAGTGGCCTCTGGCGCTGCGACACCAAGGGCCCCGGCAATGACTTCGAGGGGCACGGACGCAACGGACCCGGGACGGAACGCGGACCCGGCCTCCGGCGTCGTGGCGTTGGAAGCTGCCTCATTTTGCTCTGACACGTGGTTCTCCATTGGTGCTCAGTGGAACGACCGGCCGGCTGCCATGGGCACCGGACCGGTCGTGCTGGATCGAAACTTGGGGCCGAAACAGACGCCCAAGAAGCTTACTTGACGAACTGCGGCAAGTGCGCGGGCGTCCCCGTGGACGGCGCCACGTTGTAGGTCCTCAGTACCTGCGACATAACCGACCGGAAGACCGGCCCGTTGGTGATCCCGTAGATGCTGCCCTTCGGGCGCTGGAGGACAACTTCCACGATGAACCTCGGGTCATCCATGGGAGCCATGCCCACCATGGAGGCCGTGTAGCCATCAAAGCCCGGGAGTCCGTCCTCGCGAGGCGCCTGGGACGTTCCCGTCTTGGCGCCTATCCGATAGCCATCGATCGCAGCATCCTTGATTTGGCCCTCCGTGACGGCGCTTTCAAGAATGTCCCGGACTTGCTGGGCAGTCTCCTTGGAGACGACTTGCCTGGTGTCCTTGGCTGGGACCTTTTGTTCCACCCCGTCCGGAGTGATGTAGCTGTCAATGAGCCGTGGCTGCAGCATCACTCCGTTGTTGGCGATGCTCTGGTAGGCGCGGACCGTTTGGAGCGTCGATTGCGAGACGCCTTGGCCAAACAGCACGGTGTATTGCTGGCGTTCGTCCCACTGCTCGGGTTTGGCAAGGATGCCCGTAGCTTCGGCCGGCAGGCCGATGTCCGTTTGTTCGCCAATGCCGAACTTCCTCAGCCAGTCGTACCGCTGTTCCTTGCTCAACCTGCTGCCGGCCATGACGGTTCCAGTGTTCATGGACCACCCCAGGATCCCGGCGAGAGTCCGCTCTTCGGTCCCGTGTTCGAAGGCATCCGTAAACGTCTGGCCGTCGATCGTGTAGGAAGGCGGAATGGTGAAGTGGTCCAACGGATTGGACTTGCCTTCTTCGATCACAGCCGCGGCAGTGATCATTTTCTCCACGGAGCCCGGTTCATAGGCAGCCGTGACCGCGCGGACGCCACGATCCTTGGCATCCACTTTTCCGGGATCGTTGGGATCGGGGGCATTCGTATCAGCGAGGGCAATGAGGTTGCCCGTTTTGGTGTCCATGACTACAATGACGCCCCACTCGGCATTGAGCTTGTTCACCTGGCTCTGGATGGCCTGCTGTGCGAAGTACTGGATGTCCGTGTTGATGGTCAGTTTGACGTCGCTGCCATCCACCGCAGGCGTCAGTTCATCCGTGGCTACGGGAATGCGGAGGCCGTCGGCACCGATCTCGAAGACCCGCTTGCCTTCAGTGCCGCGCAGCACCTCGTCCTGGGTCTGCTCGATGCCCGCCTGGCCGGTAGTGCCGTCCTGGAGGAAACCGACAACCCCGCCGGCCACGCTCCCGTTGGGGTACACGCGTTTGCTGACGCCTTCCGCGGCGATACCCGGGACATGGAGTTTCGAGATCCTGTCCTCAAGCTCAGGCTTGACGTCCTTGGCTACAACAAAATACTTTTTGTCGCCGGTCAGTGATTCCCGGACTTTGGCAGCATCGGTGCCGAGCAAGGTGGCCAGTTCGGTGATCCCGTGGTCCCGGGAGATTGTCTCCACGGCCTCAGTCTCCTGGTTGTATCTCTTGAACTCGGTGGTTGCAGTATTCAGGACCTGATCCACCACGATGTTGTACCGGATAACGCTGCTCGCCAGCACGGTTCCGTTGGCATCGACGATTCTTCCGCGCTCAGCCGGCAGGACCTGGGGCGTCAGGCGGTTGGCGAGGGCGGCCTCGGCCATGCCACCCATGTCCAAGCCTTGGACCATGAACAGCTTGCCGCCCACCACCAGCAGCAAGGTGAGCATGATGCCCAAACCAACCCGCAGGCGCTTCCTCGCCGCCGGCACCTTCGTCTTTTTCGATTTGCCGGGGTTCTGCGCCACGTTGATTCCTTGCTGCTGGCCTTGGTTCAGTGGTCGGTCTGGTTAGTGCCCTGGTGTCTTTTGCTGGGGAGCCGGGACAGATCCTCCGTGGAGTTCAGGCGCAGGCGTCGCTCCACCAGCCGGCGTGGCCGGGGCTGTTGCCTGAGCCGAGGAGTCCGGCGCCGAGGGGGTTGCCGGTTTGAGGTTCTCCAGCGGATCCTTGGTTGTCACCGAAGGAACCACGTCAAGCTGCCCGGCAATCGCCGGAGGGGCAATAAGCGCCGAGGGATTCTCTCCCTTGACGGCCGGGGTTGCCTTTCCGGTGACCGTCATGGTGTTCACATCGATCTGCCCCTTGACGGTGGACTGTACCATCCCCAATTCTGCCGCCTTCGCTGCCAGGTTCTGGGGAGCCTCGTAGTTCTGCTTCCGCTGTGTCAGATCCTGGTTTTCCTTGGTCAGGGTCGCAGCCTCGGCCTTCAACTGGACCAATCGGTATTGGGCCGTGGAAACTGAAATGTTCAACACCAACACCGTCAAGAGGGCAGCGGCCAAGGCAACGAGGCACAGGACAACCACAGGTGTCCGCCGCCTCCCCGGGGCGCTGCGCACTACGGAGAGCGGGGTCCGCTGCCTGCGTCCCTCCCCGGGCTTTCCGGCCGGGGAGGGAAGCGCCCGGGCGGTGGCGCCCACCACGGAGGGCAACGATTTCGCTGCTGCGTTGCTCATACGGCTCTCCTTGGCTTGATGCGCTCCACGGCCCGCAACCGGGCTGATGCTGCGCGTGGGTTCTCGGCAATTTCTTCGGCGGTGGGCACCTCGGTGCCCCTGGTCAGTGTTTTCAGCTCGGGCTTGTGTTCTTCCAGTTCCACGGGGAAGCCCACGGGAGCCGAAGACTTGGACCCCGCCTGGAAAACCGACTTGACGATCTTGTCTTCCAAGGAGTGGTAGGACATGACCACCACACGGCCCCCCAGCGCAATGGAGGCAACGGCGGCCGGGACCGCCCGCTCCAGGACATCCAGTTCCTCATTGACCTCGATCCGCAGGGCCTGGAAGGTGCGCTTGGCCGGGTGCCCGCCACTCTTGGCAGCTCCGGCAGGGACCACTGCACGGATCTGCTCCACGAGCTCCCCCGTGGTGGCGAACGGCTTTAGGGCGCGGGCGCTGACAATCCTGTTGGCGATGCGACCGGCAAACTTTTCTTCGCCCCACTTGCGGATGATCCGCACGAGGTCTTCCTCGCTGTAGTTATTGACCACATCGGCAGCTGTCTGACCGCGGCTCGTGTCCATCCTCATGTCCAGCGGCGCGTCGTAAGAGTAGGCAAAGCCACGCTCACGTTCGTCAAGCTGCAGGGAAGACACGCCCAGATCCATCAAGATGCCGTGAACTTCGCCGATGCCAAGGTCCGCCAGGACATCTTCGATCTCGTCATAGACCGCATGGACCAGATCGGTGCGGCCCGCGAAAGGCTCCAGCCGGGTGCCAGCCAAAGCAAGGGCTTCCTCGTCACGGTCGATGCCCACAAGGTGCAGATCGGGGAACCGCTGCAGCATCGCTTCGGAGTGTCCACCCATGCCCAGCGTTGCATCAATGGCAACTGGCGTTTCGCCCCGCTTCCGGGCGGCCTCAAAGCCAGGGGCAAGGAGATTGATACAGCGGTCTTTCAGGACAGGTACGTGGCGTTCCGATGTCGGCTTTGCCGCGTCTTGCTCCTCCACGCTGCCTCCTCTTTCCTCAATGGCCTTGCTGGTGGTTCTTGAACCGGATCCCCATCCGCGCCTATCGCGCCGCCGGCCTGGCTCCGGGGAAGGTGAGCCAGGAAGACGGTTCGATGGGCGGCTGGAGATCCCATCCAAGAACCGGTACTGCGTTGTCCGTCCGGCTAAAAGAACCCGGGCAGATTGTCGTCGTCGGTCTCCGAGAAGGCGGCTTCCTTCTCGGAGAGGTACTCGTTCCAAGCTTCGGCATCCCAGATCTCAGCGCGGGTACCGGCACCGATGACTGCCAGTTCCCTGCCGAGTCCCGCATAGGCCCGGAGCGCCGGCGGAATCGTCACGCGCCCCTGCTTGTCAGGTACCTCGTCGGAGGCCCCAGACAGGAAGACCCGAATGTAGTCACGTGCCTGCTTGGAGGACAAAGGCGCCTCCCGCATTGATTCGTGAATGCGTTCGAACTCTTTCTGGCTGAAGACATAAATGCAGCGCTCCTGGCCCCTTGTGAGAACCAAACCGTCAGCCAGTTCCTCGCGGAACTTGGCGGGAAGTATGATCCGGCCCTTTTCATCGAGACGCGGCGAATGGGTGCCAAGAAACACCGGCCCACCGCCCCTCAATCAAGGTGCCCGCACATACCCAGCCCTGCCATTACCCTCTTATGCGCTCCACTTTACTCCACAACACACCACAGTCAACGCACCAGACGGCGTTTCTCCACCACTTTGAGATTCCTGAATGCCGGTATCACGCGGAAACCGCGGAGTGGAGGGCGGTGGAGGAGCCTGGGATGGAGGCAGGGGTCGCGCGATCGGTTGTCCCATTCCGGCACGGCCCGGAAGGCGCAATTGCCCAAAAAGCTGCACAGGCGGGAGGAAAGTGGGGGAAACCCGGAAAAGGGTGGAGAGTGGAGGACCGGAAGGGCCAGCCGGCCGTTAAACGCCGAAAGACCCTCTTCGGGTCTTTCGCTGGATGCTGTGGCACACCCGTTCGGGGGCGCCACACATCAAACTGGTGGCTGAGCCAGGACCGGCCCGTGGAGCCGGATGTCAATCCTTGTCAGGAACGTTTAATTGTCGTCGCGGCGTCGTTCGTCCCAGCGTTCCTCCAGGCTGCTCATGAACGAACTCTTGGACTTGGACTTGCCGGGCTTGCCCTTGCGTCCTTTGCCGAAGGCTGCTCCTCGGAGAGTAGCGAAGTACACACCGGCGCCCATCACAACAAAACCGAGGACGCCCACAAAGATCTGCTGGAGCGATACTCCGACGAGCAACAGAAGAATGCCCGCAATGGCGCCCAGCACACCGATGATGACGTGGCGGGTTGACCAACTGCGGATGGGATCCGAGCCCATTGTGTTGGCAAACTTCGGATCGTCCTCGTGAAGCTGCTTCTCAAGTTGCTCCAGCAGCTTCTGTTCGTGCTCCGAGAGGGGCATCGCGACCTCCTTAAGTCAGCCAGCGTCTGGACGGACCGCGGCCTTTGCGTCTGTAACCAGAACGTACGGAACCGAAAATTCGTTCCCCTGAATTCCTGCAAAGGCGAGCAGGCTTCCCGGGACCGATAGCTCAGGAAACAGCAGTCCAGACGATCTAAATATCTGTACTAATTAGAATAGTTTGTCCAGCGCTGTTCTGAAAGACAGGCGGACGGCGCAGTGGAAGCCCCCGGCCCCGGCTCAAGGGGCTTCGGAAGGCCTTCCCGGCTCCAGCAGCCGCGCTGGAAGCAGTGTCTTGGAACCAAACCGCTCGGCAACCCGGTCCAGTGCTTGCTCCGCTGCCCGCCAGTTGTCGTCCCGGCGGTCAAGACTGAGCTGCATCGACGTTTGGCCAGCAGCCTCCAATTGCTCCGCCCTGACGCCCACCAGCCTGACACTCAAGGAACGCGGTCCCAGGGAGTCCAGGAGCTGAACCGCAACTTGGTAGATGAGCTGGGCGCTGTCCATTGGGGTTTGCACCGTCCTGCTGCGGGTCACGGTGGAAAAGTCCGAATAGCGGAGCTTCAGGGCCACTGTCCGTGCGAGCATCCCTGCACTGCGCAGCCGGCCGGCCACCCGGTGCGACAGCCTGAGCAACTCCCTGTTCAACAGTGCACCATCGGCAGTGTCTGTGGAGAATGTCTCTTCGGCACCTATGCTCTTTTCCAGTCTGGAGGGGGTCACCGGACGCGGGTCCACCCCCATGGAAAGCCGATGCACGTGCTCGCCGCTGGCTCCGAGGACCTTCTTCAGGGATGCGACCGGGGTAGCTGCGACATCCGCCACAGTGCGGATGCCAAGCCGGGCAAGAACCTCCGCCGTCTTGCCGCCTACGCCCCAGAGCGCATTCACCGGCAAACTGTGCAGATACGCCACAGTGTCCGAGGCCTCGATCTTGAGGATGCCATCCGGCTTGCAACGCGTCGAAGCGATCTTTGCCACGAATTTGGTTCCGGCAATACCCACTGAGGCGGTGATGCCGAGCTCTGACTGGACCCGACGGCGGACTAAATGGCCGATCTCCAGGGGCGGTCCCAACCGCCTGATTGCTCCCGCGACATCCAGGAAGGCCTCGTCCACGCTCAATGGCTCAACGAGGTCCGTGATGGAGGCGAAGATGTCCATGATCTGTCCGGAAACCTCGTAGTACAGCTTGTGGCGGGGATTGATGATGACCGCTGCCGGACACATCCTCATGGCTACAGCCATGGGCATCGCCGACTTCACCCCGGTAGCCCGGGCCTCATACGACGCCGAAAGAACCACCGAGCGTTCAGCGGGGAAACCGACAATGACCGGCTTGCCCCGCAGATCCGGACGGTCGCGAAGCTCCACTGAGACGAAGAACGCGTCCATGTCGACATGGAGGATGCTGGTTCGGCGAAGTTCCCGCAGGGCGTCTGCAGCACTGCGGGCCGACTCCCGGCCCGGGTCCGCCCCGCCGCCAAATCCATCCTGCCTCACAACGGCAATACTATGCCCGGCCACTGACTAAACTGGAGGAACGGCCCCGGCGTCAGCCAAAGGAAGGATACCCCTGTGAAGCTCCCTGGAACTGCCCACGTGCGAGGACTTGCCCTGACAGCGGTCAGCGTCGCCCTGGCGGTTTCCGCCTGCACGCCCGCGCCCCAAGGTACAGCCGCCCCATCGACCTCCGGCTCTGCATCCTCCACGGCACCGGCTTCGTCCACTTCTTCGGCAAGCGCCACTGCGGCGGCCAGCAGTTCCGCCTCGGCTGTTCCGAACGCCACGGCCACGGTCGGAGCGCTCGTGGAGGGCTTCCCGCAGCAACTGATTCCGGTCATGCCAAAGTCGTCCGTCCGTTCCAGCAGTTTCGACAAGACTGCTTCCCCGGCCACCGTGGCACTCGTCGGAACCGTCAAGTCCCCGCCTGAAGGAGTTGCTGACTACTACAAGGCATCGCTGGAGGCCCAGGGTTTCAAGGTTGTGCCCGGACCCGGAACTGTGGGCAACCTCACCTCGATCGATTTCATCCGTGGTGACGGGGAAACGGTGAACCTGTCTGTGCGCCAGAAGGAAGGTGTCTCCACCTTCACCATCGGCGCCAACGTGGCGGCCGGTTCCGTCAAGTGACCGCACACGTGCAGCAAGTCCAAACGGAGCAGTCCCGGTTTGTCCTGGGCGTAGCGGACCACCTCGAGGCCTTCCTGACCTCGCAGCAGGACATCATGGCCACAGTCTCGCCCGATGTGGAGCCCCTGCTCGGGTCGATTTCCAGTTTGGTAACGGGCGGCAAGCGGCTTAGGGCCCTGATGTGCTACTGGGGCTGGCGCGGAGCCGGTGGCGCCGAGAACCATCCGGATATCCAAACCGCGGGCTGTGCCTTGGAGCTCTTCCAGGCGGCGGCCTTGATCCACGATGACATCATCGATCGTTCAGATACCCGGCGCGGTGGCCCCAGTGTCCACAAGCGCTTCAGCCAACTGCACGAGGTCAACGGTTGGGCCTTGGACAACGAACGGTTCGGCCACGCGGCCGCGATCCTGACCGGAGATCTTTGCCTCTCCTTCAGCGAAGAATCGTTTACCTTGATCGGCCCCCGGGCCGCCGCCGGCACCCAGGCCAGGGCCATCTTCAATCTCATGCGCGCCGAAGTGATGGCCGGACAGTACTTGGACATCCTCGAGGAGGTAGCTGGTCCGGTGCGGGATCGCGCAGGATCGGTGGACCGGGCCAAGTCGATCATCCGGTACAAATCGGCTAAATATTCAACTGAACATCCATTGGCCCTCGGCGGGGCCCTGGCTGGTGCCCCGGCGGAATTGCTCAGGGGTTATTCTGCATTCTCACTGCCGCTGGGCGAAGCCTTCCAAATGCGTGATGACGTCCTCGGTGTCTTTGGTGATCCGGAAACCACCGGCAAGCCTGCCGGTGACGACCTCCGGGAAGGCAAACGCACCGTCCTGGTGGGATTCGCCATCAATATGGCATCCCACGCCGACGCAGCCTACGTGGACCAAATCCTGGGCAAGCAGGACCTCAGCGCGGAGGAAGTTGACCGCATCCGTCACATTATTGTCGAATGCGGAGCCCTGGACGCTACTGAATCACTCATTGCCGAACTAAGTGACAAGGCATTCGCTGCGCTGGAACAGCTCCCTCTGGCGGAATTGCCGCTTTCGGCGCTTCGGCAACTGGCGGAGGCGGCAGTAAGCCGCGCGGCTTAAAGAAGGACGACGGCGGTATGCCACCGCCGTCGTCCCTTCTGTTTGGTCCGGTTACCAGGCCAGGGATTGGGCCCGGCGCCTGATTTCCGTCTTACGTCCTTCACGCAACGCATCAATTGGCCGTCCGCGCAGGGACTCGTCGGGCGTGAACAGCCAGACGATCAGTTCTTCGTCGCTGTAGCCTGCATCGCTCAGGACCGCAACGGTCCCCTTGAGGCTGTCCACGACGTGTCCATCCTGGATAAACAGCGCCGGGATGGAACGGATATTCCGCTCACCCCGCCTGACCGCCACAATCGCGCGTTCGTCGAGCAGTCCATGGACTTTGGTGATGGTGACATCCAACAACTCGGCTACATCGGGCAGGGGCAGCCAGTCGGTTACAAGGCTTTCAAGATTACTCACGGATCAAGGGTGCCACGACGCCCCGCTCCCCGCCTAGCCGGTTGATTAAGCAAGGTGCGAATTTCCCGATTGGGCCTTGCGTGGCCATTCGCGTTTGATTTCGTCAAACGGGCGGAATTGTTGTGCCGATGGAATAAGTGTGAGAGATTCACACTGATCACACTTGTACCATTGATAACAACTGCATCATTGATAACATCAGTAACATTGGTAACAGCGGCAACACCCAACCATCCCCGCTGCCGAGATGAGGACCCACTCCATGACCACGCCCCGCTCGACGAAACGAACCATGAGCATGCCCGTTATCGCGGCTACCACGGCTGCGCTTCCTGCCGTGGTGTTGTCCTCCCTTGCGGTGGCCCAGCCAGCCATGGCGGCTCCGGCGCCGCAGCCGCGGAAGATACCGGCCACGCTTGCCGCGGCGATCCAGGCCCAGGCCGCACAAGCCGGCAACGTCATCCCCGCACAGGCGGTCGCATCAACTCTTCCTGCGGCCCTGCGCCCCATGGCACCGTCCGTTCCGGACACGTACAAGATCGTCCGGGGCGACACCATCAGCGCCATTGCCCACCGGTTCAACCTGGACACCAACGACGTCCTGAAGCTGAACAAGCTCACTGCCACGACATTGATCTACCCAGGCCAGACCATCCAGCTGAAGGGAACGGCGCCCGCTTCCACTCCCGCCCCAGGGCCGGCAGCTGCGCCAGCCCCGGCAACCTCGTCCAATGCCACGACCTACACCGTGGTAGCCGGGGACACGCTGGGCGCCATTGCTGCCCGTCATGGTGTGCCTCTTTCCAGCATCTTCAGCTGGAACAACCTCAATGGCAGCTCCATCATCTATCCCGGCCAGAAGATCAAGGTCAGTGGCGGCTCCGCTGCACCTGCGCCGTCGGCTCCCGCGCCCGCTCCGGCTCCTTCCGCGCCGTCGTCGGGCTCCGGCACTTACACCATCAAAGCCGGCGACACCCTTAGCTCCATCGCATCCCGGCAGGGCGTTTCGCTGTCCGCGCTCATGAGCGCCAACAACGTCACCGCCACGACGGTCATCTATCCCGGCCAGAAACTGACCATTCCAGGCAGCACCGGCCTCGCGCCGGCGTCGAGCACCGCGCCTTTGGTGCCCAGTTCCTTCCTGGGGTTTACGTACCCGCCCGCCGTTGTCAGTTCGGCCAACGAAAACAAAGCCTTGCTCAACGCCTCACCGGTGCCCAGCCGCGCCGAGATGAAGACGATCGTGGCGGACACGGCCCGGCGCATGGGCGTCAGCCCTTCGCTGGCGTTGGCTTTCGCGGAACAGGAATCAGGTTTCGACCAGCGTGCAGTCTCCCCTGCCAACGCAATCGGAACCATGCAGGTCATCCCGTCCTCTGGCGAGTGGGCATCGGACCTGGTGGGCCGGAAGTTGAACCTCCTGGACCCGTACGACAATGCCACTGCGGGCGTCGCCATCATCCGTGCCCTCGTTGCCACAAGCAAGGACCTGGACACCGCGATTGCCGGCTACTACCAAGGCCAGTACTCCGTGAGTAAATACGGCATGTACGACGACACCAAGCGCTACGTCGAGTCCATCAAGGCCCGCCAGCGAACCTTCGCCTGAGCACCCTGCCGCCACGCATGGAAGAGGCCCGGATTCCGCTGGAATTCGGGCCTCTTCCATGCCTCGATTAGGATCGTAAGGTGCAAGAACCTCAGCAGGACCATCTCATCGGAACAACTGTGGACGGGCGTTACCTGGTGCGCTCCCGCCTCGCCAGGGGCGGAATGTCCACGGTCTACTTGGCCACGGACCAGCGCTTGGAACGCGACGTGGCACTGAAAGTCCTGCACCCCCACCTGGCCAACGACCAGACCTTCCTGGAGCGCCTGAGCCGCGAGGCCAAGGCTGCCGCGAGCCTGTCCCACCCGCACGTGGTAGGTGTCCTTGACCAAGGCGAGGACGGCCACATCGCCTACCTCGTGATGGAATACGTCAAGGGACACACACTCCGCGATGTCCTCAATGAGCAAGGGGCACTTCCTCCCCGGCTGGCCCTGGCCTTGATCGATCCTGTGATCGCCGGCCTCGCTGCGGCGCACGGTTCCGGCCTCATCCACCGCGATATCAAGCCCGAAAATGTCCTCATTGCCGACGACGGCCGGATCAAGGTGGCCGATTTCGGCTTGGCCCGCGCGGTCACTGCCACAACCAGCACCGGAGCCCTGATCGGAACTGTGGCCTATCTGGCCCCGGAACTGGTTCTCGGCAAAGCTGCCGATGCCCGCAGCGACATCTACTCTGCCGGGATCATGCTCTACGAAATGCTGACGGGCAAGCAGCCATACGCCGGAGAGTCCCCCATCCAGGTGGCCTACCAGCACGTCAACTCCGCGGTAGCACGGCCCTCCGAGGCGGCTCCCGGCCTGGCACAGGACCTGGACGAACTGGTCCAGTGGTGCACTGCGGTGGACGCCGAGAACCGGCCCGTAGATGGAACCGCGCTACTGTCGGAACTGCGGCACATCCGTACATCGCTCAGCGACGAGCAACTCGACCACAAGCAGGCGTCCCCGAACGGGCAGCCCTTCCCCGCGGGCATGCCGGCCACGGAGGCGATGCCGCACGGGCAACGCCCAACCGAAGCGATCCCGGCAGTGTCGTCCCCCACCGAATTCATCTCCCACCAAAGCAATCCCACAACGGTCATGGCATCCGCCGATTCCCGGAGCCGGATGGCCGTTCCCGGCGTTGACGAGGACGCACGCCCGCCGGGAAAGCGGGAATTGAAGCGGATGGAAAAGCAGGATGCCAAGGACCGGGCCCGGGCTGCAGCAACACCTGTGCGGCCCCTGCGCGAAGGGAATCCACGGCGGCGGGGGGTCATCTGGGCGGTCGTGATAGTGATCCTGGCGCTCCTGGCCGGTTCCGCCGGCTGGTTCTTCGGCATGGGCCCGGGCTCTCCTGGCACAGTTCCGGACGTGAAGAACAAGTCGGTTGCCGAGGCACAGCAACTGCTTCGCACGGCGGGATTCCAATCGGAACCGCAGGACGTCTTCGACGACGACATCAAGGCCGGCCTCACTGTGGGAACCAAGCCCGAGTCGGGCGCGCAGGTGCGGAAATTCCAGCCAATCACCCTCTTCGTGTCCAAAGGCGCGCAACTCTTTGCGCTTCCCGGATTGACCGGCGGGACGCTCGACGACGCCAAGAACGCGCTCAACACAGCCCAAATGGCCCTGGGTAACGTCACCCAGGCCTACGACGACAAGGCGCCTGCCGGCGTCGTACTCTCGCAGGACCCGGCCAAAGGCACCGAAGTACGCCACGGCACCCCGGTGGCCCTTGTGGTCTCCAAGGGCCCGCAGCCCATCCCGGTTCCGGACGTGCGTGGCCAGGCACAGGACGCCGCGGTCAAGGCCATCCAGGACGCCGGATTGAAAGCCGTGATCGCGCCGGAGACCGTTAATGACAAAACAGTGCCAAAAGGTGCGGTCGTGTCGCAGGCTCCTGCCAACGGAAACCTGTTCAAGGGCGACACCGTGACGCTGACCGTTTCCAAGGGGCCCAAGCTGGTGAAGGTTCCCAGCTTCATAGGCAAGCAGGCGAAGGAAGCACAGAAGCAACTCAAGGACCTGGGCTTCGATGTCAAAGTCAACGAAATCCTGGGTGGTTTCTTCGGAACGGTGCGGGACCAGAACCCAGTGAACACTGAGGTTCCCGAGGGTTCAACCATCACCCTGACTGTGGTCTAAGAGGTGCAGGCAGACCAAAGGCGCGGCCCCGTATTCCGGGCCGCGCCTTTTGTATTCCTAGGGTCAGCGCTTCGAGAGGGCTCCCGCCACCAGGAAGGCCATCTCCAAGGATTGCATGTGGTTCAGGCGCGGGTCGCAGACAGACTCGTAGCGATCCAGGAACGCATCCTGGTCAATCGGATCAGCGCCGCCAAGGCACTCGGCGACGTCGTCACCAGTCATCTCCACGTGCAGGCCACCCGGAACGGTACCGAGCGAGTGGTGGACTTCGAAGAACCCGCGGACCTCGTCAATGACGTCGTCGAAGTTCCGGGTCTTGTAGCCGTTGGGCGAAGTGACGGTGTTGCCGTGCATCGGGTCCGTAACCCAGAGGACCTGGGCGCCGGACGCGGTGACACGCTCGACGACGGCCGGCAGCTTTTCCCGGATGTTCTTGGCGCCCATCCGGGTGATGAAGGTGAGACGGCCGGGTTCGCGGTTCGGGTCCAGCTTGTCGATCAGGCGCAGGGCGTCGTCACCGCTGGTGGTCGGGCCGAGCTTGACGCCGATCGGGTTGCGGACCCGGGACAGGAAGTCCACGTGGGCGTGGTCGAGTTCGCGGGTGCGCTCCCCGATCCACAGGAAGTGCGCCGACGTGTCGTACGGAAGCCCGGTGCGCGAGTCGATGCGGGTCAGAGCTCGCTCGTAGTCCAGGAGGAGGGCCTCATGGCTGGCGAAGAACTCGACGCGCTTGAGGGCCTCAAAGTCGGCGCCGCAGGAATCCATGAATTTGATGGCGCGGTCGATGTCCCGGGCCAGGGATTCATAGCGGGCGTGCGCGGGGTTTTCCGTGAAGCCCTTGTTCCACTGGTGGACGAGGCGAAGGTCCGCGAAACCGCCCTGCGTGAACGCCCTGATCAGGTTCAGCGTGGAGGCCGACGTGTGGTAGGCCTGCAGCATCCTTCCGGCGTCGTGGGCGCGGGACTCCGGGGTGAAGTCGTAGCCGTTGACGATGTCCCCGCGGTAGGCAGGCAGGGTAACGCCGTTGCGTGTTTCGTCGTTCGAGGAACGCGGCTTGGCGAACTGGCCGGCCATGCGGCCCATCTTGATGACGGGCATGGCCGCGCCGTAGGTGAGGACCACTGCCATCTGGAGGATCGTCTTGACGCGTGCACTGATCTTGTCCGCGGTCGCGGCTTCAAAGGTCTCGGCACAGTCGCCACCCTGCAGGAGGAAGGCCTTCCCTTGTGCAGCGGCCGCCAGGCGGTCCCGGAGCACGTCAACTTCACCGGCGAAAACAAGGGGCGGAACGATCGAGAGTTCCTTGACGGAAGCCTTGAAGACGTCCGCGTCAGCCCAGGAAGGCTGCTGCGAAATGGGCAGGTCACGCCAGGCATCGAGTCCGGGATAGTTCGCGGCACCGCTCTGGGCGGTGCTGGCAAGCGGATCTGCTACAGATGGTGCGGTGTTCGCGGTTAGCTCAGTCACCCTACAAGAGTAGTAGCCCGCGCCGGTCTTGGGGCACTGCAACCGTAACCGACCCTGCCGGATGCGTCACAGTGTCCTGCCCGAGGGCCCCGCACCGTTTGTGGGCTCGTCCCGGTCCTCGGCGATGTCCCCCGGCGCATCCTCGCCGGCTTCGACCTTCCGCACCGGTTCCGGCCCCTTGCCCGCCAGCCTGGCCTTCACCACGGCGGCGTACTCGTCCACATATTCCTGGCCGGACAACCTCATGAGTTCATACATGATTTCGTCCGTGACGGCCCGCTGGACGTGCCGGTCTTCCTCCATGCCGTAGTACCGGCTGAAGTCCATGGGCTGACCGAAAATAAGGCCGATCCTGCGGATATTGGGCAGCCGTTTTCCAATGGGCTGGACCTTCTCGGTTCCGATCATGGCCACCGGCACCACAGGAACCCGCGTCTGGAGGGCCAAGCGGGCGACGCCTACTTTGCCACGGTAGAGACGGGCATCCGGACTGCGGGTTCCCTCGGGGTAGATGCCCAGCAGGCCCCCTGTGGCCAGGACGTCCTTGCCTGCCTGCAAGGACATCTCCGAGGCAGCGCCGCCGGAGCGGTCCATGGGCAGTTGGTTGCTCAGCCTGAAGAAAAGTGCCGTCAACCGGCCTTTGATGCCTTTGCCCGTGAAGTACTCCGATTTGGCCAGGAAGATCACGGGCCGGTGCACCATTAAGGGCAGGAAGATCGAGTCGGAAAATGACAGGTGGTTCGATGCCAGGATTGCGGCACCGTTCGCGGGAACATTGTCCAGCCCTTTGACCCAGGGCCTGAACAGGAGCTTGACAACAGGACCAAGGAAGATCCTCTTCATGACCCAATAGAACACGGTTGTCCTCTCACGGCCGATGGCAGATGCCCTCCCGGCTGCGGCCAGGATTCAACAGCAACCCTACTCCAGTGAGAAATGACCGGAACAGTGACACGATGGTGCAATGACGGAACGAAACCAAGCGGCGGCCCCACTGGCTTTCCACCACCCCGGCCATGGAGAAAATGCGTCAACAGGGGTCGCTATCTGCCACGGGTTCACAGGCAGCCCCTCAAGCGTCCTGCCGTGGGCGGAATACCTGGCGGAGCAGGGTTTCGCCGTTTCCGTGCCCCTGCTGCCTGGACACGGCACCAGTTGGCGCGACCTCGCCACTACCCGCTGGCAGGACTGGTACCGGACCTTCGAAAAGAGCTACCTCGACCTGGCGGGACAGACCGCGACGTGTTTTGTTGCCGGGCTGTCCATGGGTGGCGCCTTGGCCCTGCGGGTAGCGTCGCAGCATCCCGTTCCAGGCGTAGTGCTGGTCAACCCTGGCCTGAGCTTCTATGACCGCCGCGTGCGCTATGTCGGCGCGCTGAAGTACGTGATGCGTACCACCTCCCCCATAGAAGAGGACAAACCGACTGCGGCCGCCACGGATGACGGCGACTATTCAAAGACACCGTTGCAGTCCGTCCACGAACTCAGGAAGCTGTTCCGGCAGGCGACGCGCGCCCTGCCACAGGTCCAGGCACCTGCAATGGTATTCAAGTCCGCGGTGGACGGAGTCATCCCGCCGAGCTCCCTTGCGACGATCGCCAAGCACATGGACCCGTCCCGGCTCAACGTGGTCTCCCTCCCCGGCAGCGGACACGTAGCCACGCTGGACGTGGATGCCCCCACTATTTTTGAAGAATCCGCGCAGTTTTTCCGCCGCCATGCCGGCGACAGAGTAGCCTCGGAGACATCATGAAAGTGCTTCCCGATTTCTCCCCGTTCCGCAGCGCCTGGGCCGGTTCAGGTCCGCGTGTGGGTGTGGTCATGTCCCATGGATTCACCGGGAGCCCGCACAGCGTCCGGCCGTGGGCTGAGCACCTCGCAGCCGCCGGTTACGCGGTCAATCTCCCATTGCTGCCTGGCCATGGGACCACGTGGCAGGACATGGCCACGCGCTCATGGCATGAATGGCACCGCGCCGTGGACGAAGCGTATTTGGAACTCGCGGACGAGTGCGACTACGTGTTCGCTGCCGGACTGTCCATGGGCGGCACCTTGGCCCTGCGGATCGCTGCGACGCGACCCGTGGCAGGCACCGTAGTGGTCAACCCTGGAATGGTGCTGGACGATCCCCGCGCCGTGGTCGTGGGTGCCTTGAAGTACGTACTGAAAAGCACGCCGGCCATCGCCAACGACATCCTCAAACCGGACCAGGACGAGGGCGCCTATCCGCGGACACCGGTTGCCGCAGCCCACCAGCTGAAACGCATGTACAAGGACACCGCGGGCCTCCTCCCCCGGATCAGCGCCCCGGTGCGGGTGTTCCGTTCAACGGTGGACAATGTGGTCTCCGATGCCAGCCTCGCCCTCCTGCAATCGCGCGTGCAGGCACCCGTGGAGGTCAGCTACCTCAACAACAGCTACCACGTGGCAACCCTGGATAACGATGCCCCCGAAATATTCTCGGGCACTGTCGGGTTCATCCGGAATACCCTGGCGGCATTGGCCGGCAGCGGGCCATCGCTCGAAAAGGACAAAGCCGATGAACAGGCCTGATCCCAATTCTGCCGACCAAAGCGCCAACAAGGATGACGACGCCGTGTGGCTGGACCTGGTGGCCCGGCTGGAAGCCACGGAATCATCGCCCTTGGACGAGGAACGCCCGGGTGCGCCGGATCCTGCGGATGACCGGAAAACCTTTCGGGACTTCGACCCCCTCGGCCTGTCCACACCGGATACGGGGCCGGAAATACGGGATACCGAGGAGCGGCAACCCGGCCGGGGCGTTCCCACGCGTCCGCGCGATTACGACGTTGACGACGACGATGACGGCGCCTTCGTTCCGGAAGAGCCGCCGAGCCTGGCCGGAACCGAGCCTTTGACCATGCTGGCGTGGCTGGGCGCTGTCGGCGGCCCGCTGGCCCTGCTGTTCACGGCCATGTTCTGGCGCTCGGCGCCCTTGGCGGCCATCCTGGGGATCGTTGCAGCGTTCGTCGCCTCGGTGGTCTACCTCATCATGCGGCTTCCCCGCGAGAAGAATGAGGACGACGACGGCGCCCGCATCTAGGCGCGACGCCCGCCCTTCGATGTGCCCGGCTCAGCCGTGGGCTCGCCCGCTGACACGCGACAGGTCCGCTGCACCGATCATTCCTGCCCGGGGTCCCAGCGCAGCGAGTTCGATCCGCGCCATCGGCCGGAAGCCTCGCCCCGTCAGGTTCCTGGCAAAGGAGGCCCTGGCGGGATCGGCAAGAAGGTCGCCGGCGTCGCACAGGCCGCCGCCGATCACGAACATTCCCGGGTCCAAGGCTGCGGCGAGGTTGGCGAGCCCAAGGCCCAGCCACTCGCCCTGATCGGCGATGAGCTCCCTTGACGTGGCATCCCCGTTCAAGGCCAATGCAGTGACTGCCGCCCCGGTGATGTTCTCCGCAAGGCCGCCGGCCTTTTCGAGAAGTCCGCGGCCCTCTGGCGAGTTGGTTTTGACGAGTTGCCTGGCCTCGCGGCCAAGGGCGTTACCCGAGGCGTACTGTTCCCAGCAACCCCGGTTGCCGCATTCACACCGGTGGCCACCCGGGAAGATGATTTGGTGGCCGAACTCGCCGGCCACGCCAAAGCGTCCGCGCTCCACGTGGCCATCCATCACCATGGCACCGCCGATTCCCGTGCCGAGCGTAATGCAGACCAACCGGCTTTCGCCTTGCCCGGCACCAAAACGCCATTCCGCCCACGCCGCCGCGTCGGCGTCGTTGGTTAACAGCACCGGCCGCCGCAAGAGGTTCTGAAGGCTTTCACGCAGTGGCTCGTTACGCCAGGCCAGATGCGGGCTGAACAGCACGGTACCGCCGTCGAGATCCATCCATCCGGCGGCCCCGATGCCCACCGAAGCGATCCGGTGGTATGCGCTGAGCTCGTCCACCAGTTCCACAATGGTCCGCTCGACGGCCCGGGGATCAGCGCCCGGAGTGGCGCGGCGGCCTTCTGCGAGTACCCGGCCGTCCGCGTCAACCACGCCGGCGGCCACTTTGGTGCCGCCGATATCGATGCCGATGGCCAGCCCCCGCCGACCCAGGTGGCTGCGGCGGGCGGCCCATGGAACGTCCTTCCAGCCAGCAACGGGAGGCCGGAGCCGGGGACGTGAACTGGACCGAATTCGAGGCATCCCATCATCCTATTCCGCTGCCAGGTCGAGCCCGGCATCGCGCCGGCATCATGGCGCCAAGTTGCCGAAAAAGGCAGCGCCTACGTAAAGTTACCCGCCAGTAGGTGAAATCGGACACACCTCCATGAGTGGGCATACTAGAGTGGACAGTGCCCCCTTGTGGCCCGTGGATATCAAAGGAGCTACCGTGCGTGAAATCAGTGTTCCTCCCCTCGTCAATGTCGCCCCTGAAACCAACATCACGGACCTCGTCGTCCGGGAGGCCGCGAAGGCATCCAATCCTGCACTGTTTTCCAAGCTTGACGCCCAAGGCCAGTGGCAGGACATCCACGCCACCGACTTCCTTGCCGACGTCAAAGCGCTGGCAAAGGGCCTGATCGCCAACGGCGTGGGTGCCGGCGACCGCGTGGGCATCATGTCCCGGACCCGCTACGAATGGTCGCTGGTGGACTTCGCCATTTGGTTCGCCGGAGCCGTCTCCGTGCCGATCTATGAGACGTCCTCCCCCTCCCAGGTCGCCTGGAACCTCGGGGATTCCGGTGCCGTGGCGGCCTTCGGCGAAGCCGCCCATCACGAGGACATCATCCGGCAGGCCGTCGCGGCGGAAGACATCAGCGCGGTGACCAACGTCTGGCAGCTCGAAGGCGCCGGACTCGACGCCCTCCGCGCGGCCGGCGTCGACGTCAGCGATGACGAATTGGAGGCCCGCCGCTCCGCAGCCGGACTCGCCGACCTCGCCACCATCATCTATACCTCGGGTACCACGGGACGCCCGAAGGGCTGCGAACTGACCCACGGCAACTTCGTGGAACTCTCCGAGAATGCCCGCGCGGCACTCGGCGAGATCATTAACGAATCCGGCAAGACCATCATGTTCCTCCCGCTGGCGCACGTCTTCGCCCGCTTCATTTCCGTCCTGGCGGTTGCCGGGGGCGTCAAGGTTGCACACACACCTGATATCAAGAACCTCCTCGCGGACCTCCAAAGCTTCCAGCCAACGTTCATCCTGGCTGTCCCCCGGGTTTTCGAGAAGGTCTACAACTCGGCACTGACCAAGGCCGAGGACGGCGGAAAGGGCGCCATCTTCCACCGGGCCGTGGACACCGCGATTGAGTATTCCAAGGCCCGCCAGTCCGGCTCCATTGGCCTGGGCCTCAAGATCAAGCACGCACTGTTCGACAAACTCGTCTACGGCAAGCTCCGCGCAGCCATGGGCGGGCAGGTGGCCCACGCCGTGTCCGGAGGTGGCCCGCTCGGCGAACGCCTTGGCCACTTCTTCCAAGGCATCGGCCTCCAGATCCTGGAGGGCTACGGCCTCACCGAAACCACGGCACCAATTTCGGTGAACACGCCATCGATGATCAGGATCGGCACGGTCGGGGCGCCGCTGCCGGGAAATGCTGTGAAGATCGCGGACGACGGCGAGATCCTCACCAAGGGCGTCTGCGTCATGCGCGGATACTACAAACGCGAAGACCTCACCGACGAGACCTTTGTTGATGGGTGGTTCCGGACCGGGGACATTGGCGAACTCGACAGCAACGGCTTCCTGAAGATCACGGGACGCAAGAAGGAAATCATTGTCACCGCCGGCGGCAAGAACGTGGTTCCAGCCCTCCTTGAAGACCAGATCCGGGCTGATGCGCTGGTGTCCCAAGTACTCGTGGTAGGCGACAACCGCCCGTTCATCGGAGCCCTGGTGACCCTTGATGAAGAGGCGCTGCCGGGCTGGCTGGAACGCCACGGGCTGTCGGGCTCCACCACCCTGGAAGAGGCCACGGACAACGCCGTGGTCAAGGCAGCCGTCCAGGAACTCATCAGCAAGGCCAACCAGTCCGTTTCCCAGGCCGAGGCGATCAAGTCGTTCCGGATTGTTCCTTCGGATTTCACTGAGGCGTCCGGACATCTGACCCCCTCGCTCAAGGTCAAGCGCGCCCAGGTCATGAAGGACTTCGACACCGTGATCGAGGAGATGTACTCGGCACCCCGGGCCTCCTAGGCTAACCACAGCAACGAAGCCCGCAGCAGCAAAGAACCCCGCCAGGAAATTTCCTGGCGGGGCTCTTTCGGTTCAGTGGCTAGCCAACCACAAGCAGCAGGTCGCCGCCCTGGACCTGCTCCACGGCGGAGATGGCCAGGCGCGAAACTGTGCCTGCCACCGGAGTGGTGATTGAGGCTTCCATCTTCATGGCTTCGATGGTGGCAACGGTGTCGCCGGCCTTGACTTCGTCGCCAACCTTAACGGTCACCGTAACGGCTCCGGCGAACGGAGCTGCAACCTGGCCCGGCTGGGCGGGGTCGGCCTTCTCGGCTGCCTTGACGTTACTCACCACGGAGCGGTCGCGGACCACCACCGGGCGCGACTGCCCATTGAGCGTACACATCACCGTGCGCATGCCCTTTTCATCGGCATCCGAAACAGCTTCCAGCTGTGCGATGAGCCGAACACCCTTCTCAAGTTCGATGATGTGCTCGGCACCGCGCTGCAGGCCGTAGAGGTAGTCGCGCGTATCAAGGACAGAGATGTTGCCGTACGTGTCAACGCTCTTCTGGTAGTCCTTGGTGGGGCCGGCAAACAGCAGTCGGTTCAGCGTCTGCTGGCGGGTCTTGGAGTCTGCTTTCAACGCTGCGCTGTCCTCGGCGCTGATCTCGACGTCACGGACCTTGACGCTGCGGCCTTGGAGGGCCTTGGTGCGGAACGGCTCGGGCCAACCTCCGGGAGGATCACCAAGCTCGCCGGAGAGGAAGCCGATAACGGAATCCGGAATGTCGTAGTTCTGCGGATTCTCGTTGAAGTCGGCCGGATCGGCGTTCAAGCCCACCAAATGCAGGGCAAGGTCGCCCACCACCTTCGACGACGGAGTCACCTTGACCAGGTGGCCGAGGATCCGGTCAGCGGCGGTGTACATGTCCTCGATGGCTTCGAACTGCTCGCCGAGGCCCAACGCGATGGCCTGCTGGCGGAGGTTGGACAACTGGCCACCGGGAATTTCGTGCTTGTACACACGTCCTGTGGGACCCGGCAGTCCGGATTCGAACGGCGCATACACACGGCGGACGGCTTCCCAGTACGGTTCAAACGCGCCCACGTTCTCCAAGCTGAGGCCCGTGTCGCGTGGCGTGTTTGCCAGCGCAGCAACCAAGGCAGAAGCTGCCGGCTGGCTCGTCGTACCAGCGAGGGAGGCGGCTGCGACATCCACGGCGTCCACGCCGGCATCGACGGCAGCAAGCAGCGTTGCGAGCTGGCCGCCGGCGGTGTCGTGCGTGTGCAGGTGAACCGGAAGGTCGAAGCGCTCACGCAGTGCCGAAACGAGCTTGGCAGCTGCTGCCGGACGCAACAGGCCCGCCATGTCCTTGATGGCCAGGATGTGGGCACCGGCGTCGACGATCTTCTGGGCGAGGTCCAGGTAGTAGTCGAGGGTGTAGAGCTTTTCTTCCGGATCCAGCAGGTTGCCGGTGTAGCAAAGGGCTACCTCTGCAACGGCGGTTCCTGTGGCCCGTACGGCGCGGATGGCGGGAGCCATCTGGTTCACGTCATTCAGGGCGTCGAAGATACGGAAGATATCGATGCCCGTTGCAGCCGCCTCGTTGACGAAGGCTTCGGTTACTTCTTCGGGGTACGGTGTGTAGCCAACGGTATTCCGGCCGCGGAGCAGCATCTGGATACACGTGTTAGGCAGCGCCTGGCGCAAAGCAGCCAAGCGGTCCCAAGGGTCCTCGCCAAGGAAGCGGAGCGCGACGTCGTACGTCGCTCCACCCCAGGCTTCAACGGAAAGCAGCTCCGGCAGCAAAGCCGTCACAGCAGGACCGGCGGCAACCAGGTCGCGGGTACGCACGCGGGTGGCCAGAAGGGACTGGTGGGCGTCACGGAACGTGGTGTCCGTAACCGCCACGGCCTGCTGCTCGCGAAGGGCCTTGGCGAAGCCCTCCGGACCGAGTTCCTGAAGACGCTGGCGCGATCCCGACGTTGGCACCGGGCCGTCGATGACGGGCAGCTTGCTGGCCGGATCCGAGTGGACCGTCAGTTCGCCGTTGGGCTTGTTAACAGTCACGTCGGCGAGCCAGGTCAGGAGCTTGGTGCCACGGTCTGCGGAAATGTGCGACCTAAGCAGTTCAGGGCGCTTGTCGATGAAGTCGGTGGCCACGTTGCCGGCATTGAAGTCCGGGTCCGCGAGGACAGCCTGCAGGAATGGAATGTTGGTGGAGACACCGCGGATACGGAATTCCGCGAGGCCACGGCGGGCACGGGCCACTGCGGCCGGGTAGTCACGGCCGCGGCACGTGAGCTTGACCAGCATCGAGTCGAAGTGCGGGCTGATCTCGGCACCGGAGTAAACGGTACCGCCGTCGAGCCTGACGCCAGCGCCACCGGCGGAACGGTAGCCGGTGATCTTTCCAACGTCAGGACGGAAACCGTTGGCGGGATCTTCCGTGGTGATGCGGCACTGCAGCGCGGCACCCTTGATGGACACTGATTCCTGGCTCAGGCCAAGGTCTGCGAGGGTCTCGCCGGAGGCGATGCGCATCTGGGCCTGGACGAGGTCCACGTCCGTGATCTCTTCGGTGACGGTGTGCTCAACCTGGATGCGGGGGTTCATTTCAATGAACACGTGCTGGCCTGCGCGGGCCCCCTCGGTGTCCACCAGGAACTCGACCGTACCGGCGTTGACGTAGTTGAGCGCCTTCGCGAATGCGACGGCGTCACGGTAGAGGGCTTGGCGGATGTTATCGTCCAGGTTCGGAGCCGGAGCGATTTCCACAACCTTTTGGTGGCGGCGCTGGAGCGAACAGTCACGCTCGAAGAGGTGCATGACGTTGCCTTCGGCGTCGGCAAGGATCTGCACTTCAATGTGGCGTGGGCGCAGGACTGCTTGTTCAAGGAACATCGTGGGGTCACCGAAGGCCGCGTCGGCCTCGCGCATGGCGGACTGCAGGGCTTCAGGAAGCGCCTCGCGGGTTTCGACACGGCGCATGCCACGGCCACCACCACCGGCGACTGCCTTGGCGAAAATGGGGAAACCGATCTCATCCGCTGCAGCGATCAGCTCATCCAGGTCCTTGGACGGCTTGCTTGACTTCAAGACGGGAACTCCGGCTTTGCGGGCTGCTTCGAGGGCAGCGACCTTGTTGCCTGCCAGCTCAAGCACCTCGGCCGGAGGGCCAACAAAAGTGATGCCCTGGGCCGCGGCAGCGCGGGCCAGGTCCGGGTTCTCGGAAAGGAATCCGTAACCGGGGTAGATGGCGTCTGCGCCGGCTTCCTTGGCGACGCGGACAACCTCCTCCACGTCCAAGTAGGCGCGGACGGGATGGCCCACCTCGCCGATCAGGTAAGCCTCGTCAGCCTTCTGCCGGTGGATCGAGTTACGATCCTCATGCGGGAAGACGGCAACGGTTTTTGCGCCCAGTTCATAACCAGCGCGAAACGCCCTGATCGCGATTTCTCCGCGATTGGCCACCAGAATTTTCGAAAACATACTTCTCCTGCATCATTGCGGGTGGATCGGTCGGTGGTCACAGTGTGTAGTGCCGCCAGCATCAAACACAAATCTTTGTGGCAACCATCACAACTGTATTCGTCATGTGCGCTGTATGTGGATACGGAGGGCCATATGGCGTGATATGTCAGACCCCTCCAAGGAGGCGCCCGGGCGCGTAGAAAGCGGGAATCGGCGGCCACGCACCATATGATGTTCAAGGGGCTTCGGCAAGTCCCGGGCTCCAGCTCTACAGGAGCGGAAAACAGCGCGATACGGCAACCGGCGTTAGGTTTTGGGTTTTCAAGTGCAAGTAGTCAGCATCAGCAGCCTTAAGGGCGGCGTGGGAAAGACGTCCGTGACCACCGGCCTCGCCTCGGCGGCCCTCGCAGCAGGAATTTCCACCCTTGTGGTGGACCTCGATCCCCACGCTGATGCAACCACCGCCCTCGGCGTCCAGCCGAACGGAAAGCTGGATATCGGACGGATGCTCAAGAGCCCACGAAAGGCCAGGCTCCCCGAAAACGTCTCCGGCAGCAGCTGGGTCTCCAATGGTTCGTCGAACGGCACGTTGGACGTCGCCGTGGGTTCTGCCCTGACCGGGATCTATGACCGGCCGGACCTTGGTCGCAGGGACCTTCGGAGGCTCTCCGCCGTACTCGCGGGAACCAACAGCTATGACTTGGTCCTGGTGGACTGCCCACCCTCACTCAACGGGCTGACCCGCATGGCGTGGAGTGCCAGCGACCGGGTGGTGCTCGTGGCAGAGCCTGGACTCTTCTCTGTTGCCGGGACGGAGCGCACCATGCGTGCCATCCAGTTGTTCAAGCAGGAATTCGCACCCAATCTGGCCCCGGCCGGCATCGTTGCCAACCGGGTGCGCACCGGATCCACGGAGCACGCGTTCCGGCTCGCCGAAATGGAGTCCATGTTCGGGGACCTCCTGCTGAGCCCGCACATTCCGGAACAGGCCAACTGGCAGCAGATCCAAGGTGCAGCCCATTCGGTCCACCACTGGCCCGGCGACTCGGCCAAGAATTCGGCCAAGCTTTTCGATACCTTGCTGCAGAACCTCCTCACGGGCCAGGCTACGTCCGCGATCCGCCACCAAGGCTGAGCCACCGCAGGTCCAAAGGCAAAGAAGCCGCCTCCCGGTTCGGGAGGCGGCTTCTTCAGCACTGTATATAAGGAGCGACCGCGGAAGCTATCCGATCTTGCGGGCTACTCGTCGCTTGCTGAGTTCGTCGTCCGGAAAGGATTGTTCGGCCGCGTGCTCACTGGGCAGGGCGGCAAGGCTTCCTTCGACCTCCCGCCATACGCGGCCCACTGCGATGCCAAAGACGCCCTGGCCACCCTGCACAAGGTCAATGACCTCATCCGCGGACGTACATTCATAGACACTGGCGCCATCGCTCATGAGCGTAATCTGGGCAAGATCCTCAACACCGCGCTCCCGGAGATGCTCCACGGCGCTCCGGATCTGCTGCAGGGACACTCCCGTATCCAGCAACCGCTTGACGACTTTGAGGACCAGGATGTCGCGGAATCCGTAAAGGCGCTGTGAACCGGAGCCGGCTGCGCCTCGCACGGCAGGCTCAACGAGGCCGGTACGTGCCCAGTAGTCGAGCTGGCGGTACGTGATGCCTGCTGCCTTGCATGCGGTAGGACCGCGGTAGCCTGCGTCCTCGTCCAGCACGGGCAGGTCCTCTGTAAAGAGCAAACCTTGGGCGCCGGATGCGGGCGCAGCAATGCCGGTCGAGGCCTGCTTCAGCTCGCCTGCTTCGCCTTTCGGACTCACGTGACCTCCTTGTTGACAGCTCCCTTGGGGACGGTGCACATCACTGAAACACAACGCTGAAAACGAGCCGCGTAATTCCCACGAATCAGCACCTTCCAGTGTGACTTGCGCGGGCAGTGTATGCAACGGGAACTTGATACTTCGACGTTAGGCCTGTGAAGCCCCGAGGTCAAAGACGTTGGCCGCGAAAAAAGCCGTGTCGAAACTTTCACCCTCAACTTTAGGCTTAGGGTGTCTCAGCCTTCGAAATCCTCAGGCTCGACGTCATCCAGGAACTCGCGGAAGCGGCGCAGCTCGCGCTCCTCGTCGACGCTGGGCCCTGGCTCGGAGTCTTCGCCCTCGTCGTGTTCAGTGATACGGACGCCGGCTTCTTCCATGACGGCGTCGGCGCACCAGATCCTGCACTTGGCCCGCAATGCCAAGGCCAGCGCGTCCGACGCCCTCGAGCTGACCACCGTTCCGTCGTCGAACTGCAGTTGGCCGTAGAAGATGTTGTCCTCGACCGCAACGATGTTGACGCTGATGATCGAGTGGCCCAAGGACTCTACGACGTCAATCAGCAGATCGTGCGTCATGGGACGCGGTGGGACCACACCTTGCTGTGCCAGCGCGATGGCACTGGCCTCGGGAGTGCCGATCCAGATGGGAACGTGCCGCTCCCCCTTGAGTTCACGGAGCAGGACCAAGGGCTGGTTGGATGGCAGCTCTATGCGAACGCCTACAATTTCTACTTCGATCATCAGGTGTCCATCCGTGAGATGCGGTCGTGGACGAGCGCCCTGTGCAAGGTGAGGCACAGATCGCTGATTTCCCGTGCGGCTTCCGCGGCACGGGCTTGCGAAGCAGCATCCTTCCGCGACGTCAGGGGCGCCACGGCCCTTTCAACCAAGCCAAACTCGCGGTCGGCCGCCGCTTGGAAGGGCCGCAGGTGCCGGGGCTCGAGGCCGTGGACTTCCAGTTGAACGCAGGCACGGGCAACCTGGAGGGCGTGTTCATCGAACTTGCCACCGACATGGCTGACCAGCCCGAAACTCAAGAGAGACTCCAGCAACGGAACGCTCGCACCGGACTCGGCACGGAGTTGGTCTTCGGTCAGCGTCCGCGCACGTCCGTGGACCTCCGCCGCCATCTCGGCCGTCACCGCCCGGGGCGAAACCGAGACCCCCGGCGGGAGATTGTCGGGGCGCTCCCCCCGGTCAATCGCGTCAAGGTAGTCCTTGATCACCTTCAGCGGCAAGTACTGGTCGCGTTGGAGGGCAAGGACGAACCTCAGGCGTTCAACATCGCTGTCCGCATACTGCCGGTAACCGGCAGGCGTGCGCTTGGGATTGATGAGGCCCTTTTCCTCAAGGAAGCGGATCTTGGACGCGGTCATCCCCGGGAAGTCGTCGCTCAACTGAGCCAGCACTTCCCCGATGTTCAGGACCTGTGGTCCGCGACGTTCCGGCTGGGCCATTGCCACAGGCAGGTACCCCGGGGTCAGGCTTGGCCCGCCGGGCGGCCAGGGCTCAGGTAGTAGGTCAGCCGGAATTTGCCGATCTGCACTTCGTTGCCGCTTTTCAGTTGCACGCGGTCCACGCGGTCATGGTTGACGTACGTGCCGTTCAGGCTGCCCATGTCCACGAGTTCGAAGCCTGCAGGAGTGCGGTGGAACTCGACGTGCTTGCGGGAAACGGTGACATCGTCCAGGAAGATGTCCGCATCGGGGTGACGACCTGCCGTGGTGGTATCCGCGTCAAGAAGGAACCGCGCGCCGGCATTGGGGCCGCTGTGCGCGATAAGCAGTGCGGAGTCCGGCGGCAACGCATCAACCGAAGCGCGCTCTTCCGGCGCCAGCTTGGGTGCGATGCTCGGTTCGTCCCACGTTGGCGTGATGCTGATCGAGGTGGTCTCCGACGTCGGCTGTTCCTCCGGGCCGTTCCCGACATTGGCTTGGTTCTTGTCGCCGCCAACCATGGAATTTCCTCCTCATCCGCCGGCAGTTCCAGACCCTGCCGGCTACATCCACCTCCCGGTACCGCCGGGCAAATCGGTTGCTGGCCCGCCTTCCCGCGCTCCCTTGAAAGGGAGATACGGCCGGGCGGGCCAGATAACTTTAGCCTACCTGTTGTTCGTACTCCGATGCACTGAGCAGGGAATCCACTGCGTCAGGTTCGGCGAGCTTTACTTCAAAAAGCCAACCCTCGCCGTAAGGATCCGAGTTGATGAGGGCGGGATCCTGGTCGAGGGCGTCATTCCGGTTGATGACTTCGCCGCTGACCGGAGCGTAGATATCACTGACGCTCTTGGTTGATTCGACCTCGCCTACAACATCATTTCCGGTGATCTTGGTTCCTGGTTCCGGCATCTGGGCATAGACCACATCGCCCAGGGCATCCTGGGCAAAATCGGTGATGCCTACACGGACCACGCCTTCGCCATCCGGCGCCGAAACCCATTCGTGTTCTGCGGTGTAGGAAAGATCGGCTGGGATATTGCTCATGGGTCGCCTTTCATCGGGACATTTATGGACCTCGACGGCGGCCCGGGCATCCGGCCACCGCTGAAAGTATAGGCATAATCCGCTTACGCCCTGTGAGGTCTCTGCCATGATTGACCCATGACTGAACAAGCACAAGTACCACCAGGGAAAAAACGCAATTGGGGCGTCAAAATAATCCTGATCATTGTGGCATTGCTTGTTGCTGTGGCAGCCTACTTTATTTTGGGCGCAATACTCCCCCGCTGGTGGTCCGACGTGATCGCCGGACAAATTCGACGGGATCTTGGCGCGAGCGTCCTCGTGGGCATGTTCTACGGGTTCGTCTTCACCTTCATTCCCCTCGTGGTGGCCTGGCAGGCCACGCACAAAGCAGTGAAGTGGCCCCTCAAAATCGTCATTCTCCTGCTGGCCGTTGCACTGGCAACACCAAACCTCCTGACGGCCGGAATCGTGTTCGGCTCCACCGAGTCCGCCCATGCGGGCCAGCGCACCCTCAGCGTGGACGCGGGCTTCTTCACCACCTGGACGGCAATCTCCGCCGTGGCCGCCGCAGTCATCTTTGTGGTGGTCACGGTTCTGTGGGCAGTGTGGCGTCGCCGGGGCAAGCAGATGAGGGCACTCAAGCAGGCAGAGACTGACCGGGTGAAGGCTGCCAAGGCAGCCGCGGAGTCGCAAAGCGCCGATGGCGGCGCACCTGGAAGCCAGTAGCGAACAAGCGAAAGCCCGCCGCGGACGGATGTCCGCGGCGGGCTTTTCCATGGTTCCAACAGCGTCAGGCGAGCGAAGCCGCCTGGGGTTCGCGTTCGACGTCGGACGCTGGCTTTGTGTCCGAAGCGCCGCGCCGCTTGGCTGCTGCGGCGGCCACGACCATGACAGCCAAGGCAGCCAAGGTAATCCCGGCGCCGGCCCAGATGGGTGAGGTGTAGCCGAGGCCGGCACTGATGGTCACTCCGCCGAGCCAGGCTCCGAGGGCATTGCCGAGGTTGAACGCGCCAATATTGGCGCCGGAAGCCAGCGTTGGCGCCGAGGTGGCGAAGTGCATGACGCGCATCTGCAGGCCGGGTACGGTCGCGAATCCGAAACCTCCCATGAGCGCCAGCGAGACGAGCGTCGCAATGCTGCTGGATGCCGTGAGGGCGAAGAACACCAGGACCACCACCAAGCCGGCCAGGATCACGATCAGGGACTTGTCGAGCGCCTTGTCTGCCGCCTTGCCGCCCAGGAAGTTGCCCACGAAGAGCCCACCACCGAAGAGCACCAGGAGCCACGGGACGGCACTGGCGGCGAATCCGGAGACTTCCGTCAACGTAAAGGCGATGTACGTGAACGCTCCGAACATGCCGCCGAAGCCGAGGATGGTCACGACGATCGAGAGCCACACCTGGCCTGAGCGGAAGGCGCCCAGCTCACTCCGCAGGCCCTTGGCGGCTTCCGCGCTTGCTTTCGGGACCATGAGGGCGATGCCCACCAAAGCGATGACACCGATGACGGTGATGGCCCAGAACGTGGAGCGCCAGCCAAAGTTCTGGCCCAGGAGCGTTCCAAACGGAACACCCAGCACGTTCGCTGCGGTGAGGCCCGTGAACATGATGGCGATCGCGCCGGCCTTCTTGTGGGCCGGAACCAGGCTTGCGGCAACCACTGAGCCGATGCCGAAAAAGGCCCCGTGGCACAGCGCAGCAATGATGCGCCCTGTCAGCATGGCCGTATATGACACCGACATCGCGGAAAGGAAGTTGCCGGCGATAAAGAGGACCAGCAATCCCATGAGGACCGGCTTGCGGGGCAGCCTGGTGACCGCGGCGGTCACCAGAAGCGCCCCAACGGTGACGCTCAGCGCGTAGCCGGAGATGAACCATCCAGCCGATGCTTCGCTGACGCGGAAGTCAGCCGCTACTTCGGGCAAGAGGCCCATGATGACGAATTCGGTCAGTCCGATGCCGAAACCGCCGAGGGCAAGGGCAATCAACCCTGCGGGCATATGGAGAGCTCCTTCAATGGGTCGGTCCCCCCGGGAGTGGAAGTGCGCCGCCGGGAACCGTAGAATAATAGTTGCAGACGCTGTATATATAGTTGCACACGCTAGATAATTGCGCAAGCAACTACTTTGTGGCGTCCTGCAAAGGGATCACCATGACAAAGGGAGCACAGCAGACATGGGCATCAAGGATGACGCCGTAGAAGTACGGGCACAGGGATGGCGCACCCTCGCGGCCTTGCACGGGAGCATCGAGGCAGAGTTGGAGAAAGCACTCCAGGCTTCCAGCCAGTTGTCCGTCGTGGAGTACACGGTCCTGGACGCCCTGAGCCGGCAGGACGGCTGGCACATGCGCATGCAACAACTCGCCCGCGCCACCGCCCTCTCAAGCAGCGCTACCACTCGGCTGGTCAACCGGCTCGAGGATCGCGGGCTTCTCACGCGCATCCTCTGCGCGGACGACCGGCGCGGGATCTACACGGAGCTCACGGCGGCGGGCCAGAAGCTGCTCCTTGATGCCAAGCCCGTCCACGACGAGACCTTGGCATCGGCCCTCGCAGCCGCCGAGCAGGTTCCGGAACTTGAGCCCCTGGTGAGGGCACTCGGCGCCCTTCAGGCAGCCTGACCCCGCGGCCCTTGATTGGCCGGACCGCGCGCCCGCCCGGTCCGGCGACAAGGGCTTTGGCGCTTAACGACCGAAGACCGGAATCCCGTATTTCTACAGGATTCCGGCCTTCATGGTCGGGCTGACAGGATTTGAACCTGCGACCCCTTGACCCCCAGTCAAGTGCGCTACCAAGCTGCGCTACAGCCCGCTGGTTCTACCGTTCTCCGCCAAGGTTTTCATCCGAAGATTCCCACCTAAGCAGTCCGGCCGAACCACCTCCAAAAGCTTACACGAAGTTGGAGGCCGCTTATGCCATCAGAGCCAAAGTTGGCTGTGATGCGCGTCTCATTTACTTCTTCCGGCCGCGCTTTTCGCGCACGCGCATGTTGACCTCGATGGGCGTGCCCTCGAAGCCGAACGTTTCGCGCAGGCGGCGCGTGATGAAGCGGCGGTATCCGGGGTCAAGGAAGCCAGTGGTGAACAGCACGAACTTCGGCGGACGGCTGGAGGCCTGCGTGCCGAACAGGATGCGCGGCTGCTTGCCGCCACGGACCGGGTGCGGGTGGGCTGCAACCAGTTCGCCCAGGAATGCGTTGAGGCGCCCTGTGGGAATGCGGCGGTCCCAGCTCTCCAAAGCGGTGTCCAAGGCAGGAACCAAGCGGTCCTTGTGCCAACCCGTCTTGGCCGAGATGTTGACCCGGGGAGCCCACTCGACGTGGGCCAGGTCCTGCTCGATCTCGCGTTCCAGGTAGCGGCGGCGCTCGTCGTCGAGGAGGTCCCATTTGTTGAAGGCGAGGACCAACGCGCGGCCGGACTCAATGGCCAGCTGCAGGATGCGAACGTCCTGTTCGCTCAGGACTTCGTCCACGGCGAGGAGCACGACGGCGACCTCCGCCTTTTCGAGCGCGGCTTGCGTTCGCAGCGACGCGTAGAAGTCCGCGCCCTGGGCCATATGCTGGCGGCGCCGGATACCGGCGGTGTCAACGAAACGCCACGTGCGGTCGCCGAGTTCGATGAACTCGTCAACAGGATCGCGGGTGGTTCCGGCCAGGGGGTCCACCACGACGCGCTCGGAGCCGGCAAGCTTGTTCAGCAAAGAGGACTTGCCGACGTTCGGGCGTCCGATGAGCGCAATGCGGCGGGGGCCGCCGGAACGTTCAACGCCCTCCACCTGCGAGAATTCGGGCAGGGTATCCATGACGTGGTCCAGCAGGTCGGCCACACCGCGGCCATGCAAAGCCGAAACCGGATAGGGCTGGCCGAAGCCGAGGCCCCACAAGGTGGCTGAGTCGGCTTCCTGGGCAAAATCGTCAACCTTGTTGGCCACCATAATGACCGGCTTCTTGCTCTTGCGCAGCATCTTCATGACACCCTCATCGGTGGCCGTGGCGCCAACGGCGCTGTCCACCACGAAGAGCACGGCATCGGCAAGTTCCACAGCCATCTCGGCTTGGTCGGCAACGCGGGCGTGGATGCCCTTGGCATCGTGCTCCCATCCGCCGGTATCCACCAGCGTGAAGTTGCGGCCGTTCCAGCGGGCCGAGTACATGACCCTGTCCCGGGTGACGCCCGGGGTGTCCTCCACTACTGCTTCGCGGCGGCCAAGAATACGGTTCACCAGCGTGGACTTGCCGACGTTGGGACGTCCGATGATAGCCAGGACGGGGTCCAGCTTGAGCGGCCCCTCCTCGCCCTCGTCCTCGTAGTCGCCGCTGAGGAGGGCGGCATCGTCTTCGTCGAGATCATAGTCATCGAGTCCGGCGCGGAGGGTGGCAGCGCGAAGCTCCGCTTCCTCGTCGTCCAGGGCAGCCAGGTTTTCAGCCACCTGGTCGGTGCCGGTGGGCGTGTATTCGTCGTCGCCGGCACCATGGTGGCCGGATTTTTGAGTCGTATCGCTCATTGCACTTTCCTTAGTGGTGGTCTGCCGGAGTTCCGGCTACTTCGATGTGGCGGTGCTGCTGGTCCGGTTCAGGGGCCGCTTCCCGGGGAAGGGCTTGCCCGGTCTTTCGTACGGCATCCTGGACGTGTCCCGCCAGGGCATCGCGGATTGCCGCCGCCGCCCTGTCCATTGAAACACGCCCCGGTTCGCCCTTCCGGCGCTGCACCGTAAGGGGTTCGCCGAAGCTGACGTACAGCTTCCGGCGCAGTTGGGGAATATGGTCACGGTGCTCGCCGCCGTGGCGTGTGCCAAGGATGGCCACGGGAATCACGGTTGCTCCGGAATTGACCGCCAGCCAGGCAACCCCGCTGCTGATGCTTTCCGCAGCACCGGTCCCCCGTGTCCCTTCCGGCAGAATGCCAACGCAGCGGCCGGCGTCGAGCAGTTGCTTGCCCAGATGCAGGGCGGCGCGATCGCCGGTGCGGTCCACCGGGATCTGGCCCGACGCCGTCAGGACCTTGCCCAGGAAACCCTTGAACATCTCTTTCTTGACCATGATGTGCATGGGCCGCGGAGCAGCGCCGAACATGACAGGGCCGTCCAGGAAGCTGATGTGGTTGGCGGCAAAGATGACAGGCCCGGCAGCCGGAATGTTGTTCTTGCCGGTCACGGACGTCCGGTAGAGGACGTGGTCCAGGACCCATCCGATGGGACGGCTCCACAGACGGTTCCAGGCCGCCGGGAGACGCTGCTGCTCAGTCGCCATAGATGACCTTGCTGACAATCGCCAACGCCGTTTGGACCGTTTCCTCGAAGTCGAGGTCCGAGGAATCCAGGGTCACCACGCCGTCGGCGGCCTGGGTGAAGTTGACCACCGTGGAATCCTTCGCGTCGCGCTGGATCACTTGGGCGGCCAGTTGTTCCTTGGTCTGGGTACCGCCCAGCTGGAGGCCGCGGCGGCGAAGCCTGGCCTCTTCGCTTGCGGTAAGGAGCATACGCACTTCGGCGCCGGGCACGACGACGGTGGTAATGTCCCTGCCTTCCACCACCATGCGGCGGTGGTGCTGGTCAATAAGTTGCCGTTGCCGGCGGATCAGTTCCGTCCTGGCACCGAGGGTGGTAGCCACGGAGCTAACGGAAGACGAGATCTGCGGATCCCTGATCTCCTCCGTGACATCAGTGCCATCAACGGCCACGTACTCATTGGCCGCCGAGGTACTGATTTCCAACGGCATGGTCTTGGAAGCAAGTTCCACTGCGGCCCCGTCGTGCAGGTCCACACCGGTCTTCAGGCAGTACCACGTCAGGGCACGGTACATGGCCCCCGTGTCCAAGTAGGCCAGCTTCAGGCGCTTGGCAACTTCCTTGCTGACGCTCGACTTACCCGAACCTGAGGGGCCGTCGATCGCGATCACGAGCGGCTTTCCGGGACGGGCAACTGTCTCCGGACCAAAAAATTCACGCGTCATTACTGGAGTACCCGCCATCCACGGTCGGTCAATGCTTCAACAAGGAGGTCGTGCTTGTTCGGCAGGACGGAAAGCTCCACCATGCCCACGTTTTGACCCGAGGAGTGGTCCAGGCGCAGGTCCTCGAGGTTCACGCCGATCTCCCCGATCTCGGTCAGGAGTTGGGCGATCTGGCCTGGCTTGTCATCCACCAGGATAGTCAGCCATGAGTACGCCTGCGGTGGTCCGCCGTGCTTGCCGGGGATCCGGGCCTGCCCGGCATTGCCTTCGCTGATCAACTGGGCCAGATCCAGGCGGGCGCCAGGGGCCAATGGAGCTTCCAACGTCCCGATCAGCCGGTTCAGGTCCTCACGAACGCCGTGGAGGATCGAAACAACCTTTTCGGCGTTGCCGCCGAGGATCTGCACCCACAACGTGGGATCGCTGGCGGCAATACGGGTAGTATCGCGCAAGCCGTTGCCGGCCAGGGACAAAGCATGGAGCGGAGTCCCCTGAAGGCGGCTCGCGAGGAGTGAAGACATGATCTGCGGCAGGTGCGAGACCAATGCCACCGCTTCATCGTGCTCATCGGCAGTGAACTGGGAAACTACTGCACCGAGGTCCCCCGCCAGTGAGCGCGCAGCCTGCAGTGCCTCGGCGGCAGTTTCCTCCGTGGGACAAACCACCCAGGGCATGGAGGTGAAGAGCTCGCCCCGGGCCGCGACAGGCCCGGATTTCTCCCGGCCTGCCATGGGGTGCGTGCCCACGTACCGTGTCAGGTCCACGCCGCGTTCGCGAAGGTCGGCCTGGATGCCTGCCTTGACGCTGGCAATGTCCACCACAACCGCTTCCGGGTAGTCAGCCAATGCCTTTTCGACGACGTCAGCCGTGACATCCGGCGGCGATGCCACAACCACAAGCTGCGGCTGCTGTTCCAGCTCGGCCAACGGCCGCCCGGCACCAATGTCCACAGCTACGGCCTGGTTGGTGGGTGAGGTGTCGAACAGGAATACCGGGACACCGCGCCCACGCAGGCCCAGGCCGATGCTGGCTCCGAGAAGGCCCGTGCCAAGTACCACGACGGGGCCATCGAGATGGCCCCGTCCGTGCGTGCGGAATGCCGACATGCCTAGAGTCCTACGGCTGCCATCAAGTGGCCGATTTCCTGGCGGCCAAGGTTGCGGATGCTGCCTTGGCGCTGGTCGCCCAAGCCAATCGGCCCAACCTTGACGCGGACCAGGCGCTGCACCGGGAACCCAACGGCGTCGAACATGCGGCGCACGATCCGGTTCTTGCCCGAGTGCAGGACAACCTCAATGAGCACGTGGCCAGGCGTGGAGTCCACGAGGCGGAACGAGTCCACCGCGGCCATGCCATCCTCGAGCTCCACGCCGGACTTGAGCTGGGCACCGACACCCTGCGGGAACGGCCCCCGCACCTGGACGAGGTACGTTTTTGGCACCTCATAGGAAGGATGGGTCAAGCGGTTGGCGAGTTCGCCGTCGTTGGTCAACAACAGCAGTCCCTCGGTGGCGACGTCCAAGCGGCCCACGTGGAACAGGCGTTCGCCCTTGTTCTTGTTGGTCTTGAGGAAGTCGCTGATGCACGGGCGGCCCTCGGGGTCTTCCATGGTGGAAACGACGCCCTTGGGCTTGTTGAACACCATGTAGACGAGCGTCTCGTCCAGCTGGATGCGGATGCCATCGACGTGGATGACAGCAGTCTTCGGGTCGACACGCATGCCCAGCTCAGTGGTGACCTGCCCATCGACCTCGACGCGGCCTTCGAGGATCATCTCTTCGCAGACACGGCGGGAAGCGACGCCCGCCTGCGCCATGACTTTCTGCAGGCGCACGCCATCGACGTCATGAAGGTCCGACTGCGGAACGTCCTGGCGTGGTCCCCGGTTTCGGGCCGGCTTGCGCACCGGACCAAGGTTCTGGCCGAAACGCTCGCTGCCGAAGGCTTTGGAGCCGTACTGCTTGGCATTGCCGGGCTTGGGCTTCGGCTTCAAGGCGCCGGGAGTGCCCGGTGCCTTGCCGTAGCCTGGCTTGTTGGAACCCGGCTTGCGGAATGGCTTGGCGGGCCTGGCCGGCCTGCCGGCATCGTAGCCGCCCGCCGAGGTGGGGTTGTCCGGATCGAACGGAGCTGCTTCCCGGGGCTTGGCCGCCTTGAAGGGGCGCCCCTCGGCCTGCTTGAAGTTGCGCTTTCCAGCGCCGGCACTGCCGCCGCGGCCAGAGAAGCCGCCGGCGTTGGAGCGTCCTGCGCCGCCCCTTGCCTCATTGCGTCCGGAGCTGTTGCGTCCCGAACCGTTACGTGGTGAACCCTGGCGTCCCGCCTGTGTCATGACCCGTCCTTGTGTAGTATTGGCCGGCATTCCGTGCTGCAAACAACACTAGCCAGCCTGGCGGGCAACCGCCCGCCCTTGCTGCTTCGGCACGCGCTGCGCGCCGTGAACCAATATGGAGTTATGCCGAATGCTCACATCCGGCTTGCGTCGTAATACTCGTCGATCCCTTCCAGGCCGGGAAGGTGCGGCGACAGCTGCGGCAAGTCCGCAACTGAACCGATGCCCATCCGTTCCAGGAAATACGAGGTTGTCCGGTACAGGATTGCCCCGGACTCGGGATCGTTTCCGGCGTCCTCGATCAATCCACGCTGGGTCAGTGTCCTGACGACGGAATCGACGTTAACGCCGCGAATTGCGGACACCCTGGCCCGCGAGACCGGCTGGCGGTAGGCAATGACCGCCAAGGTTTCCAGTGCCGCCTGGGTCAGCCTGGTGGTTTGGCCTTCCAAGACGAACCTGCCCACAATGTCTGCAAAGTCCGGCCTTGAGTAGATCCGCCAACCACCAGCGATGTTCCGCAATTCAAAACCCCGGGGTGCGTTGCTTGGAGCGGCAAAGCCGTCAGCATCCACGTCCGGGGCTTTAACAGTATAGCCGCTATACTCCCGCTGCAGTTCCAACAGCAAATCTTCGACGGCGGCGACCGTCATGTTGAGTCCGGCGGCCAGCTCTTCCGAGGTAGCTGGCTCGTCGATGACCATGAGCACCGCTTCCAGGGCCGCCCGCGCGCCGCCGGGGAGCGCTTCGAGTCCGGCCAGGCCGTCCGGTTCCGCATCCTGTTCAGTCATCGCCGCCTCCATCTACGCCGTCCTCATACTCTTCGCTCAGGTTCGAGCTGTCCCACTCCGCATCATTTCCGGTCCACCGCACGGTCAAAACAGCCAGGGGTGAGGGTTGTTCGAACGCGACGACACGGTCGCGGAACATCTCAAGCAACGCCAGGAACCGGGCCACCACCACCAAGGTGTTCTCCGCGTCGGCAATCAACGCCTGGAACGTCAGCGGCGCCCCGAGCTGGAGGCGGTAGCCAAGGATTTCGGCCTGTTCCTTGACGCTGACCGGCGGGGCATGGAGGTGGCCCAGCCCTACTTCGGTGGAAGGAGCTACCTTCGGTTTGAGGGCCTTGGCTGCGAGTTCCGCAAACTGGTCCGGGCTATGGCGCCAGACGAGCTCCGGCAGCAGGGCGGCGAAATGTCCCTCAAGGGCCACCTGCCGCGGGAACCTGCGCCCTTCCTCTTCCAGCGTTTCGTTGAGGAGCCCGGCCACCTCTTTGAAGGCTTTGTACTGCAACAACCTCGCGAACAGGAGGTCACGGGCTTCCAGGAGGGCGATGTCCTCGTCGTCTTCCACCTCGCCGGCAGGCAGGAGGCGGGCTGCCTTGAGATCCAGTAACGTGGCCGCGATGACCAGGAACTCGCTGGCCTCATCCAGCGCCCAGTCCTCCCCCAGTTCCTGCAACCTGCGGATGTATTTGATGAACTCGTCGGTCACCGTGGCGAGGGCCACCTCGGTGATATCCATCTTGTGCTTGGCGATCAGGCCAAGCAACAGGTCGAAGGGACCAGTGAAGTTTGCCAGCCGGACCTCGAAGCCGCCCTTGGGCGCTTCGGGAGTGTCGGCGTCGGGCGTCTGGTCCGGTGGGTCCACCGCAAGCGGCGCGGTTGCCGGCAATCCCACGCCGACAGCTACGGCGCGCCGCCGCGCGAGATCAGTTCCTTCGCAAGCCGACGGTAGGCGTCCGCACCGACATGGTTGCCCGCGTAGCTGGTGATCGGCTCGGCTGCCACAGTGGCGTCGGCGAACTTGATGGAGCGCTTGATCACGGTCTCGAACACCTTGTCCCCGAACGCCTCCACCAAGCGGGAGATGACCTCCCGGCTGTGCAGGGTCCGCGCGTCGTACATGGTGGCCAGGACGCCGTCCACCTGCAGGCGCGGATTCAGCCGGTCCTGGACTTTCTCGATGGTTTCCACCAGGAGGGCAACAGCGCGAAGGGCGAAGAACTCACAGATGAGCGGGATGATCACGCCGTGCGCGGCTGTCAGTGCATTGACGGTCAGCAGGCCGAGTGAGGGTTGGCAGTCGATCAGGACGACGTCGTATTCGTCCTCGACGCTCTTGAGGGCACGGTCCAGGACCTGCTCGCGCGCAACCTCGTTGACGAGCTGGACTTCGGCGGCGGACAAGTCGATGTTGGCCGGCAACAGGTCCACGCCCTCCACGCCGGTCTGGTGGATGGCATCGCGGATACTCACCTTGCGGTCCATGAGCACGTTGTAAACAGTGAGGTCCAGCTCATGCGGGTTGACGCCCAGCCCTGCCGACAAGGCACCCTGGGGATCGAAATCCACCAACAGCACGCGGCGGCCATACTCGGCGAGCGCTGCGGCAAGGTTGATGGTGGACGTGGTCTTGCCCACCCCACCCTTCTGGTTGACCATGGCGATGACTCTCGCCGGGCCGTGCGAAGCAAGCGGAGCGGGTTCCGGGAAGTCGCGGTGCGGGCGGCCCGTGGGCCCCATGATTGCGTCTTCCAGATCGAGCTCGGTGCCTGCCAGGGTTGCTGTTCCCCGTTCGATGCTCACGTATCCAACCACTCTTTCGACGACGATCTTCCCGGCCGCCGGCCCTGCGGGGCCAGCACTCCTACCCACCTAGGCTACAGCGCCCGACACGGTAATCCGGGGAACTTGACATTGCCCGGGCTTTGAGCCTTTACCCTCTAGTTGAGGTGGAAGGTTTTGGTTTCGCACGCCCTCGCTTGCACGAAAGGAGGCCGGCACCCTGGCGGGGCCGGCCTCCTTCGGACTCGGATACGACGGAGGACTATACAGTCGCCTTTTCGCGGGCGTCCGCTTCGGGAGCCTGGGCGGCCTCGTCATGGGCCAGCATGGTCTGCTCATCGAACGGCGAGTTGCCGGACAGGACCTGGTTGACCTGGTGGGTGTCGATTTCCTTCACCCAGGTACCGATCAGCACCGTGGCCACGGCATTGCCGGTGAAGTTGGTCAAGGCGCGTGCCTCGGACATGAAGCGGTCGATGCCGACGATCATGCCCACGCCGCCCAGCAGTTCGGGCTTGTGTGCCTGCAGTCCGGCCGCCAGGGTGGCGAGTCCTGCACCAGTGACACCTGCGGCGCCCTTGGAAGCGATGATCATGAAGACCAGCAGGGAGATCTGCGCACCGAGGTCCAGCGGGGTCCCCATGGCGTTGGCCACGAACAGGGAGGCCATGGTCAGGTAGATGGCCGTGCCGTCAAGGTTGAAGGAGTAGCCGGTAGGGACGGTCACGCCAACCACGGGCTTGGAGACACCCAGGTGTTCCATCTTGGCAATGAGCCGGGGCAGCGCCGCTTCGGAGGAAGAGGTGGAGAAGATGAGCAGGTATTCGCGGGCCAAGTACTTCATCAGCTTGAAGATGTTCACGCCGGCAACGGCACGGAGCAGGGTTCCGAGGATGACCACGATGAACAACACGCAGGTGATGTAGAAGGCGATCATCAGGGTGAACATGCTGAGGATTGCCTGGGCACCGGTTGCGCCAACGACGGCGGCAATGGCACCGAACGCGCCGACGGGAGCGAGCCACATGATCATGATCAGGATGCGGAACACGAGGCGCTGTCCATGACCGATGGCCGCGAGGATCGGCTGCCCCTGCTTGCCCATCTTCTGGAGGGCGAAGCCAACCAGGATGGCGGCGAGCAAGGTGGGGAGGACTGGGATGTCACCCGGGATGATGCCAAGCAGGAAGTCCACGGTGCTGTCCGTAGCGGCCTTCTTGTTGGGGTCGTACGGGGTCAGCTTGAGGCCCTCGCCCGGGTGGATCAGGTTGCCAACCACCAGGCCGATGGCGAGCGCAAAAGTGGACATGGCCACGAAGTAGCCCAGGGCGAGACCGCCTACCTTGCCCACCGTGGCGGCCTTGGCAATGGAGCCGATGCCCAGGACGATGGTGCAGAAGATGACCGGCGCGATCATCATCTTGATCAGTTTGATGAAGCCATCGCCGAGCGGCTTGAGCGACTTGCCGACCTCTGGGAACAGCAGGCCGACAACAGCACCAAGCACAACTGCGAGAATGACCGCGATGTACAGGTAGTGCGACTTGTCGAGCCCCTTGCGCCCGCCTGTAGCGGCCACTGCCGACTCTCCTCGTTGAGAGGTCATGGGAATCTCCTTCTGGATACTGTGTAAGGCGCTGCGGTCCTGCACTTGTGTCCAATCCGCTGCCCTTGTGTGATATCCATCATTCAGCCGCCGGTGACACACATCACCATTGCGGTCATATTGGTCATGGGAGGCCACACGTGTTTCATACCTGGAGCATCGCGCGCCGATTGTTCGTGGCGAACCTGCTGTTCGTCCTGGTCCTGACTGCTGCCTTTGGGGCGTTCTCCGTGGTGGAAGCCAGGGACCGCGCCTACGATGACGCGGGCAGCCGGATGCGGGCTATCGCCACCTCCATCGCGAACAACCCGTTGGTGCTGCAGGCCGCGTCGTCCGCCGATCCCTCAACAACGCTCCAGCCCTACGCCCTGAAGGTCATGGCCGATGCGGACGCCGACTTCATCACGATCATGGCCCCGGACAGGACCCGTTGGACGCACCCCCGCCCTGAGGAACTGGGCAAGCCCTACATCGGGACGATCGAACCGGCGCTCCGCGGCGAGACGTTTACCGAAGTGACGGCAGGGACGTTGGGGCCGTCGGTGCGGACCATTGCGCCCGTGAAGGACGACTCGGGCGCCGTCAAGGCCCTGGTGGCGGCGGGCATCACGGTGCGAACCGTGGACACCGACCTTGCCGAGCGCCTGGCGGTAATCGGCGGCATCGCGTTGGGGGTCCTCTTCTTTGGCTCCGTGGCGTCATGGTTGTTGGGACGCTACCTTCGGTCCGTTACCCGCGGCTGGGGTCCGGAGCAGCTGGCCCAGCTCTTCGCCTACTACGAATCGGTCCTGCACTCGGTGCGCGAGGGGCTCATCCTGATCGACACCCGCGGCAAGGCCGTCATGTACAACGACCAGGCAGCGGAACTACTGGGCCTGGAACCGTCCGAAGCGGACCGTTCCCCGGACCAGGCGCCCAGGCTTGCAGAACTTCCCTTCGATGGGAGCCTGCGGGCCTTGTTTGAGTCGGGGCGGCCCGCACGCGACGAGATCCATCTGACGGGTTCCCGGATCCTGGTGGTCAACCAAGCCCCGGCCGTTGGTCCCGTGCCGCCCAGGAGCCGGCAGAAAGCAGCGGTCTACGGCACAGTGGCAACCATCCGCGACCGCACGGAGATCGAGGCCCTGGGCACGGAACTGGAGACCATGAAGACACTCTCCGATGCCTTGCGCGCACAGACGCATGAACACGCCAACCGTTTGCACATGATCGTCTCCCTGCTGGAACTCGGACGCACGCCCCAAGCGCTCGAGTTTGCCACGAGGGACCTCGAACTCAGCCAGCAACTGACGGACGACATGTTGGCGTCCGTGGACGAACCGGTGATGAGCGCCCTGGTGATGGGCAAGGCCGCCGAAGCGCATGAGCGCGGCGTCGAACTGACGGTCCGGACTTCCGGGACGGCGGGCGTCAGCGGCCTGGAAATCCAAGACCTGGTCACCATCCTCGGAAACCTGCTGGACAACGCCATTGACGCAGCAGCCGCAGGCGGGCTCCCCCGCTCGGTTGAACTTGAGGTCCTGACCGGAAGCACCGCCGTCGAGTTTGTGGTCACGGACTCCGGTGCGGGGATCGATCCGGCTTCGATAGACGACGTCCTGCAGTACGGCTACAGCACAAAGTCTTCGACGGGAGATCCCCGTGGGAGCCATGGCCGGGGCGTTGGATTGGCACTGGTGAGGCAGGCGATCCAGAGGCTCAACGGTACGATGTCCATCGACAATCCGGGGACAACCGATAACCCGGGCGGCGCGCAATTCCACGTTGTGCTGCCCACAACGGTTCCGGGGGAAGAGAAGGCATGACAGACATCCGCGTCCTGGTGGTCGAGGACGAACCGATCGCTTCCGATGCCCATTCGGTCTACGTGGGGAGGATCGACGGTTTCACCGTGGTGGGTACCGCCCCGGACGGTCAATCAGCGCTCCGCATCCTGGGCGAATTCGCTGCCTCCGGCTCGCCCGTGGACCTGGTTTTACTGGACATGAACCTGCCGGATCTCCACGGACTGGACGTCGCCAGGCGCATGCGTTCGGCCGGAATCCTCGCGGACATCATCGCCATTACCGCCGTGCGGGAACTCAGCATCGTGCGCAGCGCGGTATCGATCGGCGTCGTGCAGTACCTGATCAAGCCATTCACTTATGCGACGTTCGCGGACAAGCTCACCAGCTATCGAACCTTCCGGGACCAGTTGGCCGGCTCTTCAGCCGGAATTCCAGGTAAAGGGGCATCCCAGAGCGACGTCGACCAAGCCTTTGCCAGCCTTCGGGCTCCGACGGAACTTCCGCTGCCGAAGGGCCTGTCCCCGTCCACCCTGGAATCGGTCAAGGACTTGGTGCGTACCCGGGAACAGCCGGTGTCCGCCAGCGAAGTCATGGAGGCTGTTGGCATGTCCCGCGTGACGGCACGGCGCTACCTGGAGTACCTGGCCGATGCGGGGACGGTCACGCGCACTCCGCGGTATGGAACTCCGGGCAGGCCGGAGAACGAGTACGGGTGGCGTCGCAATTGAGCCCAATGTATACATAGGCATCAAAATTCACGCCACTACTCCCGCATGCAGCCTTTTATGTATACACTGAACGCATGCGCGCAAGTGACCGGGCCTACACTGCCCTCCGTGAGGACATCATCGAGTGGCGTCTTCGGCCAGGCACCATCCTCGCGGAAGTCGAACAATCCGAGCGGCTGGGCGTGTCCCGGACACCGGTCCGGGAGGCACTGAGCCGGCTCACCGCGGAGGGATTGACGACGGCGGCAGGCGGGCGCGGCGTCGTCGTCACCGACATCTCGCTGGACAGCATCGACGAACTGTTCGAGTTGCGCGAAACGCTGGAAGTCAGGGCGGCTGCACTGGCCGCCGAACGGGGCGAGCCAGGGGTCTTCGCCGAACTGCAGGCCCAATTGCTCCAAGCTCCGGGGTTGCTTCGCGATGCCGACCCCGCACGTCATGACTACTACGCCCTGGTGGGCCGCCTGGACGACGCCATCGATGCCGCCGTCTCGAACACGTACCTGGCCCAGGCCATGCGGGGCCTCCGCGTCCATCTGGTCCGCATCCGGCGGCTCGCCGCCGATGATTCCGCCAGGCTCGCGGCCGCAGCGGCGGAGCACGCTGCCATTGCCGAAGCCATCGCGGCCTCCAACCCGCGGTTGGCCGAGGCAGCCACCACCGTGCACCTCCACCGCAGCCTCACCCACGTCAAGGCCGCCCAGCTGGCCTCAAAATCGTCCCACTAGAAGGAGCATCATGGTCACGAACAACCACGTCCGCGTGTACAAGTCCGAGGAAAACCTCCCCCGCGAAGAGCAGTTGGCCCATAAGATCGCCGTAGTCGCCGCCGATCCCGTCAAGGTCACGCCGGAAGTGACGGACATGGTGATCAACCGGATCATCGACAACGCCTCGGTGGCGATTGCGTCCTTGAACCGGTCACCGATCGTCGCAGCCCGTGCGCAGGCACTGACCCACGCGCCAACCACGAACGGCAAGGGCGCCTCGGTGTTCGGCATCAGCGAGCTCGTCTCCCCGGAATGGGCTGCCTGGGCCAACGGCGTGGCCGTTCGCGAACTCGACTATCACGACACGTTCCTGGCGGCCGACTATTCGCACCCGGGCGACAACATCCCGCCGATCCTGGCCGTTGCCCAGCACGTCGGATCCAATGGCGCCGACCTGGTCCGTGCCATCGCCACCGGGTACGAGATCCAGGTGAACCTGGTCAAGGCGATCTGCCTCCATAAGCACAAGATCGACCACGTGGCCCACCTCGGCCCGTCCGCAGCGGCCGGTATCGGCACGCTCCTTGGCCTGGGCGTGGAGACTATCTTCCAGTCCGTGGGCCAGGCCCTCCACACCACCACCGCCACCCGCCAGTCCCGCAAGGGCGAGATTTCCACGTGGAAGGCCCACGCCCCGGCCTTCGCGGGCAAGATGGCGGTCGAAGCCGTGGACCGCTCCATGCGCGGCCAAACCTCGCCCGTGCCGATCTACGAAGGCGAAGACGGCGTGATCGCCTGGATGCTGGATGGCCCGGACGCCTCCTACGAAGTTCCGCTGCCGGAGAAGGGCGAAGCCAAGCGGGCCATCCTGGACACCTACACCAAGGAACACTCCGCCGAGTACCAGGCGCAGGCCTGGATCGACCTCGCCCGTAAACTCAACCGCGAACACCCGGAAACCACGGACCCCGCCAACGTGGAATCGGTGCTGATCAAGACCAGCCACCACACCCATTACGTGATCGGCTCCGGCGCGAACGACCCCCAGAAATACTCCCCCACCGCCTCGCGGGAGACCCTGGACCACTCCATCCCCTACATCTTCACCGTCGCATTGCAGGACGGCGCCTGGCACCACGTGGACTCCTACGCCCCCGAACGCGCCGCCCGCCCGGACACCGTTGAACTCTGGCACAAGGTCACCACCGTGGAAGACCCGGAATGGACCCGCCGCTACCACTCCCTGGACATCGCGGAGAAAGCGTTCGGCGGTTCCGTGGAAATCACGCTCACGGACGGCACTGTCATCACCGATGAGATCGCCGTCGCCGACGCCCACCCCCTCGGCGCCCGGCCGTTCGCCCGCGAACAGTACGTCAACAAATTCCGCACCCTCGCCGCCGGACTCGTGGAGGAGGCCGAGATCGAAAGGTTCCTCGCCGCCGTCGAACGCGTCACCGAACTGGGCACCGGCGAACTGGACCAGCTCAACATCACCGCCGCCCCCGGCGTGATCGACCTCAACAACGCGCCCAAGGGACTGTTCTAAATGCTGTACTCCAGAACCACCCCCGAGCAGAAACGCCTGCGCCTCAGGGAGCTCCTCAACTCGGGGACCGTGCAGCAGTTCCCGGGAGCGTTCAACCCCCTCTCGGCCCGTCTCATCGAGGAAAAAGGCTTCGCCGGGGTCTACATCTCCGGCGCCGTCCTCGCCAACGACCTCGGCCTGCCCGACATCGGCCTCACCACGCTCACCGAAGTAGCCACCAGGGCCGGGCAGATCGCCCGCATGACAGACCTGCCCTCCCTGGTTGACGCAGACACCGGCTTCGGGGAACCCATGAACGTGGCCCGCACCATCCAGGAACTCGAAAACGCCGGCCTGGCCGGCTGCCACATCGAGGACCAGTTCAACCCCAAACGCTGCGGCCACCTGGACGGCAAAAACGTCGTCGACATCGATACCGCCACCAAACGCATCCGCGCCGCAGCAGACGCCCGCCGCGACCCGAACTTCCTCATCATGGCCCGCACCGACATCCGCGCCGTGGAAGGACTCCAAGCCGCGCAGAACCGCGCCAAAGCACTGGTCGATGCCGGAGCCGACGCGATCTTCCCCGAAGCCATGCGTGATTTGAGCGAGTTCCAGGCCATCCGCGAGGCCGTGGACGTCCCCATCCTGGCCAACATGACCGAGTTCGGCAAAAGCGACCTTTTCACCGTGGACCAGCTCCAGGAAGTGGGCGTGAATATGGTGATCTACCCGGTCACGTTGCTCCGCATTGCCATGGGCGCTGCAGAGCGTACTCTGGAATCGATCAAGGCTGCGGGGACCCAAGAGGCGCAAGTGGACAACATGCTCACGCGCGCACGTCTCTACGAACTCGTGGATTACGAGGCATACAACCAATTCGATACCGGCGTTTTCAATTTCCAGGTTCCTGGCATCCGCTAGGTCCGGATCATCAAGGGGACGCAGGTCACGGGAATCCCCGGGCCTGCACAAGAACGAAGGAGTTCAGCATGGCTGCTGAAGACATCAAAAAGGGCCTCGCCGGGGTCGTGGTGGATTACACCGCCGTTTCCAAGGTCAACCCGGACACCAACTCCCTGTTGTACCGCGGATACCCGGTCCAGGAACTCGCCGCCAAATGCAGCTTCGAAGAAGTGGCGTATCTCCTGTGGAACGGCGAACTCCCGGACGAGTCGCAGCTCGCGGAGTTCACTGCCCGCGAGCGCGCAGGCCGCGCCCTGGATCCCGTGGTCAAGTCGGTGGTGGACACACTGCCGACAACTGCGCATCCCATGGACGTCTGCCGGACGGCCGCTTCCGTGTTGGGTGCCAGGCACGAGCTGGCCGAGGATTCCTCGCCCGAGGCCAACATGAAGAAGGCGGTGGATTTGTGGGCCGCCATGCCCGCGGTGGTGGCGTACGACCAGCGCCGCCGGCGTGGCCAGGACGTCATTGAGCCGCGGGACGAGCTGGACTACTCGGCGAACTTCCTGTGGATGACCTTCGGCGAGGAGCCGGTGGACGAGGTGGTGGAAGCGTTCAACGTCTCGATGATCCTCTACGCCGAGCATTCCTTCAACGCCTCGACGTTCACAGCCCGCGTGGTCACCTCGACGCTGTCCGATCTGCACTCCGCGGTGACTGCCGCGATCGGCGCGCTGAAGGGTCCCTTGCACGGTGGCGCCAACGAGGCCGTCATGCACACGTTCGACGAAATCGGTATCCGGCCCGAGGAATCACTGGAAGACGCCGCTGCCAGGGCCCGGGCGTGGATGGAAGATGCCCTGGCGCACAAGAAGAAGGTCATGGGCTTCGGGCACCGCGTCTATAAGCACGGCGACTCCCGCGTGCCCACCATGAAGGCCGCCCTGGACAAGATGATCGCCCATTACGGACGTCCCGAACTTCTGGGACTCTACAACGGCCTGGAGCAGGCCATGGACGAGGCCAAGGCCATCAAGCCAAACCTCGACTACCCAGCCGGCCCCACGTATCACCTCATGGGATTCGACACCCAGACGTTTACGCCGTTGTTCGTTGCCAGCCGGATCACCGGCTGGACCGCACACGTCATGGAGCAACTGGCCTCCAACTCGCTCATCCGCCCACTGAGCGAATACAACGGGCCTGAGGAGCGGCACGTCCCCTAGCGGGTTCGGCACCATAGCTGATCAGTCGACGCCGGTCCATTCCACGGTCTGGACCTCTGCCACGTTCTGGTTGTCGGCAGCAAGTTCCACCCGCACGGCGATGCGGCGGCCGGAGATCATGGCAGGCAGCCAGTGCTCGGCATCAGCCCACATCCGCTCCACCGGAAGTCGCGCCACCGGATACCACTGTGGCGCGATTTCATCGCTCTCGGATGGTTCGCCCTGCCAGGCACGCGTCAGGAAGACGGTAGTGGCCATGTTCCACTCGGACCTGGCCGGAAAAATGAAATCCACGTTTCCAGCCGGAAGGAGGTCATCGGCGTGGACCACCACATGGATCTCCTCCATGACTTCCCGGCAGGCGGCTTCGACGGCGGTCTCGCCGGCTTCGACGTGGCCACCGACTCCCACCACCTTGCCCTTGCCGAATCCAGTCTTCTTGGTTCCGAGAAGCACGTGCTGGCCGTCCGCGTCATCGCGGAGGAGGAAGCACAACGTCACATGGGCTGCAGTCATGCTGCCCACCTTAACCCGATCTCCCCCAGTACTGCCGCCATTGCTACAGTGAGCCCATGAGCGAATCCGGGGGTGAACCGCGGACGGCGACAGCCGCCGTCGAACATGCTGCCGACGTACCCGGAACGGCGTCACCAGAGCTGGAAAGTCCGCCGTCGCTCCTGCCCAAGGTGCGTCCGGACCGGGACGCGTGGTTGCCCCGCTGGCTGGTTGCGCACCCCCTGTACGCGGGATGGGGATGGACGGTGCTCTGGTCCGGCCTCATCGTCCTGGACGAAGTGGTGGACCTTGCCGGCTGGACCTGGTATCTGCTGGTGCTTGTGGCCGCCCTGCCAACGTTGCTTTCCACGTTGGCGGTCCTTCACGCGACGCCGCGGAGCCATCTCAAGGCCGTCGACGCGACCGTGCTGGGGCATTTCTTCGTACGGTTCCTGGCCCTCGTGGCGGCGTTCATGGTCTGGGCAGCCTCTGTTGTGATGAGCGCTTCCATCTCGACCACCGTCCAAACGGTCATCGGTGATTCGGAAAAGGAAGTCACCGCGCTCGGCTTCAACCTCATGCTGGCATCGGTTCCGCTGGTGTTGTCCGTGCTGTGGATGGCTTTCATTGTGCGCTGTGCGTGGTTCCTCAGGCGCCTGCGGGGGTGGCGGCAAATACCCTTGAAGACCCGGGTGCCCAAGAAGTTCCTCCGTGGGCGGCCCCGGCTCAAGCGCGTGGTGGTGGGACTGGCCCATCCCGGCTTGCTTCTCGTGGCCGGTTTGGGAACGTCGCTGCTCGCGGTGTTCGTGGACGCGGTGGAGCTGACCTTCAGCGTGATTGGCTAGCCGAGCGCCCGGGGGTGCGCGGCTGCGTACACCTCGCGCAAAGTATCGGCCGTAACCAAGGTGTACACCTGGGTGGTGGTCACCGAGGCATGGCCAAGCAACTCCTGCACTACGCGGACATCGGCGCCGCCTTCGAGCAGGTGCGTGGCAAAGGAATGCCGCAGCGTGTGGGGCGAGACGTCCTTGGTGATGTTGGCCTTCTCGGCGGCCGCCTTGAGGATGGTCCACGCACTTTGCCGGCTGATCCGGCCACCGCGGGCATTGAGGAACAGTGCCGGTGTGCCCTTGCCCTTGGACGCAAGCAGTGGCCTGCCCCGGACAACGTAGGCACCGACGGCCCGTGCGCCGTAGGAGCCAAGCGGGACCAGCCGCTCCTTGGATCCCTTGCCGAACAGCCGGACAATGGCCGGCCCTTCGCCGGTGTCCTCCAGGGAGACGTCGTCCACGTCCAGGCCGACTGCCTCGCTGATGCGGGCACCCGTCGAGTACAGGAATTCCAGGAGAGCGCGATCCCGCAGGCCAGTGGCCGTATCCGCGCCGGCAGCTTCGAGGATTCGGCTCACCTCGTCCACACTGATGGCTTTCGGAAGCCGCTTACCGGGCATGGGCGGGTGGACATCGGTGGCGGGATCCGCCGTCGTCATTCCTTCAAGTGCCCAAAACTTGTGCAGCCCCCGCACGGCGACCACGGTCCTCGCAGCCGAGCGCACGCCCAGGGCGGAGGCGCCGTCGGCACCGTCGGACAGGGCCTGGACAAAGGCCGTGACATGGTGCCTGGTCACATTCCCCGGCTGATCCACTCCCTGGGACGCCAGGAACTTCCCGTACCGGCCCAGGTCCCGCCGATAAGCGGCGAGGGTGTTGGCGGCAAGGCCGCGCTCGACGCCGACGTACTGCAGGTAATCGGTAATTCCGCGGTCAACGGCCGTTGCAGTGCGTGTGGTGGCCTCGGTCATGCTCAGCGCTGGCTCGGGTGTGCCGGCCATGGGGCATTCGCAGGGCGGAGGCTGCTGAAGCCGTCGGCCTTCGCGGCAGCCGCAGCCAGAATACCGAGGACTGCTGAGGGGTTGTGCAGCCTGCCCTCAAGGACTGCCTGCACGGCATCGTCCAACGGAATCCAGTGCAGCTCGATCTCGGCTTCTTCATCCGTACGGACGTGCCGCTCGGCTTCGGGGACATCGCTGAGGCCCCGGGCGAGGTAGATGCGGACCGCCTCGCTGGAAGAACCGGGTGAGTTGAAGAAGTCCACAAGGACGTTCCACGTGGCCGCCGTGAGGTCGGCCTCTTCCGCGAGCTCACGGGCAGCCCCAACAACGAAATCTTCGCCTTCAATGTCCAGGAGGCCGGCGGGGATTTCCCACAGATCCATGGCCACCGGGTGCCGGTACTGCTTCAACAGGAGGATTTCGCCGTCGACGTTCATGGGCAGCACGGCCACGGCACCGGGGTGGTCGATGTAGTCCCGGACCAACGCGTCCGAGTCTTCGCTGAGCTTGAAGGAATCACTGACCACATCCCAAATGCGGCCCTGGTACACCTTGCTGGAAGACAAAAGACGGCGCGGGCTCGGAACATCCGAAACCTGCCTTGTTGTGCTGGGGGTTTCAGACGTTCCGGGCATCGCGCCGTCCTTTTGCTCGTGCGTGGATTTACTTGGCAGCTACAGCGTCAGCGGCCTGCTTGGCTCCGGCCGCTCCGCCTTCACGGCGTTCCAGGGCAGCCTTGACCAGGCCTGCGAAGAGCGGGTGCGGGCGCGTCGGGCGGGAGCTGAGCTCGGGGTGTGCCTGCGTAGCGACATAGTACGGGTGGACTTCGCGGGGAAGTTCCACGTACTCAACCAGCTTGCCGTCAGGAGAGGTGCCCGAGAAAACGAGGCCCTCGGCTGCAATCTGGTCGCGGTACTTGTTGTTGACCTCGTACCGGTGGCGGTGCCGTTCGCTCACGGACGTAGTGCCATACGTTTCTGCAACCACGGAACCCTCATCGAGCTTGGCTTCGTAGAGGCCCAGGCGCATGGTGCCGCCAAGATCTCCCTTGCCGTCAACGATGTCCAGCTGCTCTTCCATGGTGGCAATGACCGGGTACTTGGAATCGGGCTCGAACTCGCTCGAGGAAGCGCCCTCAAGGCCAACCACGTTGCGGGCGTACTCGATCACCATGCACTGCAGGCCAAGGCACAGGCCCAGGACAGGAAGCTTGGTTTCGCGGGCAAACTTCAAGGCGCCCAGCTTGCCTTCCAGCCCGCGGATACCGAATCCGCCGGGAACGCAGATGGCGTCGACACCGGCCAAGGACTTCTTGGCACCAGCGAGGGTCTCGCACTCGTCGGAAGGAACCCAACGGATCTTGACCTTGGCCTCGTTGGCGAAGCCACCGGCGCGGAGGGCTTCGGTCACCGAAAGGTAGGCATCGGGAAGATCGATGTATTTGCCCACCAGGGCGACCTCGACCTCGTGCTTGGGGTTGTGGACAGCCTCAAGCAGCTTGTCCCACTTGCTCCAGTCCACGTCCTTGAACGGAAGGTCCAGGGCACGGACGATGTACGAGTCCAACTGCTGGGAATGCAGGGTCTTGGGGATGTCGTAGATGCTCGGGGCGTCTGCAGCGTTAACCACGGCATCGATGTCGACGTCGCACATGCGGCCGATCTTCTCGCGCATGGCTTCAGGCACCTCGCGGTCCGACCGGATCACGATTGCTTCGGGCTGGATGCCGATGGAGCGCAGGGCCGCAACGGAGTGCTGCGTCGGCTTGGTCTTCAGCTCCTGGGACGGCCCGATGTACGGAACCAGGGAGACGTGCAGGAAGAAGACGTTGGTCCGGCCGATGTCCTGGCGGACCTGGCGGGCGGACTCCAGGAACGGCTGCGATTCGATGTCGCCGACGGTTCCACCGATTTCGGTGATGATGACGTCCGGAGCGTTCTTTCCCTCGGCGGGCAGGCGCATGCGGCGCTTGATCTCATCCGTGATGTGCGGGATGACCTGGACAGTATCGCCAAGGTACTCGCCGCGGCGTTCCTTCGCGATGACCGTGGAGTAGATCTGGCCCGTTGTGACGTTGGCCGATCCTTCCAGGTTCTCATCGAGGAAGCGCTCGTAGTGTCCGATGTCGAGGTCGGTTTCGGCGCCATCGTCAGTGACGAAAACTTCGCCGTGCTGGAAGGGATTCATCGTGCCCGGATCCACGTTCAGATAGGGATCGAGCTTCTGCATAGTTACAGACAAACCGCGTGCCCGCAGCAGGTGGCCGAGGCTGGAAGCCGTCAGACCCTTACCGAGCGAGGACGCCACACCGCCGGTGACGAAGATGTGTTTGGTCGTCTTGGACGAGCCCGGGAACCGGGAATTTACACGGGAATTTGATCGCTGCACCACGGAATTCGAGCTTATCATCAATTACGCCTTCCAAGCGTCCTGTCCGGATTCCCCAAATGGTCCATGGTTGCCCAGTTACCTGCCTGCAATCAAGGGTTCGGCCGGAACAAAGTGCACTGAATGTGATTGTCCTCGCAGTCCGCAACCTGGCCTTTACGCCTGCTGCGGAAGGAGCTTCGCGTCGTCCAGGAGCTCTTGGGCGTGCGCCTGCGCGGACTCCGAGTCCTCCTGCCCGGCCAGCATGCGGGCGAGTTCCTTGACGCGTTCCTCTTCGGACAACAGCTGGACATCGCTCGACGTGAATCCGGAGGTGGTCTTGCCGTCGGCACCGCGCACCGAGGTCTTGATGACCCGGATGTGCTGATCGGCGAACGCCGCAACCTGCGGCAAGTGGGTGACCACCAGCACCTGCACGTGCCGGGCCAGCATGGCGAGCCTGCGGCCAATTTCGACGGCGGCGCGCCCACCGACCCCGGCGTCCACCTCATCGAAGACGAACGTCGGAACGGGGTCCACGGCAGCGAGGACCACCTCGATGGCCAGCATCACCCGGGAAAGTTCACCGCCGGACGCGCCCTTGCCCAAGGGCCTCGCCGGGGCTCCGGAGTGCGGACGCAGCAGGAAAGCGATCTCGTCGCTGCCCCACGGGCCCAGGGAGCCGGTGTCCTCCACCTCGATGACCAGTGTGGCATCGGCCATCGCCAAGGCCTTCAGCTCGGCGCTGACGCGCGAGGAGAGGTCCTTGGCCGCTTTTAGTCGTGCCTTGGTGATGGCCGCCGCCATCTTGCGCAGCTTCTCCTCGGACCCTGCGACTTCCGCGTCAAGGGATTCGATGCGGCTTGAATCATCCTGGAGTTCGTCAAGGCGGACCCTTGAGGTGGCTGCCCACTCCAGTACCTCATCGATGCTCGGAGCGTACTTCCGGATCAGTTTGGCCAGTGCCGCGCGACGTTCTTCGATCTCGGAGAGGCGCTCGGGACCCTCGGTATCCAGGGTCGCCTGGTAACTGGAGAGCTCGGCAGCGATGTCGTTGAGGAGGAAGCCCACCTCGGCCAACCTGGCAGCCGCCGCACCCAAGGCTTCATCGTGGTCGGCCACTTGTTCCAGGGTCCGTTTGGCTGCGTCCACCAAGGACGTTGCGTCACCCGACTCGCCGAATTCCTCCGCGATCAGGGACTCGTGGGCCGATGCCGCGGCGATCCTGAGCTCTTCGACGTTGGCAAGTTTGACCGCTTCGGCTTTGAGCGCCTCGTCCTCGCCGGGCTGGGGATCGATCTCATCGATTTCGGCCAAGGCAGCGTCCAGCGACTCCGCTTCGCGCAACCGCTCGCGGGCCTCGCTCCGCAGCGTCTCCAGCTCGGCCTGGATCGACTTCCAGCGCTTGTACAGCTCCTGGTACTCCCCCAGCGACTTGGCCAGCGGCGCACCGGCGAAACGGTCCAAGGCATGGCGCTGGGCTGCGGCGCCTTTGAGCCTTATCTGGTCTGTCTGCCCATGGACCACCACCAGGCTCTCGCCGAGTTCCGCCAGGACACCGACCGGCGCGGTCCGCCCGCCAACGTAAGCCCGGCTGCGCCCGTCGGCACTGACGGTCCGGGCCAGCAGCAGCTCCGCCACGCCGTCGTACTCTTCCGCCTCGCCGCCGGCCTCGCGGGCGCGTTCCACGGCATTGTGCTGCGGATCGAGCTTCAGGACGGCCTCGGCGGAGGCGGACTTGGCACCGCTGCGTACGGCGCCGGCGTCGGAACGGGCACCCAGGAGAAGTCCGACGGCGGTGACCACCATGGTCTTGCCGGCGCCGGTTTCACCGGTGACTACGCTCAGGCCGGGGCCCAGCGGGAGGGCGGCGTCAGTGATGACGCCGAGGTCACGGATTCGGAGTTCTTCAAGCATGCTTCACTTCGCATTCGTGGGGTCGGAGGGTTCACCGTGCCCAGGCTCGTGCGGGCTCGGCAAGGGCGCCGGCGACGGTGTTCGGATCACGGGTATGGGGCCGGTGTGGACTTCGCCGCTGCGGGGTGCGGGACCACGCCAGCCGTGGATGGGCAACTGGAATTTGCGCACCAGCCGGGCGGAGAACGGTGTCATGTGGGTCCGCGCGAGCCGGACAGGAGTTGCAGAACGGGTCACCTCGACGCGGGCGCCCGGGGGCAGGTCTACTGAACGCCGGCCATCGCACCACAACACTCCCAGGGCGTCCGTCCGGTTCATGATCTCCACCGCGAGCTTGGACGTCGGGGATACCACCAAGGGCTTGGCGAAGAGGGCGTGCGCGCTGATCGGAACGATCACCAAAGCCTCGACCTCCGGCCACACCACCGGGCCCCCGGATGAGAATGCATACGCCGTGGAGCCCGTGGGCGTAGCCAGGACCACCCCGTCGCAACCGAACGAAGTCAACGGGCGTTCGTCCACCTCGGTGACGACTTCCAGCATCCGCTCCCGGTTGGCTTTTTCGATCGCGGCTTCGTTGAGCGCCCACGTGTGCCAAATCTTCTGGCCCTTGATCCACACCTGGACGTCGATGGTCATGCGCTCTTCCACCGTGTACTGGCGGCTGGCAATCCATTCGACGGTCTGGGCGAGATCCGCCCGTTCGCTTTCGGCCAGGAAGCCGACGTGGCCCAGGTTGACGCCGAGCAAGGGAACGTCGACTTCGCGGACGAGTTCAGCCGCGCGCAGGATGGTGCCGTCTCCGCCGAGGACCATCACCAACTCGACGTCCTCCAGGCTCACGTGGTCGTGAAGGATCTCAATGGGCGTGTCCACGGCGCCGAAAAAGCGCTCAACATCGGCCAGCTCCGACTTCTGAAGCACGGGTACCAGGCCGGAAGAATGCAGTTGGGTACAGGCATCCCACGCCGCGCGCAGCGATTCCTCACGTCCTGTGTGGGCAAGGACAAGTACATGCCTGCTCATCGGGTTTCTGCTTTCCAGTCGTTCGGCCAGAGGGTTTCCATCAACGCAGCAACGTCCCCGTCCCGCTCTTCGATCTTAGGCAACACCGCCGACATCCTGCGTTTCATCCACAGGAAGTATTCAACATTTCCGTCCTGGCCGGGCAACGGACTGGCCGCGAGGCCCTTCAGTGCCAGCCCGGCGTCCACCGCGGCCCGCGCCACCTGGGCGACCGCCCGGCGTCGTTCATGTTCGGAGGACACCACACCGGAACGGCTCAAGCGTTCCTTGCCAACCTCGAACTGCGGCTTCACCATCAGGACCAGGTCCCCGCCCGGCTCCGTGCACGCCGCGAGGGGTGCAAGGACAAGGGTCAGGGAAATGAAAGAGAGGTCCGCAACCGTCAGTGCGGCGGGTCCACCGATCTGCTCCGGGGTCATGTACCGGACGTTAAGTCCTTCGTGGACGTCCACCCTGGGATCGTTCCTGAGCGGTTGGACCAACTGGCCGTGCCCGACGTCGACCGCCACCACCTGCGCGGCGCCCTGCCTCAGCAGGACGTCCGTGAATCCGCCAGTGGAGGCACCGGCATCGAGACACCGACGGCCGGCAACCATCACGTCGGGGAAGGCTGCCAGCGCTCCGGCCAATTTGTGGCCCGCACGGCTGACGTAAACGTCCTCCGGATGCGATGCGACATCCAGCTTTGAGTCGGCATCCACTTGCAGGGACGCTTTGGACAAAACAACGCCGGCGAAACTGACTTTGCCGTCGCCGATGAGCTTGGCCGCATGGGTCCTGGACCTCGCCAGCCCACGGGTGACAAGTTCCTGATCAAGTCGTGCCATACGCTAGCTGTTGCCTTCCGAACTGTTGGGCCGGATCGCGGCCGGCGGGAGCCCCGGTTCGGCGTCGAGGGCCTCCAGCAGGGAGTCATGCACAGCCGTGTACAACCCTGCGTGCTCCGATACCGGAATGTCCGGTACTCCACTCAACAGATCAAGGACGCGATCCACCGCCGCTTCCCCACTGGGAAGTGTCGCGCCGGGCCATCGGGCTTCTTCGTTGGACTCGGTCATCGCACCAGTCTAGTGAGAGCGCCATTCAAGCTTCGGGGCCTGCGCCTCGGAAGCGTCCGGAACAGCAGCCCACCAGGCTGCGCAGGCGGCGCGCCAGGCATCGAGGTCATCCTCGGACCCGAGCACCGTTACGCTGCCGTCTCCAGCGGTAGCCGACGCCGCTCCACAACGGAACGTGCCGCCGTCGTTCGTCACCTCCGGGTAGGGCTCGTAGAGCTCCGTGAGGTCCGTCAAGAGGTACGTTGGCCGTTCATCGGTCCGAGCCGCCAAGATGGTCTGCCTCGTGTCGACGCCGGTGAGGACAGCCGCCGTCGCATAACCGGCACGGTTCCCGCCCAGAATGTCCGTGTCCAGCCGGTCGCCTACCACCAGCGGCCTGTCGGCCATGAGTCGCTTGGCTGCGGCATGGAACAGCGGAGCCTCCGGCTTGCCCGCAACCAAGGGGTACTTCCCGGTCGCGGCCGCTACGGCGGCCACCAACGTTCCGTTGCCGGGAGCCATGCCACGGGCCTGCGGGATGGACATGTCCGTATTGGTGGCGAACCATTGCGCTCCGCCGGCCACAACGTAAGAAGCTTCGGCAAGTTCCTTCCAGCCGATTTCCGGATTGAAACCCTGTACAACCGCAACCGGAGACTCCGCAGCACTGTGCACCGGCTTGAGTCCTACGAGCTCGATCTCATGGGCCAACGCAGCACTGCCCGTGATCAAGACGTGCGCCCCGGCCGGGAGCATTGACGCCAGCAACTCGCCCGCTGCCTGGGAAGAACTGACAACCTGGTGGTCCTCCGCGGGCGCGCCGAGTTCCCGCAGATGCGCGGCAACCTGGGCCGGGGTACGCGAAGCATTGTTGGTGACGTAGCCCAGGCCAACGCCCACTGTTTCCAGCTTCTTCAAGGACTCCACCGCACCCGGGATCGCATGGGGCCCGGCATAGACCACGCCGTCGAGATCCGAGAGGACGGCGTCAAAGGACTCAATGAGGGAATCAGCCATTCCGGGTGTCGTCCTCTGTGTCGCCTTCTTCGTCTTCCTCTTCCTGGGAATCGATGTCCGATTCCGCATCGTCGGACTCAAAGTAGTCCGACTCGGCATCGTCAACGTCGATGTCATCGTGGGCAGCGTCGGCTGCCGCCGCTTCCGCGATCACCGTCTCGGCTTCAGGCTTTTCGACGTCGGCGTCCCGCTCCGGCTTCTGGAACCGCGGCTTGCGTGCGGCTGCTTCGTCCTCTTCGTCCCAGCCGAGGTCAAGGATTTCCGGTTCCGCAAACTCCCCGACGCCCAGGGCATTCTCGGCCACGACAGCCTGGCGCTCCCACTTGACGGCGTCATCAGCCCGGCCAGCAGCCGTAAGGGCTTCGGCATAGGCCCGGAACAGCCGCGGGCTGTAAGAGAAGGCACGGTTGATGTCCAGCTGCGGGATCTCAAGTTCAGCAACAGCTGCATCCAACTGGTTCAAGTCAGCACGGGCACCTGAAGCGACGATGGCAAGTTCAACCTTGCCGGGAGCGTCCAGGTCCTGGGCCTCAGGAGAACGCACCATGTCCAGGGCACGGTCCGCGCGGCCCAAGCCACGCTCGCAGTCAGCCATGACGGGCAGGTGGACATTCGAGCCACTGATGCGGCGGTAGGTGCGGAATTCACGGAGCGCTTCTCCATAATGACCCGCAGCGTAGGCAGTCAGGCCCACGGCTTCGCGAACGGCCGACAAGCGACCACCGCGACGGCTCGCTGCCAAGGCATGCTGGAACGCAAGCTCGGGTTCGATGTCAATCAGGCGGCCGGCCATGACCAGGTGCTTGGCAACCCAGCCAGCGCTCTGGTCTTCGAGGGTCTTGATCTGGTGGGCGGTTGCCCGGTCCAACTCGTTGCCAGTAACGTCCTGGTCGATTTCCGGTGAACGCTCGCGGTCAGGGCGGTTGGCGCTGCGGATGTCCTTGGCGTTGGGGACGCGGGCGGGACGCTCGTCTCGGCTCCCTGGACGGTCGCCACCGAACGACCGGCGGTCGTCACCATCGCGGCGGGGCCGGTCGCCAAACGGCTTGCGATCACGGTCGCCACCGAAGGAGCGACGCTCACCGTCGCGGGCCGGACGGTCGCCAAAAGGCTTGCGATCACGGTCACCGAAAGGCTTACGGTCACGGTCACCGCCGAACGAGCGGCGATCATCGCCGTCGCGACGCGGACCACGCTCGGAGCGCTCACCAAACGGCTTACGGTCACGGTCGCCAAACGGCTTGCGATCACGGTCACCGCCGAACGAGCGACGCTCTCCGTCGCGGGCCGGACGGTCACCAAAGGGCTTACGGTCACGGTCACCGCCGAACGAGCGACGATCATCGCCGTCGCGACGCGGACCACGCTCAGAGCGCTCACCAAACGGCTTACGGTCACGGTCGCCAAAAGGCTTGCGGTCACGGTCACCGCCGAACGAGCGGCGATCATCGCCGTCACGACGCGGACCACGCTCAGAGCGCTCACCAAACGGCTTGCGATCACGGTCGCCACCGAAGGAGCGACGCTCTCCGTCGCGGGCCGGACGGTCACCAAAGGGCTTACGGTCACGGTCACCGCCGAACGAGCGGCGATCATCGCCGTCGCGACGCGGACCACGCTCAGAGCGCTCACCAAACGGCTTACGGTCACGGTCCCCACCAAAGGAACGGCCTTGCTCGTTGCCATCACGGTTGTCCCTGGATCGGAAGCCGCGAGGGTCACCCCCGGAATTGTTGTTGGGTCGGAAGGAACCGCGGTCTCCACGATTCCCGCCGAAGTTTCCGCGGTTGCCGCCTCGATTGCCGCCGTTGTGCTCAGCCATTATGGATTCCTCCTGTTGCGAGCCGACCAGTGGCGCGTGCGTAGTCGCTCATAACCCTTATTTCGTTGTTACGCCGCCGGCGCATGACCTGCACCGGCTCGTATGTCTTATGCAATTCTAGGCGACTGCCACTCAGCCACCGAACGACCAGGCACCGTTGGAACCTGCCCGTGGCCATTTTCACACTGCTGGGTGTGGTTTGTGGTGTTAAATGGCGGGAGCCCCGACCGTCGTGGTCGGGGCTCCCGTTGTAATTAGTGTCCGGCGGTGTCCTACTCTCCCACACCCTCCCGGGTGCAGTACCATCGGCGCTGTGGGTCTTAGCTTCCGGGTTCGGAATGGGACCGGGCGTT
>NZ_JBHVRN010000015.1:0-77665 GCF_042885775.1 Paenarthrobacter sp. NPDC058040
CGCAAGGGCAACGTGGTCCTGGTGGGCGACGCCGCCCACACGGCACACTTCTCCATCGGCTCCGGCACCAAGCTGGCCATGGAAGATTCACTGGCGTTGGCTGCCTGCCTCCACGAGCACCCCACGGTGGAAGCAGCTTTGGAAGCCTACGAAACCGAACGGCGTCCGGTAGTGGCCTCTACCCAGCGTGCCGCCCAGGCCTCGCTGGAATGGTTCGAACGCATCGGCCAATACAAGGACCAGGACCCGACGCAGTTCGCGTTCAACCTGCTGACCCGTAGCCGCCGCATCACCCAGGAAAACCTGCGCCTGCGCGACCCCGAGTTCGCCGACGCCGTGGACCGGAACTTCGCCGCTTCCCACGGGCTCACGGAAACGGCACCGGCCATGTTCCAGCCCTTCAGTATCGGCGAACTGGAGCTCAAGAACCGCATCATCGTCTCGCCCATGGATATGTACTCCGCCACGGACGGCGTCCCCGGCGATTTCCACAAGGTCCACCTCGGCTCCAAGGCACTGGGCGGTGCCGGCCTGGTGATGACCGAAATGGTCTGCGTCTCCGAAACTGGCCGCATCACCCCCGGTTGCAGCGGCCTCTACACCGACGAGCAGCGCGACAGCTGGAAGGAAATCGTCCACTTCGTACACTCCCGCTCCACCGCGAAGATCGGTGCGCAGCTGGGACACTCCGGCCGCAAGGGCTCCACCAAGCTCATGTGGGAAGGAATCGACCAGCCGCTCGACTCCGGCAACTGGACCGCCGTCGGACCTTCCGCACTGCCGTACGGCCCTGAAAACCAAACCCCGCTGGAACTGGACCGGGCAGGCATGGATGCCATCAAGGCCGAGTTCGTCGCCGCAACCCAGCGCGCGGAGCAGGCAGGCTTCGACCTCCTGGAAATCCACGCGGCCCACGGCTACCTGCTCTCCTCCTTCCTCTCGCCCGTTTCCAACCAGCGCACCGATGAATACGGTGGCAGCTTGGAGAATCGGCTGCGGTTCCCGTTGGAAGTGTTCGACGCCGTCCGCGCGGCTTGGCCTTCCAGCAAGCCGGTGACGGTGCGCATCTCCGCAACGGACTGGATCGACGGCGGCAACACCTCCGATGACTCCGTCCAGATCGCCAAGGCCTTCGTGGAACACGGCGCAGCCGGACTGGATATCTCCACCGGCCAGGTGGCCAAGGAAGAGAAGCCCGCGTTCGGGCGCAGCTACCAGACGCCATTCGCGGACCGCATCCGCCAGGAAGTCGCCGCTCCGGCAGGCGTGGCCGTCATCGCCGTCGGCGCCATCTCCAGCTACGACGACGTGAACTCCATCCTCCTCGCCGGCCGCGCAGACCTCATCGCCCTGGGCCGCACGCACCTCTACGATCCCCAGTGGACCCTCCACGCCGCCGCGGAACAGGAATACCAAGGCCCGGGCGCGCAGTGGATCCCGCAGTTCCGTGCCGGCCGCCGCAAGCCACCAAGCTCACGCACCGACGCCGTACGCCCGCGCCTGTCCCTGCTCAAAGAACCGGAGACCGATGAAGCCAACACGCACCTCCGCTGGACGCCTTCTCCCAAAACTGCGGCGGCCTTGAGTAACTGATGACTGCAGGTCCACAGTTTTCGAAGCCACGACTGGAGGCAACTGTCCGGCGAACCGTGGAGTGGGTTGACACCGATGCCTCCGGGCATCAGCATAACGCGGCGGTTCTGCGATGGGTGGAGGCTGCCGAAGCGGAACTCTTTCGAAACTTGAACCTGCCGGACTATTTTCCGGCTGCCCCACGGGTGCAACAGGTTGTCAATTACAAGAGCAAACTTTGGTTCGGCCAGGGTGTAACTGCAACCGTCGGGATTCAGGCAGTCGGCCGAACCTCGCTCACTATGGCTTTCGCGGTGCATGGCGACGCCCATGGCGATGAGGAGGGCGGCATTGCCGCGACGGGCACAGTCACGACGGTTCATGTCCCGCCCGGGGCCACCTCAGCTCAGCCATGGCCTGAGGACTTCCTCGTTGCTACCGGTAGCGCGCCCGGGGCCCCCGAACTCTAGTGTCAGATGCCGTTCGCCTCACTACAGATGATGCCTGTTCATGAGGCGAACGGCTTGTCACCTTAAGGATCGGAACGGAGAAACGGGATGCGCGAGGTGCTCCGAACCAGGGTCGGCCATCAGCAGCTCATCGTGACAATTTTTGGGCTGTACGGGAGGAACGATGGAGCCCTTCCCATCGCGGCACTTATAGCAATGTTGGGCACTCTGGGTTACGACGCTTCCGGTGTAAGATCATCAGTCGCAAGACTCAAAGCCAAAGGCTTCCTACAAAGTGAACGCGAGGACCGCGTTGCCAAGTACAGGGTCTCCGAAACGGCCACTGGTGTCTTTCGGGAAGGCGATCAGCGCATCTTCGATCCCGAGCCCCGGAGTTGGAGCAGCATGTGGGTTCTTGCGGTCTTCTCCGTGCCGGAAACCATGCGGAACCGCAGGTATCAATTGCGTACGGAGCTCTCCAAGATCGGCTTTGGTTGCGTATCTTCCGGAACCTGGATTGCGCCGGCCCATGTGCTGGAGCAGGCTAAAGCTCGACTCACCCGCCGTGGACTCATGCAGTTCGTTGATTTGTTCCTCAGCGACCATGTGTCGGCCGGCACCACGAAGGAGAAGGTTGCCGTCTGGTGGGACCTGGAGTACCTCGACGGGCAATACCAGGACTTTCTGTTCCTCTATGGAGCCGAAGGGCAAAGGTGGGCTGCACTGAGCAAGGGAGAGACAGCACAGGCGTCTGACGTTACGACTGTCGAAGACCTTATCAGGGACGCATTCCGCTGCTATGTGCCGATGCTGACCATGTGGCGCCAGTTTCCATATCGCGACCCTCACCTCCCACCCGACTATCTCCCGCAGTCGTGGCACGGACCGGCGGCATGGCGGTCTTTCACCGCTATTCATACTGCTGCTGCGCCTCTGGCAGAGGCCTACGCGCGAAACGTCATCGGACATGCCACCTTGGGTTCGTCCAGCTAACGGACTCCGATGATCGCGAAGGAATCGACACGCTTGATCTTTGATCAAATAGTTTCTAGACTTGCACGGAAGAACACGAGTAGCCAGACAGTGATTTTAAGTGCGTACGGTCCGTCTGCTGCGGGCAAGCCTTAGGCGACGGTTGTTGCGGCATCGACCACGGGTTCCTCAATTCATACTTCTCGACGGGCAGGAACCGATGGACAGGTTGGAAGTCGATGCCAGGGACATCGATGCCGGGAGAGCGTATCAGCTCCTCACGGCTCTGGTTGTTCCCCGTCCGATTGCGTGGATAACAACACAGTCGGCAGCGGGGATCGACAACATCGCCCCGTTCTCGTTCAGCGGCGTGGTCGCTTCTGATCCGCCCTTGGTGATGTTTTCCACGGTGGGATGGAAGGACAGTGCGGTCAACGCTCGCGAGAGGGGCGAATTCGTTTTCAATCTCGCTCCAGCTTCCCGTGTAACCCAGATCAACGAGACTGCCATTGAGTATCCACCGCACGTTGATGAATTCACAGCGGTCGGACTCACGAAGGCATCTTCGGTCATGGTTTCTCCACCACGGATTGCGGAGTCTCCGGCTGCGCTGGAATGCCGCGTAACCGATGTCCTCGAACGGGGAAACGGGGTGATCATCCTCGGGCAAGTGCTGCATTTCAGCATCGCCGAAAGCTGCCTCGTGGATGGCGATCCTGATTTTGACGCATTAGCCCCTGTCGGACGGTTGAGCGGTCCCTTGTGGGCGCTACCTGGTTCGGTACATCACGAGCCGCGCATTAAGTACCAAGACCCCTGAACAAGTGAGCATCGAGGGCCTCCGGGTGTGGACTGCCCGATGCCAACCACTGCTTCTGCCGCACCATCTCACGTCATCAGATGGGTTGGCAGAACCCTTGCCAGGCGAGCGGTCGGCACTACGCTGGGCAAGGAATGGGGGAGCCGGGTCTTCTGGCGAAGTCCCGGCTTCCCAATCCAGGAAAGTTACTGGTGCGGGATGAAGGTGTATTTGTATTCGAGGAATTCGTCGATGCCGAGAACTCCTCCTTCGCGTCCAATACCCGAGGCCTTTACTCCGCCCAGGGGAGCAGCGACGTCCGAGATAATTCCGGAGTTGATGCCGACCATTCCGACGTCCATGCGGCGCGACACTCGGTGGGCGCGGCCCAGGTCGTTGGTCATCAGGTATCCGGCCAGGCCGTAGGCGGTGTCGTTTGCCAAGGTAACTGCATCGTCTTCGTCGGTGAAGGAGATGACCGGGGCCACCGGTCCGAAGATTTCTTCCCGCATGAGCCGTGAGTCGCGGCTGACGTTGCAGAGAACGGTGGGCGGATAGAAAGAGCCAGCCCCTTCAGGGATGGCTCCGCCCGTACGGACCTTGGCACCGCGGGAGACGGCGTCGTCAACCAATGCCTGGATGCGTTCGACGCTTGTTTGGTCGATCATGGGCCCGATGTCAGTGCCGGCTTCAGTGCCGTTGCCCGTACGCAGAGCGGCAAATTTTTCCGCCAGCCTGGTGGTAAGTTCCTCCGCGATGCTCTCATGGACGAGGATGCGGTTGGCTGCCGTGCAGGCTTCCCCCATGTTGCGCATCTTGGCTGCAGTGATCTCGGTGACCGCTTTGTCCAAGTCGACGTCGTCGAAGACGATGAACGGTGCATTTCCGCCGAGTTCAAGGGACGTCCGGATCATGTGTTCGGAACATTGGCCGTGGAGTTTGCTGCCCACGAAGGTGGATCCGGTGAAGGAAAGGTGGCGGACAAGACCTTCGCTGAGCAACGGCGCCACCAGCGCGCTTGAGCTGGAAGTGGTAACAACGTTGATGGTTCCCGACGGGGCACCGGCTCGCTCGAGAATCCTGGCGAGAAATAGCATGGTCAGCGGGGTCTTCTCCGCGGGTTTGACCACTACGGCGCATCCGGTGGCGATGGCGGGGGCGATTTTGCGGGCTCCCATGGCGAGGGGGAAATTCCAGGGGGTGATCAGTAGGGACACGCCGACGGGTTCGCGGGACAGGACGATTTGTCCGCGACCGGTGGGGGATTCGGCGTGGGATCCTTGGACGCGCACACCTTCGTGTGCGTACCACTGGAGGTAGCCGGCGGAGTAGTCTATTTCGCCGCGGGCTTCGGAGAGGGGCTTGCCCATCTCTGCGGTCATGATGGCCGCAAGGTCTTCCTTTGATTCCAGGAGCAGCCGGTGGGCTTCGAGCAGGATATCTGCCCGGGCACGCGAACTCATCCGAGCGAAGGCTGCTTGGGCGTTGTTGGCGGCGTCGACGGCGCGGCGTCCGTCTTCCGGGGCGGCGTCGGGGATGGTGGCGATGACCTCGTCCGTTGCCGGGTTGGTCACGTGGATGCGTGGACGATCGGGGAGGTCCTCCCACTGTCCGTTGATGAACAGCTGTGTCTGCAGTCCCGCGAGGGCCTGTGCTGTGATGGTCATGATTGTCCTTCTGGGTGATGGGTGGTCTGGGGGTCGAGGAGTTCGGCGAGGTGGAGGCTCATGCGTTCGGGGTCGAGTTGTTTGACCTGCATGGCGCAGCTGAAACCATCGGCCAGGACGGGGGTTTCTGGAGCTGTCCGAGCCAACGCGGGGATGAGAGCCTGTTCCGCTACTTTCATGGAGACGTCGTAGTGCTGCGCTTCGAAGCCGAAGTTGCCGGCGACTCCGCAGCAGCCGGTGGCTTCCGTGACGTTGGCTACCCCCAGCGCAGCTAGGGCCTTGCGCTGAATGGTCGCGCCGAAGGTGGAGTATTCGTGGCAGTGTGTTTGAACGGTCACGGCGGTCGGGACGATAGGTGGTTGCCACCCGGCGTCGGCCCATTCGTGGACAGCGCCTGCGAAGCTGCGGATCCTTTGGGAGACCCGTTCGGCTGCCTCGGTGCCGAGCAGTTCTGGCGCGTCCCTCTTCAGGGCGGCAGCGCAGCTGGGTTCGATGACGACGATCGGTGCGTGGCCACCGTCGTCGAGTCTCGCCACTGTCTTGGCCATGAGCTTCTTGGCCGTATCAAGCTGTCCGGTGGAGATCCACGTGAGGCCGCAGCACGCATCGGCTTCGCAGCCCACCTTCCGGCCCGTACTTTCGATGACGCGGGCCGCAGCGCCGGCTACCTCGGGACGGAACCCTTTGGTAAAGGAGTCAACGAACAGCACGGCATCGGGCGGGTCGATGCTGTTGCGGTAGGGGGCCAGCTCGTCGCGGAGCATTTTCCAGGAAGCAAACTTCGGCATCTTCCGCTTCGTCGTCAGGCCGCCGGCGGCTGCCACGACCTTGCCGAGGGGACTCCCGAGCAAGGCGTTGACCAAGGGGCTGATAAGCGTTGTGAGTTTCAGCCAACGGGGGAGCCAGCCAAGGGAGAAGTGGGAGATAGGCCTAACCTTGCCCTGGTAGTAGTGCGAGAAGAACTCGGATTTGTAGGTGGCCATGTCCACGCCCGCCGGACAGTCACTGGAGCACGCCTTGCAGGCCAGGCAAAGGTCCAGGGCCTCGCGCACGTCGTGGGACTTCCACCCCTCATCGATGCTCCTTGCACCACGGACCATGTCCTGGAGCACTCGGGAGCGGCCACGGGTGGAGTCTTTCTCGTCGCCGGTGGCCCGGTAGCTGGGGCACATCACACCACCGGCGTCGGAACGGCAGCGCCCTACGCCAATACAGGATTGGACCGCGTGGACCCACGGATCGGCGCCTGCTTCTGCGGCTTCGACCGGGCGGAGCTCGAAGTGGGTACGCCACCCACGGGAGGGCACTCCTTCGAGGGCAAGATTGGCGTCGAAAGGGTCAGCATCCGTGATGGATCCCGGGTTCAGGATTCCAAAGCGGTCCCAGATTCTACGATAGCTATCAAAGGCGTCGAGCATCCCGTGGGAATACATCACAGGAAGCAGCGCAGAACGGGCCCTCCCGTCGCCATGCTCCCCGGAGAGGGACCCACCATGACGGACCACCAGTTCGGCTGCTGCATGCGTGAAAGTGCGGAAAACGCTGCGGCCTTCCTCGCTGCGTAAATCGTAGGTGATGCGTATGTGCATGCATCCCGCACCAAAGTGCCCGTACATGATGCCTGTTAGTCCGTGCTCGGTTAACAGCTCCCGGAAATCGGCGAGGTAGGCGGCAAGGTTTTCCGGTGCCACGGCAGAGTCTTCCCAGCCGGCCGCTGATTCGCCGCCGCTGGCCGGACGTGAAGATAAGCCAGCACCGTCTTCGCGGACCCGCCACAACGTGGCGCGTTCGATGGCGTCGGGGACCGCCCTGCCGTCGACCAATCGGCCGTTGCTGGCGAGGCGGTCCAGCATTTGGGCGGCTTCGGCGGCAACGGCCTCGGGATTGTCGCCGTCGAGATCCACGTACAGAAACGCCTTACCTTCGGGCAGTCCCAGTACCGAGTCCGGGCCCCGGCGCATCCTCATGGTGTCGACGATTGCTTCATCAATGCCCTCCACAGCGGCAGGCGAGAATTCAAGGATCGTGCCGATGTCCTTGGCTGCATCAACAACGTCGCCGTAGCCGAGGCACACCAGCAATGCGCTGGGGGCTTTGGGGACGAGCTTCATGCGGGCGCGGACCACTATCGCGCACGTCCCTTCGGTCCCCACCAGAGCACGTGCGACGTCCAGCCCGTTTTCGGGCAAGAGACTAGCCAGATGGTAACCGGAAACCTGACGCTGTATCCGGCCGAGCTCCATCCGGAAAGCAGCGAGGTTTTTTTGGGCGAGCTGCTTCAATCCTTCGTTCAGTTCGAAGGCACGGGAGACAGAATTGGCATCGCCGGGATCGGTGGCACGCAACCCGCCGCGCGCGGCGGTAAGCCGGGCACCGTCGGTGGTGACGACGTCGAGCTCCACCACGTGGTCCGATGTCCGGCCATACCGGACCGAGTGGTTGCCGCAGGCATCATTGCCGATGGCACCGCCAATAGTGGCTCGATTCTTCGACGATGGATCCGGAGCGAACGTCAGCACCCCGCCGGTCGCCTTTTCGGTCTCTCGGGACAGCGTGGCAAGAACGACGCCGGCCTCCACGTCCGCGGTTCCGGCATCCTCGTCGATGGTCAGGATCCGGTTCATGTGCCGGGAGAAGTCCAGGACGATGCCCGGGCCGATGGCGTTGCCGGCCATTGATGTGCCTCCGCCTCGGCTGATCAGCGGCGTTCCGGTGTCCTTGCACACACCAATCACCGCCACAACATCAGCCACCGTGCGGGGGAACACGACGGCGAGGGGCGGCACCCGGTAGTTGGATGCGTCGTAGGAGTACGCCGCCACACGGTGGCCGGACGTCTCTACGGTAACGCCGGCGGCCTTGAGCAGATCCAGGACCGGCATGGGGTCCTTGGCGGAGAGAACATCAGTGGTCATAGTGCACCTAGACTCCGGAAGTGGCTGGTACTGCGCCGACGACGGCTGCGACTGCTGTTTCGAAGCGCTGAAGCCCGGCTTCGATTTCGCTTTCGGTCACGACGAGAGCGGGGATGAGGCGGACCACGTTGCCTTCGGGGCCGCAGGTGAGGGTCAGCAGTTCCTGATCGGTGGTGGCCTGCTGCACGGCCGAGGCCGTGACGGCGTCCGGGGTGCCTTCGACGGTGGTGAACTCGATGCCCTGCATGAGGCCGATGCCGCGGACGTTGCCGATCACCGGGAATCGGCTCTGGATGGCCTTCAGGCCTGCCTGGAGCTGCAGGCCGCGGACACGGGCGTTTTCCACGAGCCCCTCCTCCTTGACCACTGCGAGCGTTGCGACGCCGGCAGCTGCGGCTACCGCATTGCCACCGTAGGTGCCGCCCTGGGAACCGGGCCACGCCTTGGACATCGTTTCTGTGGACGCTGCGATCGCCGAAATCGGGAAGCCGGAGGCGATGCCCTTTGCGGTGATCAGGATGTCCGGGGCAGCACTGGAGTACTGGTGGCCCCAGAACCTGCCAGTGCGGCCAACACCGGCTTGGACTTCGTCGAAAATGAGCTTAATGCCATGCTGGTCGGCGCGTTCGCGCAAGCCCTCCATAAAGGCGGGCGGGGTAGGCAGGTATCCACCGTCACCGAGAGCGGGTTCGATCAGGAAGGCCGCCGTGTCCTCAGGCGCAGTACGAGTCTTGAGCAGGTAGTCCAGTTCCTGCAGGGCAAACTCGACAGCAGTCACTTCGTCCCAGCCATAGCGGTAGGCGTAGGGGAAGGCTGACATGTGGACGCCAGCCATCAGCGGCGCGTAACCGGCGGAAAACTTGGTCCCCGCCGTCGTCAGCGAGGCCGCTGCGACCGTGCGTCCGTGGAAACCGCCCTGGAAGACGACGATGTTGGGTCGTCCCGTAGCCATCCTTGCCAAACGGATTGCTGCTTCCACTGCTTCGGAACCTGAGTTTGCGTAGAAAACCGAATCCAACCCCTTCGGCAGGACGTCGCCAAGCCGTTCGGTCAATTCCAACAAAGGTTTGTGCATCACCGTCGTGTACTGGGCATGGATGATTTTCCCGACCTGTTCACGCGCGGCCTCGACCACCTTGGGGTGGCAATGACCAGTGCTCGTCACACCAATGCCGGTGGTGAAGTCGAGGTACTCCTTGCCGTCGGTTCCGTAGATCCAACTGCCGAGGGCATGGTCCACGACGACGAGGGTTGCTTGCTTGAGGATGGGGCTGAGTGAAGTCATGGTTTTACCTTCGAGAGTGTGGGTTTGTGGAACGTGAACCTGAGTCCCCATCCTGGTCAAGCCGAGGTATGAAGCGGTGGTTCAATATTGGATTGCCGATTGAAGATTGTCAACAATCATAACGCGTAGTCGTCTAATGTTGGGAGGCGGCATCGCGGTATCGACCAGCGGTGGTTCGGTCGTTGAACTCTCCGGCCGCGGCGCGCGGCCGCCTAAGTTCCTGGTTTCCGTCCCCCGAAGAGGCGCGTGAGCGCATCTTCCTTGTGAGCGTCAAGGAGCTTCATCAGCAGCTGGCTATCGCCGTCCCTCAGCGCCTCAGCTATGACACGGTGCTCCGTTACCCGGACGGATTCGTCGGCATAACGGCCCTCAAGCCTGTTAAGGCACATCCTGGTTTCGGTTAGCAGTGTTCCGTGCATCCGGGAAAGCCTGGAGCTTGCGGCCAGGTCCACCAATTTTTCATGGAATGCAATATCGGCATCGGACATTGCTTCCGAATCGCTGTCCAGGCGCGCGGCCTCCATGGCCTGCATCATGTCCAGCAATGCCGCGCCGGCGGTGGCAGGATCGCGGGCGACCAAGAGGCCTGCCGCAGCTTTCTCCACGGCAGTGCGCGCTTCGTAGATATCCCGAATATCCGCCTCGCCGAATTCGGCTACAAAGACCCCGCGATTTCTAATGCTGACCAGAAGTCCCTCCTGCGTAAGACGCTGGATGGCTTCCCGCACGGGACCTCGACTGACGCCGAGGCCACCGGCTATGTCCATTTCCACCAGTTGAGATCCCGGTGCCAGAATTCCTTTGCTGATGAGCCTACGAAGCTGCGTTGCGATGAGAGCAGGGGTTGATTCCTGGCTGATGGGCTGCAGCCCGCTGTGTACGCTCATGAGCCTTCCTAGCTCGAACTGGCGAGTATTATTGTCAACAATAATACTCGCCAGTTGTGCCCCTCAACATGGGTTCGCTTTTGGGAAGCCTTGGTTGCGCGCTTAGACGGATGCGGGGGCGTCGGTGCCGACGCGGCATTCGACGCCGTACCCGGCCATCAGCGGCAGTGTTTTCTGCGCGACGGCCGCCAAGTCCTCGACGTAGTCGGGGACGACGAGCATGATGCCGTCCAGATCGCTCTCAAGGACGGTTGTCGCAAGACGCCGGGCGAGGGTCTCGTAAGAGCCAACCAGTTCCCCTGGCAGGACGGCGCTCCGTTTCTCCCCGCCGGTGAGGGCCTTCGAGGACTCGCTGAGTTCCTTGTAGCTCTTGTTCTGCTGGTAACCCGCTGCGACGTCTTCCAGGGCTTCCAGGTCGACACCTGCGTTGTAGTGGTCCAGGCGGGCATGGGCCTCTTCGTCCGTATCCCCCGGAATCAGCGTCACGCACCCGTAGCTTCGCAGGTTCGGGTTGCCGTGTTCGCGGGCGATATCCTTGCCACGCTTGGCCGTCTCGATCGACTTAGGGTCGTCACTGGCCGGGAAGAAGGCGAGGTCGCAGTTTTCCGCCGCGAACCGGAAACCGCGCGCAGAGGCGCCGGCGTTGACCAGGTCCGGCATGCGCGAGGGCTTGGGGCCCATGTGGCCATGTTCTGTGTGGAAGAACTCACCATCGTGGTCGATAACCTCCTCGGTCCAGCACTTCTTGGCCAGCTGGATCCATTCATCGGCCAGATCGTAGCGACGGTCATGATCCAGTTCGTCGTTCCACAACCCGAGATGGGCCAGATCCAGGCGGCTATCGCCGGTCACGACGTTCAGTCCCACACGGCCAGGACCGATCTGGTCAAGAGTGGCGACCATTTTCGCGATCGTGGCTGGATGGTTGAAGGTCATATTGATGGTGCTGAACACCTTGATCCGGGTGGTTGCCTCGAGGAGCGCAGCCGATGACGTCAGTGATTCCAGAACATGCATCCAGTGTTTCGAGGGACCCTTCCGTCCTCGCCAGATTGAGGCACTGAGGGCGAAGTCGAACCCCAGGGCCTCGGCGCCCTGCACGATCTCCCGCACCCGCGTGTATTCCGCCGTCTCAACCGCCGGCGAGTTTACCGAAGTGATCCAACCATGGTTGCCCGTCGGCAGGAAGATGCCGGCGTCGATGGTTCTCGTCATTTCCAAAGTCCTTTCAAGTGAGCCCCGAAAACCGGGGTTGTGACGACCCCTGGCTGCGCATTTTCTGATGATGCCCGGCCAGGGGCGGACAGACGTCTCTCCTATGCAACTGCGGGGGCGTTGGTCCCAACGCGGCATTCGACGCCGTACTCGGCCAACAGCGGGAGGGTTTTGCGGGCGACGGCTGCCAGGTCCTCCACGTAATCGGGGACGACGAGCATGATGCCGTCAAGATCGCTCTCAAGTATGGTCGTGGCAAGACGTCGGGCCAGGGTCTCGTAAGAGCCAACCAGTTCCCCAGGCAGGACGGCACTCCGCTTCTCCCCGCCGATGAGGGCCTTCGAGGACTCGCTGAGTTCCTTGTAGCTCTTGTTCTGCTGGTAACCCGCTGCGACGTCTTCCAGGGCTTCCAGGTCGACACCTGCGTTGTAGTGGTCCAGGCGGGCCTGCGCTTCTTCGTCTGTGGCGCCAGGGATGAGTGTGACGCACCCGTAGCTTCGCAGGTTCGGGTTGCCGTGTTCGCGGGCGATATCCTTGCCACGCTTCGCAGTTTCGATCGACTTAGGGTCATCGCTGGCCGGGAAGAAGGCGAGGTCGCAGTTTTCCGCCGCGAACCGGAAACCGCGCGCAGAGGCGCCGGCGTTGACCAGGTCCGGCATGCGCGAGGGCTTGGGGCCCATGTGGCCATGTTCTGTGTGGAAGAACTCACCATCGTGGTCGATAACCTCCTCGGTCCAGCACTTCTTGGCCAGCTGGATCCATTCATCGGCCAGATCGTAGCGACGGTCATGATCCAGTTCGTCGTTCCACAACCCGAGATGGGCCAGGTCCAATTGGCTGGAGCCCGTGACGACGTTCAGTCCCACACGGCCAGGACCGATCTGGTCAAGAGTGGCGACGATCTTCGCGATCGTAGCGGGGTGATTAATTGCCATGTTCACAGTGCTGAAAATCTTGATCCGGGTGGTTGCCTCGAGGAGCGCAGCCGATGACGTCAGTGATTCCAGAACATGCATCCAGTGTTTCGAGGGACCCTTACGTCCCCGCCAGATGGCCGGGCTTAGTGCGAAGTCGAAGCCCAGGGCCTCGGCGCCCTGCACGATCTCCCGCACCCGCGTGTATTCCGCCGTCTCAACCGCCGGCGAGTTCACCGAAGTGATCCAGCCATGGTTGCCGACAGGGACGAAAATACCGGCGTCGATGGTCTTTGCCATTCCGATAATCCTTTCACTATGCAAAAGCAGATACTTAACCGACGGCGTCAGCTAATTGTTGGTTTGAAGATTGCCGCCAGGATCGGGGCTGCGGTCTGATGACGGCTAGGAGACCTCGATGGTGACGACGGCCGGCGCTCGAGTGTTGTCTACGCCGGGCTCACGTTGTGCGCCGGGACTGACGGCTCTCGAGACGCAACAGCACATCTTCTCCGTGGCCCGTTGTTGCCGTTCGCTGTAGAAGACATCGCGGTGATCTACCGCACCTTCGAGTGTCAGGATCCGCACCTCACAGAGCCCACACTCGCCTTTGCGGCAGTCGAACATCATCTCCACACCCATGTCTTCGAGAGCCTCCAACATCGACCGACCCGGACTGACATTCGCTTCCACCCCAAGTCGTGGAATGCGGACAAGAAATTCCTCAGGGTCGTACCAACCGGAGTTGCCAAATGTCTCGTAGCGGAGGTTCGGTGTGGGGAGTTCCCGCTCGGTCCATGCTCTACGAACGGCGTCCATGAGCCTGATGGGGCCACACATATAGAGCTCTGCTTCTTGATCCACACAGCCGATGAAGGAGTTGACGTCCAGCCCCGTGCCTTCATCATTGACGTGAACTTGAAGTCGACCAACGTGCAGTTCTTCCAGTTCCTCCAAATAAGCCATGGAGCCCCGGCTCCGCCCGGCATAGACAAGCTGGTAATCAGCACCGACACCTTGAAGCACTCTTGCCATGTTCAGAATCGCTGTAATTCCAATGCCGCCAGCCAGGAGAACGTAGCGTGGGGCTCCGATGCGCAGCGGAAAATTTTGTAGTGGCTGTGTGATCGATAAGCTCTCGCCGACTTCGAGTGAGTGCATGAAGCGCGAGCCGCCTCGTGAAGCAGGGTCCCTGAAGACCGTGACGACCAGGCGCTCTCCTGCGTTTGGGGATTCCACGATGGAATATGAGCGCTTTTCCTGCTGCCCATCAACTTCGACCATCACGTCGATGTGTGATCCGGGCTGTGACGGCACGGGCATGTCGGGAATCAGTTCGATACGCCTGATGTCTTTTGCAACGTCTTGAGCGCCGGTCACAGTGGCGGACTGCCAGACTTCGGTGTTTGTTGCTGCCATTGTTATGTCCTGGTTCTTCAGGGTTTCCTAGTGTGACGTCACGAGGCGATTTTCTGCCTCGAGCATTCGCTCAGTGAGCCTTCGGACCCACATCCCGCCACCGTCGATATTCAGGTTGTAGAACTCGTAATCGGGATTTGCGTCGATGGCCTTCTGCTGGGCGGCCAGCATCGCCTCGTCTTCACCGAACACACCGCTAACACCCTTACGCAATTGAGTGGTCAGTAGTTGGCTGCCAAGAAAGTCGTTACGCATGTATGCCCAGAAATAGTGGCATGACTTGTCCGTCTCGGGGCTGATGGTGTTCATCACGTAAGCGTTCACCGCCTGGCTACGGTCTCCTTCGGGCGCACCGGTCCCGGCTTTGGCGACTCCCACGTCGATCCTTATGGTGGATGGCGCCTCGAAACGTATGATCTGCCAACGGTCGACTTTGCCTTCGTAGTCGGGCCATTTGTTTCGCATGAAGTTGACCCAGAACGGGGGAGCATCGATGTTGAGCATCCAGCGCGCGACGGTTACTGTCCGGCCCTCATGCGTTACAACGAAGTCGGATTCACTCAGTTCCTCCTGACCGATGCTGGTCGCGTGTACGAACTCCTCGTGGGTCAGATCCATCAGGTTGTCCAGAACCAACTGGTAGTTGCAGGGAGCATGAATTGTCTCCCCGTCGCCGGCCCATTCCGGGCTGTCCATCTGGAACATATCGGGAACAAGGTCCGGGTCGGCCTGGGTTGCGTCTCCCAACCACACCCAAACAAATCTGTGGCGCTCGACCACCGGGAAAGATGGCACTGTGGCCGAAGGGTTGATGGTCTCTTGGGCGGGCATTGATGTGCACCGTCCTGCGGAGTTGAAGCGGATGCCATGGTAAGGGCATTGAATCTCGTCCTGGCCAACGACTTTTCCCATGGAAAGTGGGGCGAGCCGGTGCCAGCAAGCGTCGGCCAGCGCGACGGCTTTGCCACCCTCGGTGCGATACAGAGCCAAGGGGCGGTTGGCGATCGTCCGGGCCAGCGGTTTACGACCTACTTCGTGGTCCCAAGCGGCTGCATACCAAGCGTTGAGGGGGTGGCCCAGGGTTTTATTCGTAGTTGCTGAGGAACGGGTTTGAAGTTCAGTCATCATCGGCCTCTCTGCTGCTGCCGGAGTGTCTGTCAAGGCTTAGGCGAAGTCTCGACTACAGAAAACTAACTATCTATCAACATAGATAGTTAGTGGGTTGGGTCACAGACTATCTATCTATATAGTTATTTGCAAGAGTCCAGAAAGGATAAGCGCGATGAGTCTCCGGTACGCCCTACTGGCCCTCCTCTCGGTGGAGCCGATGACCGGCTACGACCTGGCGAAACGATTCGAATCTTCTGTCGCCTACGTGTGGCATGCTCCGGATTCACAGATCTACCCTGAGCTGAGGCGCATGGAAAAGGCCGGGTTGCTCTCCGCCACAGAAGTCCCGTGGGGGCAGCGGGGCAAAAAGACGCAGTACCAGATTGCAGCCAAAGGACGGCAGGCGTTCCAGGACTGGATGATCGAACCCGTGGAATATTCCAGAGAACGGGACCCCGTACACCTCAAGGCCGCCTACTTGGAATGGACAGACCCCGCAACGGCACGTCGGCATATGCAGGACCATATTGACCATCACATTCAACGCCGAAGTCAGTGGTCGGCAATGATCGAGGGGCTGAAAACAGGAACCAACGAGATGATGAACAAACGACTAGCGCAGACACCCGAGGCAGATCACCAACGAACCATTGCCTACAAAGTGTTCACCTATGAAGGTCTTGTGGCCCGCGCCGAGACGGAAATCGAATGGGGAAAACGCGGTTTGATTCTGATCGATTCGTTATCAGGCCACGTCGCGCAAGCGAGCTAGCCGGAGAACCGCCAAATGGCAATGTTTGGCATGGATATCCGGTGCCACCCTCACGTCGGGTCTAGAGGACTAACCTCGGTCGCTGCCGAGCGCTCGTTGCCATGCCGTCCGGTGCCGAAGAATGTACTCAGAAGCCGCAAGCCAGTGGTGCCCGTGTCCGTTGGTGTACATGTCTGCCCACGGCTGAAGCCCCTTCTCATAGGATGATCGCAGCAGGTCGTACATAGCTGCGGTCCGTTTGACCATCGCTATCGGCAAATCCTTGCGGAGGGCCGCGTCGGCTCCGTAACCGTCAACGACGGCACTGAGACGAGAGGCTGCGTCATCAACTGCCTGGCCCTCAAAAAGCATCGCGAATGACTGGGCAGCGTGAGCGAGATCCCACAGACGAGTACTCGGGCCGGCAGCATCCCAGTCGATGAAGACCCAGCGTTCTCCCAGGACAAGGTTCCAAGGGGCAAGATCGTTGTGGCACATGAGGTTCGGGGTCTCTGCGGGTAGCAGCGGTTGCCATGCCCCAGTCTCCGGCAGGGGAATGGATTCGCTCGCATCGTGGATTTGCCGGACTATTTGCCCGACTCGGAACAGGTCAGCGTGCACCATCGGTAACCGCCCCATCGCAATGACGCCTTGTACGTACTCGATGATTTGTCGTCCCTGGTCGTCCTTGCCAAGGGGCGCGGGGACGTCCACGCCGGCGGCGCGGAGGGAAGTACGGTAGCCCTGCACTGCCGCCGAATTTTTCAGCCACGGCTTTCGGACTGTCCCGCCTATGCGAACAACCCGGGCATAAGCATTGCCGGGTTTCAGATCCTGTTCGACTTCCTCCATTGAAGCAGGCTACTGCTCCGCGACGAGGACGAGCAAAAAGGCGATGACTTGAGAAGCCGCCAACGATTTACGCCTCCGTCCGCCGAGTGGATAACCGTGTGCAGTGCTCCTGTCGACGAGCGTCCGACTGTTCCCGGTTTTACAGCCGCGAAGCTTCGCGGGCCAGTTCGGTGATAGCGGACCAGTCTCCGCCTTCCACCAGGTCGCGTGGCGTTAGCCAACTGCCGCCGACGCACGCCACGTTGGGCAGCTTCAGGTAAGCCGGAGCGGACACCAGGCTGACGCCGCCGGTAGGACAGAACGTTACCTGGGGGATGGGTGCGCCGACGGCAGCCAGGTAGGAAGGTCCTCCGGCCGGTCCCGCAGGGAAGAATTTCATGATATCCAGGCCTTGCTCTAGGACGGCCATGACTTCGCCGACTGTCGCGACTCCTGGAAGCAGCGGAACATCCAGCATCAGCATGTGGCGCAACAGGTCGGCCGTGACACCTGGGCTGACCAGGAACCCTGCTCCTGCGGCCACCGCGGCATCGGCTTGGCTTGGCGTAAGGATGGTTCCTGCGCCGACCAGGATGTCCGGGACCTCGTCGGCGATCAAGCGGAGGGATTCGAGCGCAGTTGCAGTGCGCAGCGTCAGTTCGATGATCGGGATTCCGCCGTCCACCAGCGCACGGGCCAGGGGAACTGCGTGTGACGGTTCTTCGATGGTCACCACCGGAATGACGGGGGAGATGGTCAGGATGGAGTCAGCGTCAGCCATGGAGGATCTCATTTCCCAGGCCTTCGAGCCCGTGTTCGTCAATGATGGCGTACCAGTGTTCAAGCAGTGCCGCGAAGCCGGCATGCGTTGCCAATCGGTCGTCGAAAATGTTCCGTACGCCCAGCAAGGCGTGGACCACGGAAGCTGGGGAGCGGTTGGTCGGCAGTGCGGCGTGGAGTTCTGCGGCCATGGGATCGTTCAGTTCCCCGGCCGCGGTGGTGGCAACGTGATGCATCCATGCCGCGACGGCCAGCGCGGCCCACTTGGGTGTGCGGCCGGCATCGAGATTTGCCCTGACGGTGGTCAGCAACCGTAATCCAACTTTCTGGGAACCGTCGCTGGCCACTTTCCGGGTGGTATGGCCCAACGCTGGGTTCGCGAAGCGGGCAAGTACCTGCTTGCAGTACGTTTCGCCGTCCAGGCGCTCCGGAAGGTGCAGGGTGGGCAGGACGTCTTGGAACATCATGCGTTCGGAGGCGGCGCGGAAGGATTCCACGGCGATGGCGTCGGCGATGGTCTTCTTGCTGGCAGCCAGGCCCAGGTAGGCGAGTAGTGAGTGGCTGGCATTGAGGAGGCGTAGCTTTGCTGCTTCCCAAGCGGCCACGTCGTTGCTGAACACGGCGCCTGCGTCTTCCCATCGCGGCCGGGGCCCGGCGAACTTGTCTTCAATAACCCATTGCATGAAGGGTTCGGCCACCACAGCGGCTTCGTCACGTAGGTCGAGTTCACGTTCGACGGCGGCAATGTCGCCTGGCGTGGTGGCGGGGACCATCCGGTCCACCATGGTGTTGGGGAACGTGACATTCCGGTCCATCCAGTCCATGAGGGGCGATGCTTCGGCGGCAGGGAGTGCAGCGGCGAAGGCGTTCACGAGTCGCTCTGTGAGCTCTCCGTTACCGGGGAAGTTATCGCAGGAGACCACTGTGACGGGGCCGACACCCAGGCGGCAGCGTTCCTGCAGGCCACGCACGATCTGCCCAATGGCGGTTTGAGGAGGATTTCCTGCCAGGTCGGACTGTATTTGGTGATCTTCGAAGTTCAGGGAGCCGGTTTGCGGATCGATCCGGTAGCCCTTCTCCGTGATGGTCAGTGTGATCACAGCAACTGACGGCAAGGCGAGGCGTTTCACCACCAACACGGGATTATCGCGCCCGGACACGGCCTCCAGAACGCTGGAGACCACATGGAGGGGCGCAGCAGCTTGTCCGCGTTCGGCCACGGTGAACAGACCGTCCTGGGGTGCGAGTTGCTGTACCACGGTGTCTGAACGCTGGGTGATGCCGATGATTCCCCAGCCTGACTCGCCGGAGAGTTCCATGGCTTTTTCTGTGAAGACGGCCGTGTGGGCTCGTGCGAAGGCGCCGAGGCCCAGATGGACGATGCCCGGGTTGAGTGCTGACCGGTCAAGAGCGAGCGGCCGGTTTGCCAACGAGGCGAGGCTTAGGCGCATACCGCCTGCCCCTCAGCGTGTGATGCGGTCTGTTCAAACGTCGGAATGAAGCCTGTGCCACCCTTGCCACCCACCACGAGTGAAGCTGCGGCAGCACCATACCGCGTTGCCTGCTGAAGGGAGTCGCCTAGGACCAGGCGGGCCGCGAGGGTGCCGACGAAGGCATCTCCCGCGCCGGTTTGGTCCACAACGGAGGGTGCAGGAACGGAGGGGACCCACTCTGATAGATCCGGACCTTCGAGCTGGATTCCTTCGGCACCGCAGGTCACGGCAACGTTCCCGGCCCCGATGGCGAGGAGCTTCGCTGCGGCTTCGGCCGGTGTGCCAACACTCAGGAGGGCGGAGGTCTCCCCGGGGAAGGAAGGCGTCACGAGGTAGGCTTGCGGCGCGAGTTTGGCCAACATGCCTGCCGCTGCGGATGTTGTGGTCAGTCGTGGCCGGAAATTGGGGTCGAAGATGAAACGGCGGGCCAAAGACGCGGCCTTGAATACCGCGGCCCGGGACGACTCGGAGATGGCACAGGCGATTCCGCCGGCCAGCACGACACCCGCTGAAGCGAACACGACTTCGTCGATGTCCAAGGGATCCAGAGTGGAACCGATGCTACCGGACCGGGCGTAGGAGAATTCGCGCTGCCCGAGGGGATCGGAGTGCACCAGATACACGCCTTGCTGGCCCGGACGGAACTTTAGGAGGTCAGTGGCTATGCCGAGTTCCGCGATTCTGGCCATGATCGCCTTGCCGAGGTCGTCGTCGGGCAGTACGGCCAGCAGCCCAGTCCGGGCGCCGGCAGCGGCGGCGGAAGCGGCCACGTTCAGGGCGTCGCCCGAGATGCCGAGTTGGGCCGGAACGCCGTGCCCGAACGGAACGTCGGTGGCGACTTCCACCAGGATTTCGCCCATGACGACGACGTCGAATGGCTCGCGCTGAAGGTCTTGGTTCACGGGGTTCACCAATCGTGGATGGAGCCGTCGAGACGGCGGTTGATGGGCAGGTATTTGGGGTCGAAGGGGAACTTCGCTGCGGCTTCTTCGTCGAATTCGACACCGATGCCGGGGGCGTCGCCGGGGTGCATGTAGCCGTCGTTGAAGGAATATGTGGTCTTGAAGACTTGACCGGCGGGGTCGCGGTGGCCCATGTATTCCTGCACGCCGAAGTTGGGGATGCTCAGGTCCACGTGTAAAGCGGCCGCGAAGGATACCGGCGAGAGGTCGCCGGCGCCGTGCGAGCCCGAGCGGACACCGTAGAGATCGGCCAGGGAGAAGATCCGGCGCAGGTGCGTGATGCCGCCTGCATGCGAGACGGATGTCCGGATGTAGTCGATGAGGCGTTCGGTGATCAGTTGCTGGCAATCCCAGATGGAGTTGAAGACCTCGCCCACGGCGATCGGCGTGGTGGTGTGCTGGCGGATGAGACGGAAGGCCGATTGGTCCTCCGCCGGTGTTGGGTCCTCGATCCAGAAGGGCCGGTACTGCTCCAGCGAAGCCCCCAAACGACCGGCCTCGATCGGCGTGAGCCTGTGGTGGACATCGTGGAGGACATGTACTCCGTAGCCAAACTGTTCACGGACTTGGGCCATCATTTTCGGTGCGAAATCCAAGTACGCCGTGGTTTCCCACGTGTCTTCCTGCGGAACGTTACTGCTGGCGGGCTCGTAGAGCTTCCCGTCCACTGGGGCGATCCCGTAAGTTTTGTCGAGGCCGGGAACGGCGGCCTGGGCGCGGATGGCCTTGTAGCCAAGGTCCAGGTGCTGCTGGAAGTCAGCGCTGAGGTCATCCAGGGTGGTGCCGCTGGCGTGGCCGTAGACCATGACGCCCTCACGGGCTGCGCCTCCGAGGAGTTCGTAGACCGGCATGCTTGCGGCCTTGCCTTTAATGTCCCAGAGTGCGACGTCGATCGCGGCGATCGCGGTCATGGTCACCGGCCCGCGGCGCCAGTAAGCGCCCTTGTAGAAGTATTGCCAGGTGTCCTCGATCCGGCGGGCGTCGCGTCCTATCAGCAGCGGGCAGAGGTGCTCGGAGAGGTAGGACGCGACGGCGAGTTCCCGTCCGTTGAGGGTTGCGTCACCGATGCCGGTGATTCCGTCCTCTGTTTCAATAACGAGTGTCACGTAGTTCCGTCCGGGGGACGAGACCACTACCCGTGCATCGGTGATCTTCACTGATTTGTTCCTTCGGCTTTTGGTTACTTGAGCGAGCTGGTGCTCGGGTTGACAGTGTTGCCGGTGGCGGGTTCCTGGGGAACAGTCCACTCCGCGTACTCCTTGCCGCCCAGTTGGCTGGGGAGTCGAGAACAACCTGAACATTTCCAACATGGACTGGGAAGAGTTCGCAGAGAGCACAGACCACGACGGCGTGTTCAGAGGCTTTTCCTGACCGTCCTCGCCGCGGCGATGTATTGGGCGTAGGCGGCGGCTGAGTCGGTGGCGTGGCGTTCGATGGTTGTGGGGGAGTAGCCGAGGGTCTCGGCGATGATGGCCACGGGTGCGAGTTTGGTGAGTTCGTGGAGTGTTCCCAGGCGTGCGGCGCGGGTGCTGAAGAGTTTGCTGAGGCGGGTCGTGAGGTGTCCTGGGTTGATGTGGCGTCCGGGTGATGCTCCGCGGAACACCCATTTGGTGTTGGGGTGCGCGGCGGTCAGTTCGTTGCCGGGGTTCGCGGCGAGCTCCCGCCATGGTTGCGATAGAGGCTCTGGCAAGGCGATCTGGATGCTGCCGAGCTGTATGGTGACTTGGTCGTCGGTGACGGTGACGTCGTCCCAGGTGAGGCGTGCGATGTTTTCGGCTTGTTGTCCGAAGACGAGGATGAGGATGGCGGCGGCCCGGTCGCGGTTCTCGAGTTCGTTGGTGTGGATCACCTTTTGGAGTGCTTGGTCTTGACCGGTTTTGGGTAGTCGTGGGCTGGTGCCGCGGCGGTGCGGAATGATGACGAGCCCGGCGGGTGCGGTTTTGGTTTTGATGGCCCATTTGAGGAAGCGCTCCGCGATGCGCCTGGTCGTGGGTCCTTCGGCTTGCCATACGTCCAGGTGGGCTTGGTGCAGGTCAGGGAGTTTGATGTCGTGGTTGGTGAGCCAGTTGAGGAGCTCGATGGCGACGGTGACTTCCTGTTTGGCGCGGAGGTAGGTGCCGCGGGTGACTTCTTCCATGTTGTTCATGCGTCGTTGGTGGTGCCAGCGGATGTAGCGTCGGATCACGTCAAGGTTCTGTGCGTCGTTGACGCGTTCCATGGCTTGGGTGGCCCAGTTGTCGTAGCGCGTCAGGAAAGCATTTCGTTGGGGGAGAACGCCGTGTTCGGTGAGGAGTCCCCGGACGTATTCGCGGGTGCGTGAGTCGGGTAGTTCGTCGAAGGTGTCGTGGCTGATTGTGGGTGCGGTGGCGAGGTTTCGCAGGAAGTTGGTGACGTGCTTTTGCCGGATCCAGGTCAGGCCGCTGTTGGCCCGTTTCATGGTCTTCAGGGCTGTTGCCAATGGGATCAGTTCGGTGGCCATGATTCCCGTGGCCGGGTTGGTGAGCAGGTTGTCCACGGTGCCGCCGAGGACGCAGGTCCAGCAGCGCGCACCGGTATAGAGTTCGTCTTCAGCTCCGCAGCCCTGGCAGTCGATATTGAGTCGAACGCCTGAGCAGTTCCGGCAGGCAGGTTGTTCATCGATGATGCCGGGCAGGATGCCTTCGTGGCCGCATGCGCAGGCACCGCGGGTGCGTTTTGCTTGCTGATAGCAGTAGAGACAGACTCCGCCGTCGGGCCACCGTGCAACGGTTTGGTGGTGTTGGAGGCAGCGGCCGCAGGGGACCGGCCAACGGATGGGGTCCTCTGCTTTGCGGGGCCTACTCATCGTCCTCGGAAGTGACGAGCCGGACGCGTCGGGCGATGGGGTTGCCTGGTTGGATGCCGAGGTCTTCGCTGCGCTTGGGAGCATTGGCTGTCGCGGCGGCGCGCATCTCCACGAAAGGCTCGAACAAGTCGTTGGGTGTGCAGTCCAGAATGTCGCAGAGCGCGGCGAACGTCCTGGCCGGAATGCGTTCCGGCGTGGAGGTGACCAACCTATAGACCTGGCTTTCAGAGAGGTTGATGCCACGGGACTTCAGGAGCGGCATCAGTTCGGTGGTCTTCCAGAGGTTCTGTTTGGCCATCAGGGCTCGCAGGTTCCAGCGGTAGCCGATCCGGCGCTGTTCAGGCATCTGGGTCCTCCAAGTTCGCGATGCGTCGTGCAATCATCTTTTGCACGGTTTTCTGCTTGAAGTCCGACGATACCGAGGTGTAGAGCCCTGTAGTTGAAGCGTAGGAGTGTCCCACCTGTGTCTGCACAAAAGCTTCGTCGTAGCCGGCCTCGATCAGATGGGTCACGTAGGAATGTCTGAGGCAGTGCATGCCCAACTCCTGCGGTAACCCGACGGCGTCCCGTGCGGCGGCGAACGCGTCCCCGAAGGAACCCAGAGACATCCGGGCGCCGCGCTCACTGGGCCACAGAGCCGAGGAGCGCTCGGCTGTCGGGAACTGTTGCCGCATACCGCCGGTTGTCCAGGTCTTGAGCTGGTCCACGACCCAGTCGAACTCCGGCACGGTCAACACGGTCCGCTTTCTGGGTCCTGAGCCTGCCGTGCCCTTGGCGAACCGTACCTGAACTGCCCCGAAACGTCCGTAATCGCTCACGTGCGGATTCGGACCGAAATCTTCCAGGTCCAGCATGGTCATTTCGCGCCGGCGAAGCCCGTAGGCATAGCAGACCTTGAATGCCACCGAGTCGCGCAACAAGGGCAGCCAACGCTTGCTGCCTGCGGCGTATTCGCGGTCGACCAAGTCATCGAGGTAGTCGAAAAGCCGCTGCAGTTCAGCCTTGGTGAACGAGCGCTTCTTCGCCGGGACGGCGTCATCGGTGGTGTGCCGGGGCATGTTCCACTCGAAACAGATCTGGCTCGGAATATCACCGAAGGTCCGTTCACAAAACTCGCCCCACCCGTAGGCAGGATGCGTCAAGAACGAGCAGAACATCGCCACCGCGTTGCTGTACGAGCCTAACGTCTTCAGGCTGATCGGCTTCTCACCAGAGCGCAGATCACCCAGGAAATCATCAATGTCCGCCGGACCCCATTGCCACGGAAATTCACCCGTGAAGCGCTGAAAACGCTCCAACAACTGGCACCGCTGCTTGATGGTCTCTGTCGTGAGGCCACGGGCAAGCATCTGAGCACGCCAGCCATCCAGCATCGCCGTGAATACCCGCTCATCAGCCCGGAACAACCCGATATCCGGGTCCACCAGGATCCGCGGGACGAAACCCGGAACGGCATCATTCACAACGACCCCTAAACCATGGAAACATGCATTAGATGCAGGAAACTTACAGGCGTAAGGGATCCGGGCGCAAGAGTACGACCTAGACGCGATCGTGAACGCAATCGACAAAGCTGGCTTGACCTGCGGAAACGTCGGATTCGTTCATGCACGGGAGTTCTCGCAGCTACTTCTACTCCCGTTAGTTAAACGCCGATAATGGACGTTATGTAAACTAGTTATGACTCTAAGTGCTTTTCCTGCACATCGTGAGGATGTGGGAAACGCCTGCCGAACCTCCCCTAAAGCGGTGCTGACCTGCTATTTTGCCTCGACGACAAGAGCGCCGGGGTTCTGATGGTGCGCGCCGTTCCGGGCTCGTTGTGGGCGCCGTTTTTGGCTTCTGAACTGCGGTTTCACCCCTGAGTGATTGCGGTTCTCGCAAACTGTGTGCGAAAATTGCAAAGGGTTCTTGATGATGCGAGGCGAACCATGGGACGGGATGACGGGAATGTTCTCTATGTTCCTTTCGGCGGTCAGACGCCGGATCCGGACTCGTTCCTGGCCCTTGTCCTCGATGGCTGGGAGCGCCAGCAGCGTGCGCAGGATTTCTCGCCAGGGACAATCCGCACCAAGCGCAATGCTGTCTTGAGCCTCGTTGACTTCTCGGGCAAATATCCGTGGGAATGGAGCCTGGGCGACGCGGACGACTATTTCTCCCACGCCCGGGCCGTGAGGAACCTGGCCCACGGCACTGTCCGGGGGTATCAGGGGGCGGTGAAGCTGTTCTGTGACTATGCCTGCAGCCCCCAGTACGACTGGTGCGAGCAGAGCGCGAAGCTGTTTGGGCGGGTCTTCGCCCAGGTCGTGACGGAACTGAACCGGGTGACGCATTCGCAGCCGACCGAAGCCCGGCCCGGGAAGCGACCCTTCAGCCAGCGTGAGCTGCAGGAACTCTTCGACCTGGCAGATCTTGAGGTCGTGCGGATCCTGGACTCGGGCCGCAAGGGTGCCTTGTCTGCATGGCGTGACGCGATTGCTTTCAAGTCTGCCTACAGCTGGGGTCTGCGCTCCGAGGAATTCCGCCGCTTGCAGGTGTCCGATTTTTCCCGCACCGGCAAGGCACCCTACCTCGGAGACCATGGCGTCGTACTGGTGCGCTGGGGCAAACCGCATAGGGGGTCAGCCAAGAAAGTCCGGTCCGTCCTCACCGTTTGGGAGTGGTCCGCGGAGATGGTGGCCGATTGGATCAAGAACGGGCTCCCCCGCTATGGCTATCCGGTCACGGACCTGTTCCCCACCAGTGGCGGGAAAGTCGTCAGTGAGTCGCATCTGAACGACCGGCTCCATGACTTCCTGGATGAGCTGGGATACCCGAAAGGGCTGGACCTGCATTCCTTCCGCCGCTCCTACGCCACGCACCTGAGCACGGTCGAAGGATTTGATCTGACCTTCGTGCAGCTGCAACTGGGCCATGATCACGCCTACACGACCTCCCTATATACCCTGCCCTCCCCTGACTACCAGCGACTAGCCCTTGAGCAAGTGCATGAACGAACCATCAAAGCGGCCCTGGCGCTGCCCTCAGAAAGGAAGCACCCATGAGCAGACGAGAAATCGCCTACACCTGGCGGGTCCGCGAGATCATGGCCCGTCGAGGGGTTCACACCGCCAAGGAGCTCGCTGCTCTCCTGCACGATCGCGGCATTACCCTGACCGCCAACGCAATTTGGCGGATCGTGACCCAAGAGCCCGAACGGATCTCCTTCAAGGTTCTCGTCGCCCTCTGTGATGCCCTGGACGTAACACCCAACGACCTCATCACTTACTCAGCCACCGAAGCCAAGACCATCCGGCACCGCAAGGCTGCCGGTGAAGACATCCCTGACCTGCACAAATACCGCCCAGTGCGCGCACGAATCGTCGAGGACGATGGCTAACCCGGGACGGCCCGCCACCGGAGGCAACGGATCAGCGCGGCCGCCCACACTCAATCACCTGCACACGCCCAGGAAACGTGGCCGGCCACGCTCCAGCGGGGATTATCTCTGCGGCCGGTGCAACCTAATGGTGGCCAAGATCCGGGTGCGCTGGCCAGACGGCCCGGTCTGCGGAGCGTGCTTCACGGACGCCACCCACACTCGCGGCAGATGCCCGCGCTGCCTCGAAACCCGTATGCTCCCCGGCCGCTCCCCCGACCACCAACCGATCTGCCGCGACTGCGCGGGCATCACCACCGACCTCACCTGCACCCGATGCAACCGCGAAATCGAAAGGTTCCGGGCCGGCCTTTGCATCCGCTGCGCGCTCCAAGACGACCTCACCGCAGTGCTCAAACCCGGTGATAACCTCAGCCTCCACCGCCTCATCAGCCTCCTCACCGAAACCGGCAGGCCCGAAAGCATCTACACCTACATGCGCCCTGGCACACGCGCCAGGGAACTACTGAACTCCATAGGCGACCGGACACTCCCGCTCACCCACGAAGCCTTCGACGCGCTCCCCCGGTCAACCGCCGCCGAACACCTGCGCTACCTGCTCATGCACCACCGCATCATGCCCGGACGCGGCAACGAAAAGCTCGTACGCTTCGAGCAATGGCTTGCCACCAGAATTAGCGACCTCCCCGATGATGGAACAGCCCAGACCATCGAACGCTTCGCAACATGGCACCACCTCAAACGCATCCGCGACAGAGCCACAGACCCAACAGTGAACCTCGAAACCGTCACCCACGCAGCCAAACAGGAAATCACCGAAGCCGCCAAACTTCTCATCTGGCTCCGCGACACTCATGGCATCGGAGCCGACGAACTCAGGCAAGCCCACATCGACGAATATCTCAGCATCGGGCCCAGCACCCACAAACATGTCCGCAACTTCGCACGCTGGCTCAACCGGCAAGGCCGCAGACCCTACGGGAAGCTCGACGTGCCCTTCAGGCCCGCACATTCCGTGCCGATGATCACCCAACAGGAACGTATCGAACTGGTCCGCAACTGCCTCGATTACAACCACGTCATCACATCTACGCGCCTTGCAGGCCTCATCCTGCTGCTCTGGGCTCACCCCATCAACCAGATCGTCATGCTCAGCCAGGACGACATCGACAGCACTCCCGAGGGCATGTTCCTCAAGCTGGGCACCATACCCGCCGCAATACCGGAAGCACTAACAGGGATGTTCTGGAACCAGCACCAGGGAAGCGAGAACCGGAACACCACCAACACGAACACAAACTGGCTTTTCCCAGGCACCCGGGCAGGTCAGCACATCCACCCGGGGACCCTTTCCGAACGACTCAAAGTCCTGGGCATCGATGGCCAGAGAGCCCGAAACGCAACACTGCGCGACCTCACCCAGGAAGTGGACGCCCGAACACTGATGGATCTACTCGGTTACAGCCCCGCCATCATCGCCCAACACGCCGCGAGATCGGCCACGAGAATGTCTGACTACATCGCCCTCAAGCAACTCAGACGGGAAAGGTGAGCTTCCCGAGGAACGGATAACGCGTTTCGCTGCCCTCGCTCTAGGACGTAATGAATAGGGTCCGGAAACGCTGTCAGCAACGTCTGACGCGAGAACGCACGACGAAATCAGGCCGTCGGGGTTATTACTTCTCGCTGCCTGTCAAACCGATGGAGCTACGCAGCAAAAAACTTCCCTTTCACCTTCTTATGGACGAAAAGCCAGATGTGACCGCCCAAACGGCCTGAAGTAGGACCCGCAGGATGGTCCACGCGAAAACGAAGCACCAGAGAACATTGAGGATCAAAAAGAGGGCATTCGTGACAGGGTTGCCAGCAGGGCTATCAAGATCCATGCGACCCACGGTGGCGATGGCGTAACCAAATATCGGCACAGCAGTTACGGCGACGAACAAGCTGAAAGACTCACTTCGCATCACTGGCGCCAGAAGCAGCAATGCAGCTGAAAGGCCGGCGTATGCCCACGCTAGCCATCTGATCAGCCTCCTTGCTCGGACCTTGGAAGCATCATCCTTTGTTCTTTCAGGCATGCTGGCAACCTTCCAACTCATTTTGCGAGTCCATATCGACTTAGCGTGCCACATAACGGGGGGCCATCGATCCCTGGGGCCAGCACCAACATGGCGACGCTCTCCGAACGCCCCAAAGTCCTTGGCATCGAGGGCCAGAGAGCCCGAAATGCAACGCTGCGCGATCTCACCCACGAAATGGACGCCCGAACACTGATGGATCTACTCGGTTACAGCCCCGCCATCATCGCCCAACACGCCGCGAGATCGGCCACGAGAATGTCTGACTACATCGCCCTCAAACAACGCCGCACCTGAGCATCCTGAGAAAACGGATAAAGCATTGCGCCACTAAGGTTGCCTAAGTATCCTCTCTTGGCAACCATCATTGTCATCAGGCATACTTGTCACTGTACCAAGTGGCGGCCGATGAAGGGAAGCACGATGGGCTGGTTCACCGAGGGCAGCGAGCACGAAGGCTACGTCGTGTGCGTCTTCGCCGACGGCATGTACGGCGCCGGCGGGAAACACAGGCAGATCAGCCTGATGACCCCGGATGGCAAAACGATCTGGGAAAACGACGACGATCCCGATAGCGTGGCGTGGCGGCCGCCGTCGCAGGTGGTCGGCTGGAAGGTAGCCTGCAGCTGCGAACCGCATGGCAAGCACGTGGTCATGGATCAGTTGTGGACCCGCGTCTGGGACCCCGCCGAGGAAGACGTCTCCCGCCGCCGCATCTACGCCGGAGATCCGTCCAGCGACGATGCCACCTACGTCAGCGACCGGGAAGACCTCGAACCGCTGTTTATCGATCAATGGCACTCTCACATCGCACCGGACCTGCACCTCCACACCATCAGCACCCTGGGCGAACAGCTCAAGACAATCGAAGCCCAGCTCAATGGAGCCGTCGCCGCAGCCCGCGCCGACGGCCTCTCCTGGGACAAGATCGGACGAGCGTTCGGGGTCACTCGACAAGGCGCCCGCAAGCGCTGGGACAAACAGTCCGCCAGGGAGGAACAGTGACAGCATCTCTTCACCGGGGATTGTGGCAAACCTGATGAAGCACAGCTACGCGAAGCGAATCGTGATGGTCTTCATGGAAATGCAGGCAGTGCTGGGCTGGTCGCAGTCTGGGCAACATCCCAATTCACTTGTAATCGGGCGCGCCAGCCACCCCACGCTGCAGGTATTCAGTGAATACCTTCGAGCCAAGCCGTCTCGGACGCTGCTGGCACCACACACATCCGAAGACCACCAAAAAGTGGCTGGCTGCGGGCGGTCTGACCTTACCGCTAGGACCAGCTTGATAAGGCCGTAACCGCAGCCCGGGTCGACGGCCTCCCCCCCTTCCGGCTGGCTGGATACGGGGACCGACGTTGCATTACTACCTGCATCCAACCGGCCCGGCGACGAATGGACGCTCAGGGAAAATCAGGCACTACGGTTCAATTCCGAAGCAGAAGCTCAGGACCGACAGGATGGATCCCTCTAGCGGAATAGTCCCGCTTCCACAGAGAGACCGTGCTCCCCGGGGCTTCCCGGTCATGACGTTGGCTCCCACATGGCCGGCCACTGTGCTACGCCTCCCCTGGCATTGATACCCACTTCCCGGTGTCCGGAGCTGACACCGGCCACGCCTCGAAAGACTCGCCAGCGGGACAGTGCAAGCTGCTGCCGTCTACGAAATCGATCGTGAGATCGCCGCGTTCATCGTCCGCAGTAATGGTTGAGATGCCTGCGCCCAGAAGATCCAGGAACGGAGCACTGGTTCTCGGGCGCTGTTCGGGGTCAATGACCCGATGTCCACCTGTGACATCACGGCACAAGAACGGCCTTCCAAGCCGAACTTCGACACCTCCAACGGTAAGGACCGTGAAGGCATGATCAAAGTTCAACCGGCTGACTTACTGATTTCGTATTTCCAGGACCAAAACCGTCCCCGTGACTGTGTATTTGCAGTATCAAACGACCCGCAAAATTCGTACGCACTGGCCCCATTTATGATGATGGCCGTTTTTCGGACAACAATGGCAGTAATGCGTCAAAAGGAAACGAGTCCATAAGCTATTACTCTCGCCAAAACATGTGAAGGGCAATCTCCAGTTCCCCGTCACATGTCAAAGCTGCCACCTCCCGAGAGTGAAAATAGTTGGCGTGTTGCACATGTGGCACTACTCGGGCACGTCCGTGAAGAAACGGCGGACGTCATAGTTACCAATTAGTCGGGCGAAACCCACAGGGGTCTGACCATGGGCATTTGCATGAAGAGGATCGGCTCCGTGCAGGCGCAAGACGTTTATCAACTCACCTCGACCCTTTGAGTTGGCGACTGCAACAAAGAGCGGTGTGTTGCCAAATCCATTTTCCAGGTCCACCAGCGCACCTGCTTTAAGCAGGGATGAAGCAGCGGCTACCGAATACTCCTGGGCAGCAAGGTGGAGCGGAGTGAAGCCTTGATTGTCTTGGGCATCCAGCGATGCTCCTCCCCCGATGAGCTGCTGGATTGTTTCGGCGTCATCATCAAAGGCGGCATAGTGCAATGGTGTACGGCCTGCTTGGTCCACGTTTTTCTACCTCGGTTGTTCGAATTTATGGCTCATGTTCGAGGTGGGATCCTCGATGTGGTAGTGGGTTGGATCGTTCTCAAATTCTATGACTTGTTGCCGGTTCCAGCCTTCTTCGCGCGCTCGTTGCTGGGTCCTCCACCATTCGTAGCCTGGCTTGTGCCCATAATGGAACGGACCGGACTTGGGGATCACCATACCCGTGTTGGGATCAATGAAGTCTCCATTGATGGTCTTCGGATGGTCTTCTTGAATTTTGGCCTTGGTTCCCGTCCTCAGCTTTACACGTCTTGCGACGGCGTCCACGGCTTGGGCTACGTCGTCAGCCACTTTGGCAGCAGCCGGGGCGTGACTCACAGTCCTGAGCTTTGCCGGGACAGTTACCGCACCCAACGGAGTAAACGTCAGGAAGATATCAGCGGAGTTCGATACGGCGTTCCATCGATTTTCCAGTTCTTCGTTTGGATCGGTGAACTTATGGCTAAGCTGATCGCCCGCAATCGAGTTCCTCCACCCGTCCCGGTTGTTGCGCTTGGGTGAGTTGCCCCAATCGACCCCGCCCCCACCCGAGGCCAACCTACTACCAGGATTCATGGCCAGCACATACGTGAAAATGTCACCACCCCGGTAGATGGAATCGACCTCCTCAGGCGACAAGCCGCTAACACCGGAGCTGCCCTCGCTCTCCAAGAGTGGTATCTGGAAGAGCCCCGTCGGGTCAGATGAGTTGATGACGTTGCCGAACGCGTAGGTGTAAGGGGTGAAACCGCGGACGTCGTCAGTGTTCAGGACTGAATCCGGGGCAGTGAAGATACCGAGGGCGGGATCAAGCTCCCTCGCTCCAAGATGAGTCAACGAACTTGCGGTGTCATCGAGACCGGAAATGTATCCGTTGACGGCACTAAACCCTAGCGGGTTAGCCGAATTGCTCCCAGTTCCCGCCGTGGAGTTGGCCGCGGCGCCAAAGGCGTTGTTACCCGAGGCAGTGCCGTTGGCTCCGCGTGCCAGACCCAAAGGGTCTGTGCGCCGCACCAGTGTAGTGATGTTTGTAGTGCCCGCAGTTGTGTTGGGCAGGGTCATGGTTTGAGCGGTGTTCACGTTGTCACCGATGATGAAGGCAAGTTTGGTTGCCCCTGCTACGGCGGTCGTTGAGCGTTGAGCGATGACTTTTCCGGCGAACTCGTACGTCTTCGTCGCCGTCTTAGTACCTGTTGATGTGCTGTGATGAGCTGTGATGCTGCCCAACGTAATGGTAGTTCCGGTTCCGTCGGTGACCCCGACGAGATTCCCTGCCGCATCGTAGTACCGTCCGCCGGCATCATCGGCGACCCCCGATGCCGCGGCGGGAGGTGTTCCTGCAGCTGCGTTCGGATTCGGGTTGGCCGGGAGAGTGCTGATACCGGCGGTAGTATCCAACCGTCCATCAAGCGTGTAGGTAAGCGTCTGCCCGGCTCGCCCGATAAGCCGACCTGCGGCATCCCAGGTCAAAGTCCGGCTAGTCGCTGAACCGCCCGCAGGAGTATACGAAACTGTCTGAGGTCGGTGGGCCCCTGCTGATCCCGGGGCAGGGTAGGTGTAGTCCTCTGTAACAGCCAGGGTGCCATTGGAGCCAAAACGCTTGACCTGAGAGCGGTCACCCGACGCCGTGTATGTGTACGTCTGCGCATAAGGCGCAGGCCCGCCCAAACCAGAGACATTCGTTGCAGTGGATGCTGGCGCCGTTCCACAAGCGGCGTTAGCTGGCGTCCAGACTGCCTTGATTCTGTCTGCGTAGTCGTAGCTATAGCACTGAGAATCCGTCGGTGAAGTGAGCCTGGATGCGTAGGTCTGCTCCCGTTCGGTGATTCTGCCAGTCGGGTCATACGTATACCGGGTGGTTCCAAGATCCGTTTCCGCGGCGACGTTGCTAATCGTATTAGACGCGACGGTGTCGCTGAGTCGTCCAGTTGTTGCGTCCCAGTTGTAGGTGATGAAGTTTCTGCCCGTCGTGTTGGCGCCAGAGCTGTAATTGCCGTCCTTCTGCCAGTATGAAGCGAGCTGATTTAGGCGGTTGTAGGACCCTCCACCGACGTAGTACGTAGCGCCTGAACGGACCTCATTTGGGTTGTCGAAAACGTCGTAACTGTTCGTGACAGTTTCTGCTGCCAAACCTGCAATTGCAGGAGTGCCCGCGACGTCAGTCTTACCAGTAAATGTGGTGGTATTTGTGAATGTGAAAGATGTTGAACCAAACCCTGTGAGTCCGGCAGGGAGACTTGTCACCTTAGTTCCGGGTGTATACGCGAGATCGAAGCCACTGAACGATGTTGTGACCGGTTGATCGAACGCCGCGCCATTGTTTCTGGTCGAACTAGTGAGCACACCTTGGGGACTCCCTGCCCCATCGTAAGTGTTTGTAATAAGTGCTTTCTCGGCACCCCCTGAAGGGGTGACGGTCTGCTTGGTGATCCTATCCAGCACGTCGTACGTGTACTTTGTGATGGTGTTCAACTCATCCGTACGGGAGGCAACGCGTCCGGCCGCGTCATAGGCGGTGGTCGTCGTTCCCGTATCAGGGTCTTCACTGCTGATCAATCGTCCTGATGCGTCATAAGCCCAGGACCAAAGGTTATAGCCGTCGCCCATGCGGATGAGCTGTCCAAACACGTCATAGACATAGGAGCTGACGTCAGCTCCTCCGGAGGCAGTAGTGCCGTAGTACATCTTCCGGCTCTGGATTTGACCATTGGTATTCACGAGCGTAGTGACCGGAGAATCCACATATCCAGCGGTTGAGGTAACGGCCGATGTGGTTGTATCTGTTCCCCCGTAACTGTATTGGGTCTTCCAGAGTTCATCGTTGTCCCAGCGCATCTTACGTTCAGCGGCGATGCGCCCATACGCGTCATAGTCGAACAGCGTAGATGACGGTACGGCAATGGACGGTGTGACGAGAACGCCGTCCGGATTCGTCGACACGTAATACGGGTTACGGACCAGATCCTTTCTACCAGCGGAATCATAAGTCGTGTCCGTGACGACGCTGCCGCCGCTCGGAGAGACGGACTGGGTCTGCCGCAGACGTCCCATGCCGTCATATATCGTGTAGCCCTCGGTTCGCTGCCCGTAGCCGTTGATGACGGACTTCTTCACCCAGGATGGACTTGCCTTAGACACGCTGTAAGTCGTTATCACCGACGGATCATTCGGGTTCGCACTCCGAGGGCGACGAACGTCCCACGACTTGATTTCCCTACCAGCGGGATCGTATGCAGTGCTGGTCTCTCGCCCGTTTTGGTCAACCGTCTTGAGAGTGTTGCCACGGATCGCGTCGTACTCCGTGTACGTCTCCCACTGGGCAGCATTCGTAGTCGAAACCTTGGTGACTGGGCCGATGAGGGGCGTGTACACCGTTTTCGTGACACGAGTAGTTCCTGTGCTGGTGTCCGTCACTTGGGTTGGTCGGCCGAGCGCATCATAGACCGTCGTGGGGCCGTTCTGCCAAACAGAAACATTACCTCCAGCCACAGCAGTGGCCGTATCAACGCGAGTTCTATCAGACTTCGTCGGAGCTACGTACCCGACACTTCCCGGGACAGCAGACGTTGATGAATCGTAGAGAGTCCTCGTTGACTTCAACAAGGTGACGCCGGGCGTATTACAAACTGCCGAGTAGGTGGACGTCACAGCTGACAGGGACAGGATGTTTGAAGCCGGGTTATCGGCGTAGCTGGTTATGGTGCAGTTGTCGTCGGCTAGGGTTCCGAGTTCCCCGTCATCGCTGACGGCCACAACCCGGCCAAGGGTGTCATAGGTGTTGGAGGTTTTGGTTTTCCGCCATCCGTTACCTTGGCCTGAGGAGATCTGGGTTTGAGTCCAGGCTGTCCCCGTGAAGTAAGCCTTTACGGAACCCAAAGCAGTCGTTGATGTCGCAGTAGGCGCGCTTGAATTCCACGGATAGGAAATGGTGCCCGTCATGTACGTCCCGCCGGTTCCCCGGTAACTGCGCTTTTCAAGGACGCGCCCCGCGAACCATGGCGAGTCCCGAACACTGGCCGTCACACCATCGGAAGATGTCAGCGTGACCGAACGCATGGCCCCCGAAGAGTTGGCCGGTGTGCCGTCATTGCCACGGAAGTAGTTCGTAACTGTGTAGGGATTATTGCTCTGAACTGGGTCGTTGCCCGTGATGGTCCTAATCTGGGACCATCCACCAAACACGGACCAGGTCTTCTTAGAACCGCCCTTGCTGGTGTCGATTTTCGGCCCAGCGTACTTCCATACAGGATCACCATCGTAGATGTAGCGCGTCATGACAGGGGTGCTGCCGTCAACACCCATGCTTGGCGTCGTGGTTACCGCCTCGACGGGCCAGACATTGAAGTACGACATCATCTCAGGCTGAACGATGGGTTCAGTAGGTACCCACCATTGCGGAAAGCACATTTTGGTGTTGCTCTCGGGGACGATGTCGTTAACGCCGTCTTGGTTGACATCTTCTTCAGTGCAGTCGGGCTTGAGCTTGTACGCCACCGTCGTGGTCGCACCGGTGCTATTCCTTATCCAATCCAGACGAATGCGGTTCATCGTAGGCTGACCGGAACGGACATCCCACACCCTGTTCATCTTGCCGTGACCGTCGAACTCCGTCGGAGGGTCTGTCACCCAGGAAGTGATGCCGGTCGAAGTGGTGTCGGCACCTGAATGGGTGATCGACTTGAACCACAACGCCGGACGTGCACCAACAGCATCCTCCGGATTTGGCATGCTGTGCTGCAGGTACCAATAGTCCGTGTTCCCGTAGCTGGTGCCGTTCACGAGCGTCTGGGACAAAACTGTCCACAGCCGGTAGTGCGTGTAGAACGTCGGAGCCTGCACTGTACAGCCGGAAGCGGTGGAGCAGTTGAACTCCTCGTACGGAACGTCATTGCCCGCCGAGCAGTCGCTGCCCTGTTCACAGCGGCCCGTGTAGCCGAAGTTCACGATCATCGGCGCTTTCGCGGTCAGCTCGGCGCCGGCGCGCATACCATAGTCCACACGCACAAGCCTGCTGGCTCTAACGTAGCTGAAGGCTGTGCCCGTTCCAGCTTCGGAAACGTAGAAGTTGGTGTCCTGGGTGTAGTAGAACGCTTGCGAGTTGCCGTGGATGTCCACCACGTAGTCGAGGTTCCAAGCGTACGCCTGTTGGCAGAAAGAGGCCTTCAGACTAGTCGAAGCACACGGTTGATTTCCGTTGGCTGCGCCAACAGGGACATAGTCTGCCGAATTGGTTGTCGCGTTGCCGGCTACCCACCCGGGTAGCCGGTTCAATCCAAAGAAGTACTGCGTGCCTTCTGGGTCAGTCAGGCGCCAGTACTCACCAAACCTTGTGCCGTTCGTTGTGCCGTTGGAAACATATTCCAGGCGGCTGCCATCGTCCTTTTGCAGACGATACTTCAGTTTGGGATCGGACTGCGTGGCGTCCTCGACGATCAACCCGGACCGAGCGCCAAACGAGATACTGAACTGCTTGCCGTCAGGATTACCACACATATCGAAGGTCTTCGTGCCAACCGGCAGTTGGTCGCGACAAGAACCGAATTTCTGGCGGATGGATCCCATACCCGATAGCTGCCAGCCATCCCCGACAACAGAAGCTTGGGTGTTCGTTGCACTGGTCAATCCGTCGAGCGAAGTTGAGTCGTACGACAAGCCCAGCGATGGGGACTTGCCCGCAGGTGCATTCCGGATAGGAAAAGGATAGTTCCACGTGAAGCCACCGGTCTGCCCTGTAGTTCCCCATGCCCCCGATCCGATGCCGGGCACAGTCGTGAAGTTTGACGTGCCATTGCCACTCGTCGGGACCGTAGCCATCAACGGAATTCTGGTGGATTGCTTGCTCTGCAGAGCAACAGTGTTTGCCGTTGTGGCGTCACCAATGACTGTGTCAGCAGTTGCAGCAGCTGCAGTTGCGTCCACGCCTGATCGGGGTGGCGACGGCGGCGGCTGCTCCGTCCAACGATCGACAGGAATCGGCTCCATGTCCTCGGCAGCATTCTCAGGAGTGGCAGCAGCCATCCCAGGCAGTTCGGGCAAGGCGCTGAAGGCGCTGCCGCTGACGATCAATGCACCCGAAAGAGCGGCCGTGATTAGTGCTTTAACAATCGTCATCGGGGCTAATTTTCTCTGAATTCTCAACGGAGCAGACCTTCTTTTTCGGTGATGCCATCTGCATTGGCGAAGGCCTTCTGCACGGTGGAAAACTGTTCATCGGTGAGAATTTCGGCTGTCATTATCGGGCGATAGATCTTACCGTTGAACTGCTGAACGCCTCCGATGCTTTGTCCTACTACAACTTTTTGCGTTGGCGTGGCTGCCAGAATGTTCTGCTGCGAGGCCGCGATGACCCAGTTTGAGATTGAACCGCTTACCTGCGCGCTGAGTCTGAGCTGGCGGTTGATCTTGTCGTAGACGGCCGTGACATAGGACCACTTGTCAACTGGAAGTGTCCCGACATGTTCGACAATGTGGCTGGTTTGCCCCCCGGTCCAGGCTTGCAACCGAATTTTGCCCGTCTCACCAATCTCCAGAGCCGCGCCCGGAGTGGTACCCGCCAGCTGGGTGATCAAGGAACGTATGTTCCCTCCCCCTACACTCGTGGGGCAGACCCACGCAGCAATACTGAAATCACCGGACGTGTCCACGGCTCCAGCGGCGGTTTCAGCTTTGCCGGCTCCCGGGTTGAACTGCAGCGCACGCGCGTTCGATGGCTTTGTGGGAGCAACATCCCCGCACGATCCCTCAGGAACGCGCTGCTCTTTGAGGTTTCCGTCTGCGAATATGCCGGTCCACTTTGCGTTACCCGACGGAACCAAATCGACGACACCCTTGGTAAGGACAGGTTCCGGGACCGTCAACGTTACCTTCATTGCATCGCCCCGCTGGTAGTCCTCACCGATATCGGCGACATTCCCCGCGGCATCGAAGGCCCACACTGTCAAGTAAGTTGTCTTGTTCACTGCGCCGATATTCACAACCACACTATCTGCGCCTGGGCATACGATAATGAACTCTCTCTTGGGAGGTGATTGGCAGGTAACATCGACATCGGCGAGCGGAAGGGCAGGCGCATCCCTGCTCACCGAATAGATAAACCCGTCAGCACGAAGTTGCCGGTCCGTGGTGTATCCGTTGCTAATGAGGAACGGATAGGAGGCATCACCCGGCGCGTTGTTGTTATCGGTATATTTCCTGACCACGCCATCTGCATCAGGTGTATAGGCGTATTTGGCCCCCGCCACTGGCGTAATCTTCGGAGCCACTGGTGGAGTCAGATCAATCGAGAAGGCGAAGTTCATGAGTGGCGATATGCCACCCCAGTCATCGTAAGTTCTGGCTTCGAAGACGTAGTCACCCTCGACCAGGGCTGGCGCGGAGCCCCACTCCATGGTTTCCGCGTGCCATTTAGGGGAGGCATTCTCTACCACCCCACTGAAGATACTTCCGCCACCCGAGGCTCTGCGAACACTGTAGACCACCTTTATTTCGCCCCCGTCCTCATCGTCACCAACCATGGCGGTTAACTTGGGCTTGGGGATGCGCGTGACGTACTTGGACGTAGCTCCCCACGGGGCGCCGGTCCATCGACCGGACTGTATCGAATGAATCGCCGGTCCGATCGGATTGCGGTTGTAGTCAACCCTGATGGCACCGGAGTTCGCGAACCGCTTCCACGCCAATCCGCTGGTGTCCAATTCGTTGTCCGCAGCGAGCATGATCGTCCACTTCGAGGAATTCAGCAGAATGTTCTCGGCAGCGAGTAGATCGAAGCCAACCATGCCGGCCGGGCAAGCAGAGCTATAACCCTTAGCGACATTGCCGCGGTCAGTGCGCACCTTCAGCTGGGGCTGGTTGTTCCAAGTCGTGCCGGTGCCAACTTCACCGGTAATCCACGATGCAATCCCCGTAGGAGTACAGGACGAAGACCACGTCTCCAGAATTTCGAAACGGGCGTTGATCAAGTTCGCTGTCGCGTCGAACGTCTTACCTTCGAACTGAAAGTACGAGCGAGCAAGGTGGGTCACGCCGTCCGGCGCCCAGTAGTTGGGCAGGTAACCGACATTCATGGTCTGGTCAGTGAACTGGCCATTCCAATACGAGGTGTTCGGGTAAGCAGTGTCCACAAAGACGTATGAGGTCCGCGGTGTGTTCCATGGCGGATCCACGTAGATGGGGTACTGCAAGTCAGGAGTTTGCAGGATCTCGTCCATGCCAAACACCTGCGTCTGCTTGCCGGCTTCCTGGCCAAGGCTGAACGAGAACGGCCGCGTCAGGCCCGGAGTACCAGGGTCCAACGCGGACGCGCCCGGCTGGGATGAGTCCCACCACTGGCCACCGCTCATGTGCAGTTCGACCTGACCGGTATCGCTTCCCGTAGCCGTCAAGGTACCCTCGCTCGTCTCTGAAACGGTGGTGTTTCCTGCATCAAGGAACAGCCGCATCTGCACGACGCGAGGGTCCTTGGCGGCCTCAGCGGATTCGATCTTCAACACCTGGGAAACGCCGGTTTGATGGGCGATCTGGACCAAATCCACACCTGGAAGCACCTGGCGGTAGGTCGCTACGTTGGCATCGATGACGGGTTCCGGAAGCGTCCCGAAGGGCCAGGACTGCGCGATCGAATGGCCCTCTTTGTCGTCGATCGTGGCCATGTCGCTTGAGCCACCAGCCCCCAGAGTCAGATCAACCGGGATCTGCTCAGGCTTAATAACCGTTTTGCCGTCTTCGACGGTCCTAACGAGGTCCGTGGAGATATCAACCCAGCCCTCGCTGGTCTCCATCCGGACCGGGGCTGTGTTCATGGTCCGGGTAAATGTGCCATCCGGATTCGCAACCGTCAGATCCGTCGGGGTCGTGGCGTCATCGACAACGACCTTCTCCCCGGATGCCTTGGCCTCTGATTGAGCAGCCCGCTCTGAGCCAGGCTCCGGAGGCGTGGAAGATTCCGGGCTCGGTTCAGCAGTCGGCGGTGTCTCAATTGGTTGATTGGAGGGAGCAGCAAGAACAGCAGGCGCTGACAAGCCAGCAAGGAGCAACGTGAGCGCCAGCGCAGGTGCGCAGGCACGACGAAGGAAGGCAGCAGAAGAAGCCACAGCATCACTTTCCGGAGCAAAAGTCACTCGACAGAGGGATGCGTCAGTTGCCGTCCGAAAACCCCCAAATTCGACTAGCGAGAGGAGCCTAACCCGCCCATAAGGTTTTTGCCAAACAAAATCCAGTCAACACTCAGGAAAGTGTGCACTGTGACGAATCTCGCGCCGGAGTGGTCGGGGGTAGCGCCCGCCTGTTCACAGAGCAGCGTGCCCTGGGGCCACTCAAACGTCGATAATGGAGATTCTGTCGTCCTAGCGAATGGAACTACGAAGTGCCTTGGGTCTACAAGAAGCCTGTTAAGGATTCCCCGACTGCTCCGTCAGCGACGGAAGATGCTGCCGTTCCGCCCCAGCCGGATCATGCCTGGAAAGCACTCTCAATCGTCAACGAGTGGGTGAGGTATGCGGATACTAAGACTGGTGTCACTTTGGCATTCATTGGGGTCACGAGCACGGTCTTGTTCAACCTTGTGAAAGACGAGCAGCAGTGGACATGCCGCCTTGTGGTTGCCGTAGTTGCATGTGTGGCAGCCCTTCTACTCTCTGTTGTCTTCGCCTACCTGGCTCTGTTCCCACGGGTGGAGAGCCGTTCAGGTAACAGCGAAGATCCCGACGAGGAATCGGTCAATCTCTTGTTCTTCGGCAGTGTCTCCAAGCACTACTCAAAGAGGCAGCCAACTTACCGCGAGGTGCTGTCCACTCTGACAAGTGATCCTAAAAAGCTAACTCGGCAAATCTCCTCGCAGATCCACGAGAACTCACACATTGCTACGGTGAAATTTAAGTACGTCAACCGGGCCATCATGGCGGAACTAGTTGCCGTTGGCGTGGTTATCGTCGTCGCCGTGATCGCTACGGCAGGATGGTAATCATGGACGGTAACTACTCGCTTTATAACCACGTCTCCAGCGCCAGCCGGATTGATGCGATTCTGGACCAATCCAGCGATAAGTTTGAAGAGCCGCATGCTCTTCCGGACCGCGATGACCTGACGTTTACCAATGGATTCTACGGATCGTGCTCGGCTGTCTTCGTGGACATTCGTGATTCGTCAGGACTTACAGACAAGCACACGCGCCCTGTCCTAGCTAAGATCTACCGCTCGTTCATTTCCGAGATGGTTGCAGTCCTCAACGGTGCCTCACAAGTGCGAGAGGTAAACATCGTCGGCGATTGCGTGTGGGCTGTCTACAACACTCCCTATAAGACCGACATAGACGAGGTATTCGAAAGGGCATTCACGGCCAATACGCTCAAAAAGCTGCTGAATGCCAAGCTGGAAAAGAAGGGGTATAGCACGCTGAACTTCGGCATCGGGATCGACTATGGCCGAGCTTTGATGATCAAGGCCGGCTACAGCGGCAGCGGCATTAACGATGTGGTGTACATGGGTGACGTCGTGAACAGTGCCGCTCACTTGGCACACAAAGCAGGACGAGGATGGAACAAGCCGATCTGGGCCGGGGCTGACTTCGCGGGCAACCTGAACGAGCACAATTCAGGACTTCTGAAAAGCTCCTACGAGTACGACATGGGCCGCACCGTGCACGTGGGAGACGTCATACATACGCCTATGAACAAATGGATCGCTGAAAACTTTGGCTGAGCTTTCTTAGCGGCCGAAGTCGCTAAGTGTTGGCGTCGCATTCCTGGCTGAACGTGCTGTCGAGGACGCGCGGACGGCTTGAAGAGTCTCGCTATCGACGAGCGGACCGTCCACGGTGGCGCGCCCCTGGATAGTCTCCAGTTTGGGGCCAGCGTCGAGCCCAGCTTGCGTGGAAGCCCCTATGGAGACGTTGCCCTGAACCCATCAGGCCGCGAGATTCTGGGTACTAGATTGTCGGTGCCATGAAGTACGTTGAGCGCCAACGACTACTTCAGGAGAGCAAATGAGTATTCACTACTTCGACTCGCTCGGACAATGGGTTGCCTTCCGCACCAGCGAAATCGACAAGAATCTATTCAGCCCGACGGCGCAGTGGATCGGCTGGCTTGCGTGGAATGACAACGACGTGTGCGGCGTAGCGACCAAGATGTACCTTGGCTCGCTCGTCGGCGATCGCTTCCTGAAGAAGGTGCATCCGCCCTCCCATTTCACGCCTTTCACCCCCTTTACGCCTTTCACACCATTTACTCCGTTTACGCCGTTCCCCCAGCACTCGATCGGGCTGCCGGCCGGCTACGTCGACGTGTACTGACCCGTCTCTTCCTCCTCAAAGCCCGTCTTACATCACACTCGCCCTTTCCCTGCAATCGAAACAACTGAAAAGGATCCGTCAGTGCTCCCTGTGCAAATTGACCGAGTGAACTCGGATGCCGAGCGATCGGAAATCGAGGCCTTCTTCACATCTCACATCCACGTTGTCAACCGGTTCCCGTTAATGGCCCGGGCAATCGATCCCCTTAAGGGGTTTCCGTCATACATCCTCACCGCCCGGGACGCTGGCGGTTTAGTCGGGGCCATTCATGCGGGCGCGGCAGCCGAGCAAATCTGGGCCTATGTCAGTCATGGACTTCCAGCCTCAGAAGCCAGCCAAGGCATTAGGGATCACGCCATGATCTATAGCCTCGCGGTCCGCGATGATTGCCGACGGCAAGGAATCGCCCGGGCTCTGGTCGGGGAGCTGCTCGCCCAACTTCACGGATTCAAGCGTCTCTATGGCGTGACCGAGCCGGACTCGGCTTCTTTCTATCAAGCGTGCGGCTTCAGTGTGCTTCCGCCGGGCGTCGAGATTCAGCTCATGATTGGCCGGGCGCAGGTGAATATCCCATTGGCAGGCAAAGGATCCTGGTTCAGCAGGGCGTTGCGACCAAGGCCGTTTTAATCCTTGGGGTCAGATGGAAATGACGGAACACCCAAGGAGGCCTGCCTAGCCATGGGCCAGCTTCTCCCGGGCAGCGTTGAGGCTGATGTCGATACCCTCACAGTTCGCCTAACCACCCCCGTTGTACGGCTTCGATCTTGCGACCATCAAGCGCTTCGATCTTGCGACCATCAAGCGCTTCGATGAGCTCCTCATCGGAGGTTTCAGCTTCGCGCCTGATCATCGAAGATGACCAAGCGTTTCAGCGTGCAAAGCCTGCGAGAAACCGTTGCAGGCCTGAGAAGGGGTACCAGGCGTCCTAAGTTCGCATCGTTGGGGTGCCAATCCCGCGGGTCACGCTGCCCCGGGTCTCGATCAGCGGGGCTAAACCCGCCGTCGCCTGTTGAGTCAGCTGTGGCACGCGAAACTGGCGACGACGTCCAGCCGCTTCATGCGCCATGGGAACGGTCCTGGCCTTAAGGAAGGCCATCAGAGCTTCCGGCTCCAGAAGAATGTCTTTCTTCGTCGCTGGTTTACGTTCTTGCCGCCGATTTGATTATGGATCGGTCCCCGGGCGAGAGACATCATTGACGAGTACAGCGCGTAGGCATCCTTTATTGCGTCGTAAAGGGCCCGCTGTTTCCACCAGGAAGCGCCCACGGGGTCGAGAACACCGTTCTCATTGGAGCCTCCGAATATGCGATGGGAAGCCCACCGCTGCACTGTCTAACGCCGCGTCCACGAACAAGCTCGACCTCCTCACTGTGACACCCTGTCTGTCCTGGTTGATGGCATCCAACTTCTCGTTATGCCAGTACTGCAGCGACATCGGACCATGCCCTGGACCGTGCGTCCATTTTGGTGGCGCGGCAAAGACGTCACCCCGGCCTCCACGCTTCGGGCCGTGCACGATTACAACTTCCCAGCTTTAAGCAGCCCTAATCAATGTCGGAGTCACGCGCTATTGGCGTGACCGCCCACGCTTACACCTTCAACGCCTAAAGAGGTCTGTCAGCAATCTGGGCAAAGCACCCCTGCGGCCATGGGCAGGCTCATCGAGGTTTTGCGTTGCTGAGTCCACGGCGGGCACGTGCAAGGAGTGGCTCAACCACGAAACATTGTCATTGGAGACTCGATACCAGTGCAATACAACCCCGAAAGCCCATAATCGAAGAAGAGTATGAAACCCGAAACTAAACCTGGTTACCGGCCCTGAGGAGATGCGCGTAATCTGGAACCAAGCGTAAAGCATGGAAATCAGGGTGATAGTTGGAAACAATCCAACCGTGACCCTCATTAGCGGCCCGGTTTGACTAGAGCTAATAATGCTACCTATCAGGATCATCGAGGTTGGAGTTATGAACACAACTAGTGTCACTATACGGAAAAGGAGCGAAATATTAGGGATAACAGCCACTATAAGAAGAGCTATAAAGTTAAGTAGCAGAAACACTGCTAAAACGATAATGAGTGCGATGCAAACCCCAACTCGTGGTATTACTCCTTCGACTCCCGGAGGAATAGTCAGCCCGTCTTGATTGCGGTAATCAGACAAAGCCACCGGTATGATTACAACGAAGAAAATCAACACGAGGGCGATCGCCCATGAGCGTCGGCGGGATGGGACATCACGCCGAACCCGTTGAAGGCGCTGCTTCCACTTCTGCTGCCAAGCAACGGCAGTAACAAGTCGCTGCTCTAAATCCTGGGTCGTCGCGACTCGAGCGGCATCCAAGCACAAGGTCGCAGTAACCAGGCCGCAAAAAGCCACAGTTGCAGACATGGCTTCGTTACGCTCGCCCGCCCCGCCAAGTAGGCCACTCAGTACGGTGAAGACCGTAAAGATTGCAATGAGTGAGGCGGTGACTACAGCAATCCGTGAAAACATTCGAATACGCTCCAACTCCTGTTCACGAACACGAGGGGGGCGGTCTGTATCAAAATTAGAGGCCATGTCAGATCGCAGCCCATGAACCGCTACTTGGAGGGCGATGGCCAAGGGCACGACCACGGCCAGCACAACTGGAGGGTCCTTCCAAACGAACCAAACAAAAAGGGCATCGATCCAAGGTGAGATGAAGTCGTTGACCTGATGGCCGGGGTTCAAAATTATCCCCATAAAGTAGGCGGCACACCAAACCAATGCCAAAATGGCGGCAGTGTACTCAGCTAGCTCCCAAAGCACTTTCGAGTACCTGTCTACAACAAGTTTAGGAGTTTTGTACGCCATGGCGATGATCTTCTCACGGCTGCGGAGGGAACGCAGTAATACACGGCTAAAGCGCGGCTTCGTTCCGCCCGGTTCGGCCACACAAATCAGAAGAAACCTCTGAACACAGAGGCTGCCCAGACACTACTCGGGTGCCGGGGGCCTGCGCCTTCACTCCCGTCGCGGACCTCTCCGAACGTACTGAGGAAGAAGAGTACCAATTTCTTTAGGTTCTCGGCGAAAATCATAGGGAGGAAAGCCAACTCGTTGAAGCCCTGGTCGCCGCCCCTGCCGAACGCGTCTCTTGGGACACACTCAGCAGGTACTACGGTGTTGCCCGACAAAGACACCGGACACACCGGGCTTTCTTCGTCCTCGATGTCGTACCTTTCATCTCGTCACCAGTCTCAGAAAGAAATAAGGCGTATGGATCAGTTCGTTCAGTTTCTAGTTCAAGGACAGTCACCGTGGTGGTCTGCGCTCATCGGGACAGTTCTTGGAGGATTGATCTCTCACTTCACGACCAAGCAAAACGCCAGAGATCAGCGGATAGCTGACCGGATCAAACACGATGACGAGCGTTTTCTGGTCGATAAGGAAAAATGGCGCACTGAAACGGTCGGTCACATCTCCGACATGTTGGTTGCGAACTACAGGCTTCGTAACCATGTTCTGACCTCACGTCGTGTAATACTCGCCAACTACCCTGAGGCACCACATGTAGCCGAGGACAACAGAGCTGACTTCATCAAGGAACTCGAGGACTATACGGAGACGGTGCTCCCTTTGCAGGAAGATCTGCAGCGTCGTTGGGCCATCCTGCAGATTACTGCCGATGGTGACTTGGCAGAGGCCGCCGGTAATCTCTTCCTAACATTGGCCGACCACCATCCCGAGCTGTCAAAGGAAGACTTCAACGCGTCCGTGGACCGAGCCTCAAAGGCTGCTGCCTTGCTGATGAATATAGCCCAGCGAGAACTTGGCTTTCCCTTTGGTTCCAGGACGGGGCTCGTCGCGCAGTTCAGTTCGTAAAAGGCAGGGGCTTCTGGCGGTAATCCCCTACGGTGTCATCCCTATCAAAATGCGCTCATTGTGCCTGATTTGCCATTCAACCGCTCCCAAATCCTTTCCCCACAAGCCAGCCAAGAGTTCACAGCTTTCCTCTATGTCCCACGGCTTGGCACTCGCTCGACGTACTTGAGTGAATGGGCCATCCGTCTCTAGCAATATCCGATTCTTGGGCATTCTTGCCACTAGATCTTTGCCTTTTGCCCCGGTCAACATCGAGGGACCAACACTGAACCAGCAGTCGCGATCGATAGCACGTTTGAGCTGGTTCTGAGTCCCAGAAAACCAGTGGAGGATCGGTTTGTTCGTCCCTCCAAGTTGTTCCAGCATGGCCATTACCGGGTCAGCTGCACGTCTGCTATGGATGGACAGGATTTTGTTTCCAGCTTCACGGCAGGCCCGCAGAATGCGGTCAAAAACGAATTCCTGATCGGCCCAGGATGCTCGTGATTCCGGTGACCCATCGAGTCCTATTTCGCCGACAAACTGGGTTTCGGGCAGGTAAAGCTCGAGCAACCCGACCTCGTGCTTTCGTTCCGCAGCCAATTGGGGGTGCAGGCCTATGGCCGTCTTGATCACGGGTCGCCCAACGGCAAGCTTTGATGTGCCCTGCCATGCTGACGGTGTCGTGGTCACAGAAAGGACACCAATGCCTCGGCGTTGCGCCTCCGCGGCTACGTCGTGGGGATCAGGATACAAGTCCAGATGACAGTGAAAGTCGATCATGACAGCCCGTATTTCGCCTGCAGCACGCCTAATTCATCGAGGCCTCGTTGAAGCATTTTCCTGAGCTCTGGCCTGTTCTTGATTAGTGGTGAGCTCAAAACTGGACCGAGCCACCGGTCGAGGCCATCCTCCTGGACTGTCAGCCGTGCAATAGCTACCGAACGAACATCATCAAAGGCCGAATGATCTTCGTCCGGTCGGCCGAGATTGTCGAAAACGTATGGGGTTGTGTCGTTTCGACCCCAAGCGACGAATGCTGCCCGTCGAATCTGACATGGCACACAGCGCCCACAGTGTTGGTAGTTAAATCGTTGAAATCTCCCGCAGCTCGTGGAAATATGTGCCTCACTGAGTAGAAGTGTCTGATCGAGGCATTCCTGTAGCATCTCCCCTTTAGTCTTCTCGGAGTAAGGATTCTCGATACGAACTCTCAGCCCAACGGCATCAAGGACTTGCTGAATTTTTCCGAGGAACTCCGGATGGGCTGTGCGAGTGCTGAGGCTACCGATTCGGGCACTTGTCAACGGCGGATTGATGGCAATGAATCCGTTTTCACACAGATAGACGGTGACGGTTTCACCATCCCGATAGCGTTGTGTGGCTGTGGCTGCTAGAACCGCGAATGCCAGAAAGATCAATGATCGGGAGCGCTGAGAGGTTTCCTTTTCGCCGCGGGGTGTACTTGCGTTGTGGTTAACCTGCAAGTGGTCGAGAACCCCATCTATTCGCTTCGCGAATCGTTCCTGCTTCTCGGCATCACCACGCACGGTTTGGCTGACGGCGAATAGAGTTCGGCCTTGTGCGGACAGATCGATCGCACCAACAAGGGAATCTAAACCCCCGGAAAGCAGGACGACGGCTTCCGCTGCAGGATATCGGGGCTTTTTGGGGGCTCTGGGGAAAACACCACCCGGGCGGAACGACATAGTCCACAGATCAGTCGTTAAAAACCTCAATGCGGCCTCAACGGCACTCGATACTGGCGACCAACGGTCGCTGTCGTAAAGGGAGATATCCAGCTCAAATTCGCGAGTCCACCCATCCGGACTATCGGATCGTTTGCTCTGGCCATCGGCAACGACTACTGACAAAGCGATAGCTAGTAGGTCCCAAGCCGCCGGGTCGGGAAGCAACTGTTGACGCCGGACAACGTCGCCGGCAGACCATCCTGCAGATGGAATATTCAGTGAGCTATCCTTCTCGAAAAGCAGGATAGGAGTGACCGCTGCCTCCCGCTGGGCAAACATATCGCGGGGACCACTCAGGTACTTCACGTTGTGTACTCCTCAAACACCGACAGGGTCTCCTGCAATGCCCGGCTGGTCAGTCGAGCAATACTTTTGGTATCAGTCATAGAGCCGCGTTCACGTACGGCCCTAAATGCAGCCGCAACTTGTTGGACGACGAAGTCTCGGATGCTCTTCATTCGCCGGAGCCCAGTTGCCGCATCGGAGGCCTTCTCCAAGACGGTTTTCTGGAGATCCAGACAAAATCGCCCATACACGTCCAAGGCCGCGTAGCGTTCAATAACGAACATACGCTGGTCATCAGTGAGCGCTGCCAAATCCGCATCGGGATACTTCACTAGGAGCTCCGACAGCGAATCGCGTACTGCACGGCGAGATGCTTCTTTGTCCTGGGTCCCGTCAATTGGGCTGGCAGCGTCCGCGATGGCGTCGAGAACAATGTTGACGTCGCTCCCGCTGGCTATTATTGCGTCACGAAGTTCAGTGCCATCGGGCATCCTGCCCGATCGCAGAACTCCCCCTAGCCGGTTGGCCGTCGCTCCCGTTCCTCCGAGGCGGCGATTCATCGTTCCGGAGCCCCCGTAGCCAGTGCGGACGTAATGCCCTAAAGCTCGACGTAGTTCGCGACTGTCGCCGTTGCGGGCATATTCACCGAGAGATCGCCGCGCCCCCCGGAATCTGGCCGTGGGGGCCAAAAGCGTCAGCGAGGTGTCAGTTTGTTCTTCACCTGCTGATCCTTCGGCGTCGGCGGGAGCTTCTTGCGATCCATCGTCGAGTGACTCCACGTCGTCCGCCCATGGCGGGACCAGGGCAACGCCGGCGGTCGGCCCATTACTGCTTTGCGATGTTCCCACTGATAGCTTTCTTGACGACGTTTTCTACTTCCGTTGACCCCAGCCAATGGTCGAACACTTCCTTCGCCCACGGCTGGGATCCTATCTTGGGAACGATCCCCGGTTGAATCTGCTGGCCAGGGCGGTTCATGAGGAATCCTGCAAGTCGGCTGCCCTGATTAGGATCGGCAGTCACAACCGCGGTGCAGGCATCCAATATGGGAGGCGCGCCCCATTCCTGTACCCTGCCGGCCTCGACCAACAGTCGGTCCATGATGGTCGTGAGTTCCGCCTTTTGTATGAGAGCAAGGCTCTCAATCAGTACCTCTGCCTCAGTTGGGCTCTCCAACAAAGCGCTCAGGTATCCTGCGGCTTCGGAAGAAAGCCTGTCAGCAGCAGTAATCAACGGAGCCTGTTCGCGTCCCACGTAAAGAGCACCTCGTAGATCGTGGTCAGCAAGCATTGGCGGCAGGGCAATCCATTCCCGGACGAAATCATCGTCCCATGGAGTTTCGAGCGAGAACTCTTCGTTCTTGGAGGCCGCATCCTCCCAAGGGCCTAGAATTCTTGGTTTACCGTCTGTATCTGTGTTGACGGCTTTGCTGAGCGCCGCGTAGGCCGCGGGGGTGGCTAGGCGTTCGAAGAGAAGTAGCTTAGTGAGTACCGCCTCATCGACGCCGACCCCTTGCGCTTTCGAAATACTCATCCGAATTGACAATGCATTGAGAAACCGCTTGATCAAACGTGGATTTCCTGCAATCCGATTGGAGCTGGCCATCAATGGTGCGAGGCGATCAGCAGTATCAAGCCGCCCGACAAGTGACGGGGAAAGCTCGATGCCGATGCTGGTAACGAACGAGCGGTCGACCCGCTTCCCCTTCCAGGTTTCGCGGAGCTGGGCGGCGATGGCGGATCTCAGCGCATCCTTGTGTTCATTGCGTAGTTCGCTGTTATCGATGAAGAGCATCATCAGGTACGCGCGCACTTCTTGAGTCCCCGGTGCGGGCACTCGAATAGGGATCTGAACAAGCTTGTCGAAATAGTTGGTGACAAGCTCATCGTCGTCTAGTCCCTCAAAATGTTTTCGGACCGCATGCTTGATCATGGTGTCATCCGCCGCGATCACGAAAGCTGTGTTCTTCAGGAATAAGAAGAGGCGAATCGCTTCGAGCGTAGAAATGGTGGTCCCCGGCATGCACCGATCCAAATCGTCGATAAGAACGACGAGAGTAACTCCGATGCCCTCCAAAGCCTTTTCGAACGAGTCCCGCAAGGCCTGTATCTCCTTTGGCGGTGACGTGGTGTGCTGGGGGCTGAGCAAAGCCTGGCCTCCAGCAGAAATTTTTGCAGCCAGCGTGCCGGCCTTTTCCACATCTTCACCCTCCAGCTGGCCCGTCATTCCTTCCTTGACCAGACTTGCGATCTCGCCTGGAAGCCCCACCGGAGGAATTCCGAGAGCCAACGACGCTGCAGGCACGGCCAGCAGCTTGGCGAGCCTAAACCATTTGACCCTGCCCAAGAAGTCGCGGGCTTTGTCCATGCCTGTTTTCCGCTGGGTCGCTTCTGCCTCCAGCTTATTGGCAATGACATCCAAGAGGGCAGCTCGAGCGTCGTCATAGCCCTGGTAAAGCCAGGCATTGAACTCGACAAAGAGATACTTCCCGTTGCCTTCATCAGGCTGATGCTTCTCCAGGGCCGCTTTAGTCAGTTTGATCATGGACGATTTGCCAACACCCCAGGCACCCGAGACACCGATAGACACCGGCCTCCCACTGGCGCTGACGATGACTTCTGCAATGGTGTCCGCAACACCTTCGAAATTTAGGAAATCCCGGTCAGTTTCACTGTCGAGCCACATGGCAGGATCGCCTTTCTAGTCCCAGCCTCTTGTCGGCGATCTGAGTAGTAATTGGTCCGTCTTAGAATGCCACGTTTACTGCGCATACAAGCGTCAGGCGCGCCACTAAAATCAGCCGTCATACAGGGTCCTGCCGAGAAAGACCCGGACCGCACTCGGATGTAAGCGGCGAATCCCCACAGTGTCGACGCAGCTCTGATCTCGTTCTTCTAGTTCTGAGGTGGTCTCCGCAGCGCGGTCATGAAGATTTTGCCTTCAGTCGTGGGTTTGAGCATCCACGTTGTAAGAACCGTGATAAAACGGCTCAGATGGTCGCTAATTCGCGCGGAGACTTCATCTGCTGCCAACTTCGTATATATCGCAACTGCGTGGTCAATGGTGTCGCCAGGCTTGATCTGCGGTGCAATATCTTGCATTCCGAGGTGGATGAGGCCGTTGCGCAGCTTTCGCTGGCTGAGGAGCCACTGACTTTCCGGCTCGTCGAGAAAGGCGTGCATCTCAGCGGGTACAAGCTCGGGAGCCACCTTGCGAAGGATAGCCAACGAGGTAACCGACTGGAAAAGCGCGACGAAGCGATGCTTACGCGCGCCGGCTTCGCACGCCAAACATGCAGCGCGTGCGGTACCTCGCTCGGCTGTCACTGCAATGCTCTGGACCGTCAGCAGCGCCGCGGCAAGTGACTGCGAAAGCGCACCACCGAACAGTCGGTTTATCGCCTCTGCACTCTTGGTGTCCCAGAACTCAATGGAAGGCATCGGTGGCAGGGCATGCATGGCAAGATCCGAACCCTGCAGCAAAATGCCAGCGACGTTGCCGATACCAACGCTCAACTTATGGATAGCGGGCCCGACCGAGTCTAGCGATGCTGTCTCCGATGGTCCGAGCCCGGTCAAGTAGTGTGCGCTGAGAAGGCTCGTATATGGACGACCATCAATCGTTATGACGGAGAGGTCATCCCGAAGAAAGTCAAAAAACTTGGCTCGCTTCGCGGGAAAGAACGCCCCGTGGTTCGCTCTCAATAGCTTATCGAAGTGTGTGACGACACCCTCGAGGTTGCGTTTGTTATCGGCGAAGAATTTGCCGCTCATTCTGGCAGCCTTCGCGATGTCCACAGCCCAGCCGGCCTCAAGCTTCCAGCCTAGGGACTTCCCGAAATACACCTGCGATTCATATGCGGCCATGACGCCGTATTGAAGCAACGCGATCTCGGCTGTCGCCAACGCCGGCGACGCATTGAGAAAAGTCGCCGCCACATAGTGCATGTCAGTCCGAGCGATCTCCAGTGCTATCGCTTCGATTGGTTCCAAATCCGGCAAGGCTCTCCTTTACACACTAACGGCCGGGGCGGAGCACATCGAGTTCAGCTCCGACGGCGGAAGTGCCCTTTGACCCGCTTCCCGCCACGCATATGCTCGGGTATCCATACATCACCCTGAGAGCGTGCGGGTACCGCGGCCGATGACTCACCCAGGTCTATTACTACGGGCGCTGACTTCAGGGATGCCACCCGCTTTGCATTCTCTCCTTCAAAGGCCTTGGACATAAAGCCAAAAGAATCAGTTTCAGCTCCGAGGCTGACGGCGTCCTCCTGCCAATGGGAGACTGCGTCAGCTACTCGATGCAGACGCTCAATAGCTGCGTCCCTGGTCAGCCGAAAAGCATCAACAAAGTCCAGAAGATCTCTAACGTCACGGTCGAAGAGCCCGCCATTTGGAGTGAGCGGCGTTTCCGATGTACCCATGGGCACAGGGTTGACATCGAAAGACGGCGACAAGCGCCAGCCTTTCTTGGTGCGCAGCAGCCCGTGATTCCTCATGTGGTCATCGGTGTTGTTGACCATGGCGATTAGGGCGGCCCGGCTGAACAACTCGTTGGCGTCCTGGACAGGCTCCGCGGAGATATGTGCGACCTCGGAGGCAATTTTAACGTAGTCAGGGTGCGAGTACGTGTCGAGTTGAAGGGCTGTGCGAACACTCATGTATGGGATGCGACGGCTTCCATCGCGATCGAATCGCCGAGTGAGGAAGATGTGGGAAAACTCCGAGAGCGGCATGAGTCGCGAATCTGAAACTCTAATACCCGCCCGCTGCTGAAGCTTGATAGCCACCATTTCCCACAATTGCACGTTCCCGACGTCCGAAGTCTTCGGGAACTTCGCCAACAACATGGACCCGTCGACATCCCGTATCCACGCCTTTGGCTGAGCACCACCGGGAGATGAACCAGCACCTATAAGTAGCGAGTTTTCTTCTTTGACCTCACCGGTTTCAGCAAAGAGCTGAGCTTCTTCCGCGAGCACCCCTAGGTCGCGTATTCCAGCACTCCTCCCCCACGACGATAAGAACTTCCCGTCTTCCCGAAAGCGAAGTGCACCCTGTCTGGTCTCGTCGTTCACCAAAAGTAGGTATCCGGCTTCTCCCGTAGGCGGGATACGGCCGGCACCCTTGGCGATTGCCTGCTGACGCAGCTCTTCGAATAAAAGCTTCTTGCCCCAGTCATCCGGGGCTGCGTCCTGAAAAGAGCCGAACAACTCGCGACCCAACGTGGGATTCTGAAGGCCTCTCTGCAGCGGCAGCTCTGGTGAGATCTCGAAGGCTTCGGCAGCAGACAGCCAGCTATCAGCGTATGTGAATGAGACATGCTCACGAGGAGAAAGCGCATCCGTCTCAACATCCAGTACACCGGCCAGGGTTTCATTGATGAGTACTTCAACCCGCCTGATAGTCCGAGCCCCCACTATCCCCTCCTCTGGACGCGACGTCTATTCAGAAGGTGAGCCCGAGCCCTGCCCAGATCAGTACTTAGAGGGTCGAGGGAACCAATGAGGTCTTCAGCAACTCCTAGCACGGATGCCACAGTCATCAAGTGTTCGATCTTTCCGCCCTCACCGGCTTCTAGCCGCATGAGCGTCGGTCGTGAGATATCGGCTCGTTCAGCGACGAGTTCCTGGGACAGTCCCAGAATGATTCTTCGACTCCTCAGATTATCTCCTAGACGGCGCAGAGCGTCCTTGTTGTTCATGTAGCTATTTTGTTCCCTTAGGCCAGCTAATGCAAAGAAACAGCTACCTTATGGAGGAACCACTCCCGGCTGGTTCTAGAGGTCTGAAATCTCTCCCGCACCCCGGCTCCCTCGAGTCAGGTACTGGCTGTGGTCGTGGCAGGGACTGGTATCACTTCAAATGTGCTGAACTATCGAGGCGTTAGAGCCGACATCGATGCGAACGCCGTCATGCGAACGCCTGCAAAGACAGTTGCCGATGTTGAGCAAGTGTCTTCTAAGCAGTATCGGACGTCCTTTCAGAAGCTCTAGAGGCGTCTATTTTCTACGGGACGGGGGACTGCTCGGCATAGCGCGTTGGGTCGCTGCCGAGATTCTCGTGCACGAACGCCCCGACCTACTCTTCGCCGCCTGGATGGACCGCGGCGGGACCTGCTGGTTCTCTCGTTGCTGAGCATCGATCCACGGTTCCGTGGCCACCGGAGCGGGCACGCCATCCTGAAGGCGATCCTGGCCACGGCGGCGCGGAACACCACACTCGTCGTGTTGGAAGCCGCCCCCCTGTACGCCGACGGTGTCCTTGAAGGGTCACCACGGCACGTAGCTGCCAAGGCTGCCCTGAGAAACTATTGGCTTGATTACGGGTTTCAGGAAGCCGCCGGCGACTATCTCGCTTTGGTTGTCGGCCTCGATGCCTGAGAACGGATCAACACCACGGTCAGGCCGTTTTCCTGGCAGTGGAACTACTGTGCGCGTCCTTTCCGGTGAGGGTGAGGGAGCCGGCTTCCTCGGTGAAGGAAATGGCCCCGTCGGTGCGGAGGCTGGTGAGAGCGTGCCGGGTTTGGGCACGGTCCCACCCCATGACGGTGCCGATCTCTGACCAGGCGGGTCCGTGGCCTCGACGTTCCCAAGAGGCACGGATCATGGTCGTGAGCTGGTCAGCCGTAGCGGGAGTGAGTTCCACTGGCGCCGTTGGAACGTTGCGACGCAGGTAAGCGTTCTTGCGGGACTCGTACCGGGCAGCGACCTTCTTCATGGTGGGGGTTTCGTTGTTTCTGATCATCGCGTCGGCGATGGTCAGGAACTTGCTGCCGGGCCGGTATCTGTCCACGACAGCGGCCAGCTCGTTCACCCGCTCGTCGGTGATCCGGTCCGGCGGCACGAGCCGCTCCAACCATTGACGGGCGAGTTCCTGCCGTCGCGTGAAACTCTTCCGCTTCGGCTTCGTTCTGCGCTCAGCTTTCGCCGCTACTGGCTTCGTTGACGTGTCGTTCTCACCCATGTTCCACCCTAACTTTGAGTTCGCGTTGGTTCCCGGATTTCGCTCTAACGGCTGGGGCCGTTCTTGGTCCGTTCGGCACCTGCTGCCATCCCGCGGCTGGTTTTGCGTGCTTTCGCGGCCCCTGCTGTGGTGACGGCGGCGCCGGGGTGGCTTCCTTCGCTGCGGGCTGCGGCGAGCCGGCCCCGGATTTGGGGTTCTGTTGCGCCGGTGGTGGCGAGGGCTTCGGCGAATTGCTGGTGGTGTTCGGCGGAGCCGTAGGCGGCCGCCGATGCGGTCTCCGATTTGAGCCCCTGGTCTGTGATACGGGGGCTGTCGTTGGTGCCGGTGACCTGCTTTTCGATGTCCCGGCCGAGGTTCTTGATGCGGGTGAAGAGTTCCTTCTCGGCGCGTTCGTATCGTTGTTCCTGGGTTGACCATTGGTCGCCCGTGAAGCCGCCCTCGGCGAGGAGTTTTGCTTCGTGCAGTTTCTTGGCGGCGTCCACGAAGGCGGGGTCTTTGAAGTGATCCTCGCCTGCACCGTTGACGTTGGCGGTGGTTTCCGTGCGGAGCTGGTCGATGCTGGGCCCGTTAATGCCGTCCTTGCCGATAAGGAACATCCGCTCCTTGATCTCACCGTCCGCCACTTCCACCGCTTTCGGGGTTTTCGCGTTGTGCGCCCGCTGCAGTGCCTGGGCGAGTTCGGGGTTGGCCAGGTATTCCACGGGCACGTGGTGGCGTTCCATTTCGGGTGCGAGGTTCGCGGCTTGGACGCGGAGTTCTTCGGCACGGGCTGCTGCGAGCAGCTGCATGGCCTTTTCGTGTTCGGCGGCTGCTTTGCGGGACTGTTCCTGGCCGCGGGCCAGGGCTTCCTGCCGTGCCCGTTCGGTGGCGATGGTGTGGATCCCTGATTCCAGGTATGCGGTGTCAGTGCCGACGTCGTGGGTGTCGATGCCGTAGCGTGTCAGGACTTCCTGACGGATCTTCTCCGACGCGGCAAGGGCTGCCGGGTCATGGTCTTTCCATGCTTCGGCAACGGCGTAGGCGGTGGCGATGTCGGAGGGCTGGGCTTTGTCCCACCACTGGTCCTTTTCCACCGGGCCCAGTGCGGCCCGGGCAGCGGCTCGTTCGGCTGTCAGGCGTGCCTGGGCTTCGTGTGCGGCCTGGGTGTCGTGGTGTTCTTGTTGGCGCTGTGCTTCCTGCCGGTGGCGGGCCAGCGTTTCCGCGATGCGTGATGCGATCATCAGCGATTGCCGCAGTCCGCCGTCCAGCAGGTCGTCCATTCCGTCCGATTCACTCATGGTGTTCCCCTCGCACTAGTGGTGTTTGTTATCGGTCAATGACAGGCCCGGATTCCCGTCCCGTCCGGGCCGGTGGTTTCGCGGGTGTTGCTGTGGTTGGGACAGCGGAGCCGGGACGGATGGGGGCCATGCCGCGCAGGCCACGTTCCACCGGGTTTGACTCCGGTGCCTGTTCCGGCGCGCCGACGGTAACAGGTCGCGGCATGGTTCCGGCGAAGGGCTTCAGATGCGTTGCGACGACGGCGCGGATCCTTTCGGCTTCCCGTGCCCGGCCGGATTGCTTGTGCATCTCGTAGATGGCGGCCGCCATGTTCGCCAGCTGCACCATGAGCGCTGCCTGCGCTGCCGTTTTGTTCTTCGACGACGCGGCCAGGAACAGCATGGCCGTGCCGGCAATGGACGGCAAAGCCACGGGCTTGCTGTGCACCTGCGGTGCACGGAGCTGCGCTGTACGGGACAGTTCAGCGGCGGTGGCCGCCAACGGCCCCGGGGTGGGTTCGAGACGGTGGGACCATGCAGCGAACGCCCCGGAAACGTCCCGTGCGGCATTCGCCCAGGTCGCGTGATCATCCAGCGGAACCGACCGCAGTTGCTCCGCAAGGGCGGCCGCGTTGCGGGTGTATTCCACCCACACCTGCGGCGACGGCGTCGCCTTCTCAGGCCCGGTCCTTGAGACGGCGCGTTTGTTGCGTGCCGCCGCGTTCCACTCGGCCGCTGTCTCGGTCGCGGCGTGCGGTGAGTCCATCCATCCTTGCCGCAGCGCCCCCAGTTTCAGGTCGGACGCGAGGGTGCCGCCACCGAACCAGATGGGCCGCTCCCCCGACTTCGGGCGTTCGGCAACGGAGTAACCGACTATGACGTCCGTGGTGTTCTTCGCATACCGCGGACGGAGCAGCATCCCCGTGTTGCGGGCGCGGCGGACGAACTCCCCTTCGGTGGCCGAGGCACTGGCAGCGGCACGGACCTTCCGCGCCAACGATGCCCTGTGCATCTCTCGCTGATCGCGGGCGGCGGTGGCCTTCTCGGCACGGTCGTAACCACGGGTCGCGTACAGGGTGGAGAGCTGTTCGAGCCCGTACTTGACCTCCAGCTCACGGCAGGTTTGCTGGGCTCGTTTGTAGTCCCCGTGGGTAGAAGCTTTGGTGCCGTCTTCCCGGACCAAGGAGACGGCGATGTGGATGTGGTGGTTGCCGTTCTCACTGGTGCCGTGGTTGATCGCCGCCCACCGGCATTGCGCTTTTCCGCTGGCTGCGGTGAAGCCCATCGCGTCGACGAAGTCGTTGGCGATGTCGCCCCACTGCTGGTCCGTCAGTGCGCCCTCTTCGGCGCGCAAACTCAGCGAGCAATGCCACACGCTCGCGTCCTTGTACCCGACGTGGACGCGTTCCTTCTTCGCCGCGTCCCAGGCGAAGTCCTTGACCTTAACCTCGACGGCGAACAGTTTCCGTGGCTGATCCAGGTGCTTCGCGATCGCGATCGCGTCCTCGTTGTCCAGGACGCCGTCGTCGTACCACGCCATGACCGCCGCGTCCCCGGCCACCAGGTGCGGGTCAGTGTGCGCGTTCTTCGTCTTGTCCGTATCCGTGGAGGCCAGATAAACCATCAGGCCGGCCATCCGTGAACCGCGGGTGATGTTCGGGATCATTTGCTCACATCAATCCCTCAATAGCCCGGTCAATGCGCAGCGCCACCGACCGGATATGCTTCAACGCTTCACGGGCCTCAACGGGGAACTCACCCGTCGCGTTGGCCTGACGTGCGAGCTGGTTGATGTTGTTCGACGACCGCGCCAACAAGTTGTGCAGTTGCATCAACTCGGCGCCGATGGCCCGCCGTTCCGTCGGTGAATCCGTGCGCTCCGCCAACGCGGCCGACACCAGCAGGTTCGGCACAGTCACTTTCTCCCGCTCGGCCCTGGCAACGAGCGCCGCTTCCTCTTCCACCGTGACCCACACATCACGGCGCTTCTTCGACCCTGCCGGAGTGTTCGCACGACGACGCCGGGAGAGGTTCGGGCGGCCAGTGTTCTCCTCTTCCGGCATCCCAATCCCCCTCCCAAAAGGCCCAGCGCAGCGACCCCGAACCGGGGACCCACAAGCCAGTGTGGCTCACAAACCCGCCAGGGTCCGTGAGCGACACGCCATTTACACCCGTGTAAATGTATAGCTTGCTCCGTAGGCTTCTGTTGGGTGGTTTTGGTGCGGTTTGGGGGCGCGCCGGGAAAACTCCCCGCTCCCGTCGGTGGGTGTGGGTAGCGTAATGGGTATGGACATCAACGACATTGCCGCTAAAGCGGCAGCGAAAATCGACGCTGCACGCGACCTGAAAGTCAACGCCGTCCGAACTGCCGCAGCCAGCGGCGTCGAGGTGGCCGAAGCCGCCGCGCTGCTCGCCGCGGCCGAACAGAAGTACGCAAAAGACTTCGCGGCCGCGCTCCGCGCGGATTGGACCGAACCCGACCTGCGCGGCTTCGGCCTGGACGCACCCACCAAGCGCGCCGGCGGGCGCCCCCGAGGCAAGAAGAACACCCCTGCCGCCGTAACTCTCGCCGACTAGGCGTAGTAGGGGTGGGGAAATGCACCGCCCTGACGGGCGGTGCTCGGGTGTTGCTAAAGCCTCTGCCGCATGGTGATCCGGCCCGGCCTGGGCCGACGCGACCTTGGAAGCCCGTACAGCGATTCTGGCGGCTCCACGTTTACCAGGGTTGCGGCTCGGCGGGTGGGTTTCCCATGGTCCAAGACAAAAGTGCCCGGCTCACCGGACGGGTGTGGCTGGGTTCTTTTCAGCCGGGACAACAGGGGCCGCTCTGGCCCGGGTGATGAGGCAGTGTCGCCGAATGCGGTGGCCGGTTTTGAGGTTTGGGTTAGCGGGTCAGGTGGGCTGCGTCGATGACGTCGGCTTCACGGAGCTCGTGGACAGTTCCCTGCCACACGGAGCCACTTTCGTACGTGGCCAGGTCGAAGATGGATTCCCAGGACGCCTCGACCCCGGCCCGCAACGCCGGAGGCCAGGAACGGACAGGTTCGTCCCGTCTGCGGATCCCCGCAGCATGGAGGCGGTCCTCGAAATCGTCAAAGACCGTATCGATCCGCGCCGAGAAAGCGTCGTTGGATTCCCCCGAAAGCGGGGGCACGTAGGGGTGTCGGTTGAGGACCTGGTGCCAGGCGATGAAGTCAGAAAGCAGCACCCGTTCCCGCGGGATCCGGCAGGTCAGCAGGACCTCGTTCCGGGAGAGCCGGCATGAGTCCACCAGCTCCGCCCGGGGCAGTTTCGCCCACAACCACAACGCCCCACTCCCCCGCGTCGGCAGCCGTGCCCCCATCCGGTCCAGCATCCACCCATACGCCTCAGCGAACGCCGGCTCTGCCCGTGCAGGATCAGGAACAATCCGCCCCGTGGCCACGAGCTCGTCGAAAGCGTCCGCGCTTTGGATGGTGTGCAGCAGCAACACCGGCGCGTGAAGGTCATAACCCATCCGTCCCGGCGGTACCGCCTCGCCCACCGGCACGCTCCGCACAGGAAACCTCATGCGCACATCATCACCCCACCCACCGACAAGAAAACCCGGCAACGCTACGGCCAACCCGGAAGCTGGCAACGGAGTCTATTCTTGGGACCATGGCACGACGACACGGGTCGATAAGTCGGGGCTTCCACAGCTCGGGCACACGCGTCGCTGCTCTTGGTGCTTTCGCCGTTGCCGTCGCGCTCCTTGGGAGTGCCCTCGCTGCCGGGCACCCCACGGAGCTGCAGGCTCAACAACCGAAAACCCACCAGCGGGTAATGTTTCCGGCTCACAGGCCGGTCGCGCCCGAGCGTATCGTCATCATCGGTGATTCCCTCAGCACCGGATACGGAACCAGCCCGGAAGAAGCATGGCCCCGCCTCCTCAGTGAGGAGCTCCGTTCAGCTCCGGTGCCGGTGAAGATCACCAGCGCGGCCCAAAATGGGGCAGGCTACCTTGCCATCGGCGACGAAGACGCCACCTTCACCTCACAGATCAGTGCCTCCGTTAAGTCTTCAACGGATGTCGTTGTGCTCTTTGGCTCGGACAACGACGCCGGCCAAGACCCCGCCGAGCTGCGTGCCGCCCTCACAGATGCCCTCACGGAAACCAAGGCCCTGGCTCCCCACGCCAGGTCCATCATGGTCGGTCCGCTGACCGGCTTCGACACCCTCGAAGCGGACGTCACTGTAATCCGTGATCAGGAGCGGGCAGCGGCCCTCGACGCCGGGGCCGAGTTTGTTGACCCTGTGGCAGAACAGTGGGTCTCCGGGCCGGACTCGCCACTGCTGGGCCCGGACGGGGAACACCCCAGCAGCGAGGGACAGCAATTCCTGGCGGAGAAAATCAAAAACCTCCTGACACAGCCCCCAGGCCGAGGCATCTGAACGCCTAATACATGACGTCGAAGGCGGTCCAGCCGAATTTCTCCAAGGCCCTTCTCCGGACCATCCGGGGCGTCAAAACTCTCCACCTGCTCGTACGAGATGGTTAGGGCTTTTAGCTGGAGTGAGTGCACGGCGCGCGGCGGGCTGGGTGGACGCGGAGGCTCACATTCTCACGCGACGGTGGGGTTCAGCTGACGTCCTTGCCGGTCTTTGTCATCACTGTCCGGAAGAATCCGTCAGAGCTTTTACGGCGATGCTGAGTTGCGGACGTTGCTTCCCGGTTCTTTATGGATCAGTTCGCCGCCGTGGTCGGCGTGCAACATGCTAATCCCTGGCCTTTCTCCAGAGCCATCCCGAGACGGTGGCGAAGATGATCGTTAGTACCAGTGGCAGGACAATCAACCACAGCGGAGCGCCGGCGTCCATCATCGACGGGATCATTGGAACGCAGGATAAAGCGAGCAGCACGGTCAGGACGTTTGCGATGACCGCTACGGTGAATTTGGTTTTCTGGGACATGACATCGAACATCAGCATGGTGCGAGGTTCCTTCCGGTTGTTGGGTTAGAAGATGAAGAACAGGCCCAGGACGTAGAGGGCGATGACGACAATCGACAGGGCATTAATGGCCGCGGTCGCCGGGCGTGAGTCCAGGCGCGGTTCCCACACATTAGGGTCTCTCCTGATCAGGGCCGCGGACGTGAGCACAATCAGGCAGATCGTCGCGGTGCCCAGGAACGCGGCGGCCATGAACCCGTTCTGCGCGAACCACAGCGCAGCGACCACTCCCCCGGCCGCGAGTACACCAAGGGCAGCCTCCTGAATCCTGGTTCTTAGTGTCGCTGGCATGTGGTCCTTCCTTTTGGCTTTCGATTTCACTTCAACTGTGTGCTCGTGGGTTGCTGCGTGACGGACCAGCAAAGGTAGCCCCAGCTCCGACACCATGGCACTCTGGAACACACCCAGGCATCTCTGCCCCCCCTGCCGGGACGCTGGCGGGGGTTACAGGTCTTCCCGGCGTGCGGTTTCTTTCCGGGTCCGGCGTCCGGGCCGGAGTGCACCAGCTTCGACACCTGGCCATTTCCGGCCGTCGTTGTATTTGCGCTGCAGACGCCGCAGTTCCCTGCGTGCCGCACCTTGAACGAAGTCCGTCAAGGACTCATACCCTTCCAGAGTCCCGACCTCTTGGACGGCTGCACGGATCTGCTGCAGGTCCGCTTCGGTGAAGTACGGGTTCTTCTTCGCGCCACCGCTAGTCATCGTTAGTGGTCCTGGTTCCCAGTGTGTATCCGGTCGTTGGTGATCCGTGCCTTGGCGCTCTCCATGCCTTGCTGGATCAGTGCGAATACGATGACACCGGCGATGGTCCTGAGTGCTGCGAGGATCCATTCCCAAACCGACAGGGTTGAGGTGCGGGACCATTCCGACCATCCCCAAAAGGCCAGGACGCAGAGGACCATACCGGTGACAGAGTAAATGGCATCGGCTTTGCCTAGCGATGATCCCAGCATTGCCAGAGACAACGGGCCGAACGTCAGCACGACTCCGGCCACGGACAGGAGCAGTAAACCGATAACTAAGAGCAGTGCAAGCAAGGTGATCGTCGCTTCCGTAAAGGGTGTTGGGGCCAGCGTAGTAAATGGCCCCGACACTGGAGGGGTTTAGAACGGGGGTTCGGAGTCGGGGCCGTTGCCCCAGGAGCCAGTGTTGGCCTGCGCGGGGACGCCCCACGGGTCGTCCTGCCGGGTAGGCTGTCCGGTGCTTTGCTGGTTGCCGAAGCCGCCCCCGTTTCCGGCACCGGGGGTGCCGCTGCGCTGGGTGCGGTTGACCTTCGCGTTCGCGTACCGCAGGGACGGGCCGATCTCGTCGACCTCGAGCTCGATCACGGTGCGCTTCTCGCCCTCTTTGGTCTCATACGACCGTGACTTCAGGCGGCCGCTGACGATCACGCGGGTGCCTTTGGTCAGGGACTCTGCCACGTTCTCGGCCGCTTCCCGCCACACTGAAGCCCGGAGGAACAGTGTCTCCCCGTCCTTCCATTCGTTGGCTTGCCGGTCGAAGGTCCTGGGCGTTGAGGCGATCGTGAAATTGGCGACCGCTGACCCACTGGGGGTGAAGCGGAGTTCGGGGTCGTTGGTGAGGTTTCCGATGACAGTGATGGTGGTTTCGCCGGCCATGATGGTTCCTTTTCCTCGTGCGCTGGTGGTGTTCTCGGTGGGTGTTGTGGTTTCGTTCTGAGGTTCGGTCCCACCCGGTTCGTCGTGGGTGAGGTTGTTGGGTTGGGTTTGGTCTGCGGTGTGTTCGTCCCACAATCCGGGCTTTCCGAGGGGCGCCTTCATGATGGCGGCGAGGTAGCGGTCATCGTCCACGGAGGGCCGGCCGATGAAGAACGGCTCATACGGGTCAGGGGCGGTGACGTTGATGACGCCAGAAGGGTTGGCGATCCGTCCGAACTCTTCCAAGTCGACGTACGTGCGGGGGCTGAGCGTGAACCCGTCGGCGGGGTGCTGGTCGGTCACGGCGCTCACGCTGCTTTGTGGTTCATGGCCGCGTTGACGAGCTTGTCCCGTCGAAGTCCGGACCAGTGGTCCTGGTCGTCGGCGTTGTTCACGATCACGGGCGCCTGGGAGTAGCCGAGCTCGGTGGTGATGTATTCCAGCGCCGCCGGCACGTCGGTGATGTCCACGGCCGTGTATGTGATGCCCTTGGAGTCGAAGTACTCTTTCGTGCGGTCGCAGTTGGGGCACTGGGGCTTGGTGTAGACCGTGTAATCGGTCGGTGAAGTAGTCATTTTCAGTCCTGCGTTTCGTATCAGTTTGGTTAGGTTCGTCTGGCTGACTTGCTACCTCCATTCTAGCGCAAATCGAATCGGATTAACAGGGTTTTGACCCGTATTCTAGGGGTTTTCACCCTATTTTGTTTTCAGATTGAACCAGCGCTCCGGGGTTTGGGTGGTGCGGAAATGTCATTTTCAGAAGCTAACGGCACAAATGTCAGAAGTCCCCTTCAATAGGCCACTCTGTGGGTATTGCGAGCAGAGATTGGCGTTCTTTGCATAGGAGTAGACAGCACCCGGTGTTACAAGGCCTCTTGATAACCGATCCCGGCGTATTCAGCCCTGCGGGGAGCATCTTTGGGTTTTTGGCCCGTTTGAAGAGCCTTGTCACGCCTCGGCGACCTTTCATTGACGCGTAACTGAGGGGTTTCCTGTGGTCGTCCCTGCTGAGAGAACGCATGTCGCGCGGTTGGTTGGCCGGGCCAGTTAGCTTCGTCCCATGGGGAAGGGGCCCGAGCAGGTGCCACCCTGCAGAAACGAAACGCCCGCCGTTTCGGTCAGAAGGTCTTGCTGCTGGCATTGCGCCCAGCGGCGAGGACAGTAATACCTACGCTGACACCCAAGCTAAGGAGCAGGGCCAGGAAACCGACACTGACTGCCGCGAAGTAGCTCACTGGCATGGGCGCGGTATCGACTACCGGTTCCATATACGCCCAGATAGTGGCACCAGCGGTAACTCCTAAAACGGCGATCAGGCCGGTTAGCACCCAAGCGGCAATGGCCAGCACGATCAACTTCATAGCTCCCCCAAGCCGGGTACATTCCCTGTTGTTGATAGATCCTAACCGTGGGTTATGGCAGGCAGCCGCCGATCGCGTAACCGCATACAGATGAATTAGGCAACTGCAAACTGAAGAAAGTACCGCTACTGGAGAATTACTGTGTTGGGTTCGAGGGCAGGGGTCCAGGAGATTGATCCTCGCCGTTATCAATGACGAACTCCCCCACGACCGTCTTACCGTCCGAATCATAGACAGGGATCTTGAAAGTCTTACCTTCCCGGGCCTCCTGCCAGGCGAGGGCCTCTTCTCGGGTCTTGAAAGTGCGGGCGGCCGCCTCTCCCGTGGCGTCTTCCAGCTCATTCTTGTTGACATAGCCCATGACGCCATTAGTGGCCTTCACCAACACCATTTCTGGCAGGCCTTTGTCATTCTGGGCGCCATACGTTTTGCCGGCGTCGTTCGTAGCCCAGTCCGTGGGCTGTTCATTGATGAAGCTCCATGTCAGCTGCCATTGGCTGTCAGACTGAGTGCGGATCGTCATGCTGTCTTTGCCCGGCTTGATCGGGACCTGGTACTGGGTCACGTTACTTGGGCTTGCAAGGTCGGAGGACTTGCAGGAGCTGGTTGCACCCGATTCAAATGCCCATGAGCCGGTCGTAAGGCAGGTCAGCCTGATCCGAACGCCTGTCGCGTCGGCCGGTGCGCGCCCGAACTCCACGGTGGCTGTTCCGGTGTAGTTCTTCGTGATTGGTGTTCCGACAGGGGTGATTTGCGGGGCGCCCGGGATCGTTAGCAGACCTGCAGCGGCCGCGCCGACCCCACCCAGGAGCCCTGCTCCGACGACGACGCTTACGCTGATCCAACGCCGTGCTGTTTTACGGCGCCGAACAGGGGCTGCTTTGTCGACTCTGCCCACCAGCTCCTGGCGGAGCGCCAGGCTAAATTTGTCATTAACCTTGAGGTCGTTCATGATCGTTCTCCTTCCATGGCCAGCTGACTCGGGCTCCATTGCTGCCGCTCCAAGGCATTTTTCATTTTCGAGCGGGCCCTATGCATCCTGCTCTTCGCGGCGGAAGGCGAGAGCCGGAGAATCTCGGCGGCCGCAGCAACCGTATAGCCCTCGAAAGCCACCAAACTGAACAATTGAAGGTCCAAGGCTCCTAGGCACCTCAAGGCACTCACCATGTCGTGGTCCAACGCTGACTGCAGATAGACCGTCTCACCGCTGTCAACACTGGCTTCGTCCTGCCGTGGGAGTGAATCAAGCATTCGCCGGTACCTGAATGCGGCCCGCTGGGCGTTCCTTGCGATATTGGTTGTCGTAGCCAGTGTCCATGGAAGAACGGACCCCTCGACCAGGACTACTTTCTTCCGAAGACGCCATAGCTCCAGAAAAGCTGTTGCCATAACGTCCTCGGACGTACTGCGATCACCACAGATTCGGTACGCGTGGCGGAAGACCCTGTCACGATGTCGATCAAACAGCATCCCGAATGCTTGTCCGTCTCCGTCAAGGCTCCGTGCCCACAGGCCGTCGTCTCGAGCCTCGATGTCCCCCATACTCTGTATTGTCCGCGACAGCTCAAAAGGATTCGCCGTTTCAGGAAAGATTTGCTCAACCGATTCAGATCAAGCACCACCGCAGTCCGTCCGCCGACAAGTCAGGCCACGTACTCAACAGCGGCTCTTAGACACAGGGAGCAATTCCGATATGGCGGTGGCGTCAATTCCGCGGGCTCCTTCGCCTTCGTGCCTGACAGCCAAGACGGTGGGCTGGGTTTCCTTGGGGGGGTGGCTGGAACTTGAGCAGATCGAGCAGAGCCGTAGTTGGAGGCGGTTGGGGCTTTGGCGGGTTAAACAAAACAAGACCGGCGCGGGCCGGTCCTGTTTCGCTCTCCTCGGACAAAGGAAATCTATGGTTCAGTCTAACGGGCCCGTCCGATGTTGCCTGGCTGGTTCTTGGTGGGTTTGCCGCGCGCCGTCCCCCAAAGGAACAGCCCGATGACGAGCGCGAATCCTCCAGTAATGAGTCCCCAGACCAGCCCGCTACGGCCCAGGACAAGCAGGCCCGTGATGGGCGACGCGATGGCAAGGGCGAAAGCGAGGTCCATGGATTTGGATACCCCTCGTCGGAGGTGCGCAGCTGCCCCAAGGTACACCGCGGCAAACGCGGTGCTGATCATCACCATGGCCAGCAGTGAGGGGTCCAGGGCGCCGAAGACGCTGTTGAGGAAGTCCGTGAAAGAGTTGTCGGGGATGGGCGGTTTGGTCATGGGTACTCCTGTCGTGGACGCTTTCCGCAGACTAGCGGGGAGTTCGGACAAAGTTGCGTGGTGTATCTGGCTCGGGCTGGTGGCGCGGTACTTGGTGGGTGTGCGCGGGGTGGCGTTGACTGGCGGTCCGCCGCTGGTGAGTGGCTGCTGTGGTTCGCCCAGGGGCGGCGGACCGCCCGGCGTGCGCGAGGTTCCCGGCCCTGCCGTGGTGAGTGGGGCGGGTGCCCTTGCCGGGCGGTGGGGTTCCGCCCGGCAGGGTCTCGCTTAGGCCGTTTCTTCTTCGGCTGGTGTGCCGCTGTCGATGATCATCTGTTCGGTCTCACTTGCCGTGTACCCCCAGGTGAGGAGCTGGTTCAGGTAGTCCCGGTGGCTTTGCCCGGGCCTGCGCCATGAGTCCTTGGCAATGGTCTTCTCATACCCTGCACAGACGAGGGCGATCAAGGCGAACTCGGGCCGTGCCGTGGTCTTGGCGACGTGGTCCCGCAGCGGGTTCCATGACCACGACTTCTCTCCCTCGGTCTTCGCTCCCACCATGCCAGCGGCCACCTTGCCGTCGTAGCCGCTGGCCGTTTCAGGGTGGTGGGTGAGCGCGTGGACGATGAAGTGCTGCCAGCCCTTCGGTGCCTGCTTCTTCGCCAACAGGTCTTTTACGAAGTCGCGGCGCACGGTCGTGGCCGATTCCATGGCCTTGTTGTTGGCGATCAGGGTTTTCCGTTCGGCCTTCTGTTCCTCGGTCATGGGGCCGGTGTTGGCCGATGAGGAGAAGCGGTTCCGGTCCTTGAAGCCGAGTTTCTTCCATCCAACGATCACCGGAACCGCTGAGCAGTCGCCCTTGTAGTCCTGCTCGATGTACACGGCGGTGGCGTCTTCCTCGGTCGCGGGTTCTCCGTCGGCCCGGTTCAGGAAACTGACCCGGGCGGTTTCATCGTCGTAGTAGCCAGGCCTGTCAACGATGGTCCTCCCGGATGCTTCCAGTTCCGTGGTGAACGCCGCCAGTGCAGCAGCGTGGGCGCGTGCGTCCCGGAGTTGCTGGGCGACGTGGACCAACTGGTCCGGTTCGTCTTGGAGGACCGATTCCAGCTCAAGTGTCGCTTCCTCGTCCTCCTCGAACTCGGCCATCAGGAGGGCCTCGTCGATGGTCAGGGCCCTTGCCGAGGGCGGCGGTTCCGGCCACGGAGGCCTTGGCCTTCAACGCGCCCTCGACGGCGGTTTTGGTCCGTCCGGTTTTCTTGGCGATCGCCGCTGCTGGAACGCCGATCAGGGACAGCTGGTGGTACGCGTCGGCTTCGTCCGCGTCGCTCAGTTCAGCCCGCTGGATGTTCTCCACGACCTGTGTAACGATGCGTTCGGCTTCCTCGGGTGTGCTGATGATCATCACCGGAATCACGGACCGCTGCGCTTCGACGGCTCCGAGGGTGCGGCGCTGGCCCATCAACACGTGCACGGTGCCGTCCTCTTTGCGGTGCGCGATGACCGGCTCCATCACGCCGTGTTCTTTGATGCTGGCAACGAAGTCAGGCGTCAGGGCTGCGTCTTTGCGGACGTTGATGTCCACGGTCAAGGTGGCGGGGTCGAGCATTTCCAGCGTGGGTGCTGCGTTCATGGTGTTGTTCCTTCTTCTGGTGTCCGAGAAGTTGGTGGGTGGGGCGCTCTCGTGACCGGCCAGCTCCCCTTGTCCCCTCCGATTGGTTTTTTGTTGCTGGCACGTAGTGCTCTACGGGGCCGATCCGGCGGTCTCCTCCCCTGGGCAAGGTGGCGGAAATCTTCGAAAGGAAATAAGCAAAGCGCCGTCGAAGAATTCCGGTGCCGCAGGGCCCCGGAGCTTGCGGAGGGGTCAGGAGCTTGAGCCGGAGCGGAACCGTACGATCCGCAGGAATCTCAATGATGTTGTCAACGTGATTCCAGCGGGATATTCAGGTGGCGGTCCCCGCTCCGTAGGGCCGATGGGCCAGGGTTCTTTCGAGTCTTTGTTTTGCATGGCCGTACTCCGTTTGGTGGGTGGGGCGCTCGTGGTGAGTGGCCAGCTTCCCCTCCCCCCGTTCGTTGTTTTGGCTGCTGGCGAAGCTTGCGGAGCTGTTCCCGTCGGAGGTCTGTCTACCGCTGTGGCAAGGGCCAAAAAATATTGGAGGACCGAGCGGGCGAGGATCCTGGCTGAAGAATTTTTGGCACGCAGGCCCCGGAGTTCACGGAGGGGCTAGACGGGCTGGAGCGGGAACGTAAAATCCCTTGGGACAGCAGCCAAAACGTCGTAGACACGACAGGTGGTGACGGGCCGGAGCCCTGCGACGGACCGGCACCAGCGAACAGCCGGCCACGAAGTGGACGCCCGTTTCCCGGTTCGCCCTGGCGAGCCGGTGTGACCCACAGAACTGACGTGCCTGGCCGCACTGTCCTTCCGACACTTCCTCGGCGATCTCAGAATGACTGACCGAACAGGCTGTCCAGGAACGTGAGGTGACCAGCATGTCGGCTTGACCGTTCAGACGCTTCCTTCACCCTTTGGCTACCATCGCAAGCATGGCCATCTGTTCTGTGTTGCGATGCCCGGAGACAGCCACCGGTTCCTTCCCGCTGGGCCACGGTTTGCGATGGGACGCGCCTGTCTGTGGAAGCCACGGTGCGGCTTTGAAGCGAGGAGACCGCTGGATGCTCCACGAAATCGTTGGCGTCCAGGACACCGGCGCGGAGCGGCCAGACGAACTCCGCATACTCATGGGTGAAGACCTCCCGCCCAACCAACTAGTCGGTTTCGGCGTTGGTCAAGCGATCGGAGACCAGCCCGGTTTCACCATCAGCATCGACATCGAGACGCCCGAAGGCCGGCAGACGGTCTCATTCTGGACGACGACGGATATCGGCAACCGCCTTGGCACTTTCTTGATCGAGCCGCCGCCGGCACCATGAAACCCTGCCCGACGATTGCTTGGTGCCGCGGGCCGGAGCTCTGCGGGCCGACCGTCGCCACCCAACAGCCGGCCACGAAGTGGACGCCCTTTTCCGGTTCGCCCTGGCGAGCCGCTCCTGAAGCACCCCGCCTTCACTCCCAAGGCGTGGACCACGGCAGGTAGGCCGCGCCAAGGCCCGCAGTCGCAGACCAATCTGTGCTGTGGCGGTCCGCCGCCGGCAACCACCCCTGGATGCCGGCCACGACGGCGGACCGCCCGGTCCTTGGAATGGCGGAAGAGCCGGCACCCAAGTGGTGTCGACTCTTCCTGTTTTCCCTCAGCAAAAGGAAATTCGTGGGTGCAGCGTCGTCGCTGCAGGGGGTTAGAAGACTTGCGGGTTTCTCTCCCAGGAGATGTCCACGACGGCAGTGCTCTGGTCCATGGTGAGCATGCTCAGTTCCAGGATGTCTTCGGCGTGGGTGTTCCCGGAGGGCGCGTCTTCCTCGGTGAGGACGAAGTCGTGGCTCATTGGCGCTGCTCCCTGGCGTTCGTGGATCGGTGGTTCTTCCACTGTAGCCCGACGGCATGGTTCCTTGTGTTTGCCGCGTTGCTTCGCCCGCGTCAGCGTTGGATCGGCGGCCGGCGGAGCGAAGCGGGGGAGGCCGCCGACGCTCCGGTGGGGCCGGAACCGTTGCCGGTCCCGGCCCCTGCTCGGGCTAGCGCTTCTTGTAACCGGTGGTCTCGTCGGTGGCGACGGGCGCGATCCTGCCGTTGCCGATGATTTCTTCCATCAGTTCAGCCATCCGGTACCCGGGCACGTCCTCCAGCGCGGCGGTGAAGTGTTCGGCCGCGACCGATGATTGGCCTTTGAGGTAGGAGAGCCAGCCGATCACGGTCAGCAGCGGTGCCCGGTAGGTTTCCGGGGCGGCGGTGATCAGTTCCTTGCAGGTGTCCTGCGCCCGGTCGACCCGGGCCCAGTCCGGGGTGATGCCATCACCGATGAGCAGGTATCCGCATCCCTCGGCGGTGGTGCGTTCGGGTTCGATCACGGTGCACATCAGCACATCGCGCAGGCCGGGTTGCTGGAAGCAGGCGAGCAGTTTCACGGCCGTTTCCGGGCTGACTGGTTGGCCCTGTTCGATGGTCTGGTTCCACAGTTCGGGGCCGTTGATTTCCTCGCTGTACTGCAGCACGTGCCCAGCGTATTCGATCTGGTCGGCGGTGTCGGCCGGGCCGCTGAACGCCGGGTACGTGGTGCCCGGGGCGGCCTTGTAGCTGCTGCCGCGGAAGACCATTTCGGCGTTCAACTGCCCGTCCGTGATGGACTCCAACGACTCGGTGGGGCAGCACTGGGGGTCATCGCAGAGCAGGTTCTTCCAGTGCTCGGAGGTCACCAACCACGCGTCCCTCAGGGGAACCCCGGAGGCGTCGAGGGTCTCGATGATCGCCTCGAGGTGATCCTGAAACGGGCGGGCCGCGCCAGTGGCGGCGGGCTGGTCGGTGTAGACGGCCAGTACGGCGCCGTTCGCGACGGTGTCCAGTGCGAGGTAGTCGGCCATGGCCCGGGCGAAGCCTGCCGTGTCCGAGTCCCTCGGTGCGTCGACGCGCAGGGTCGCGCCGAGCATGTTCCCGCGCATGGTGATGAACACGAAGGATTCCCGGGGCGCGAAGCCGAGGGTGTGCGGGATGTAGCTGAGGATGTCGGCGGGGCTGGTGATGCGGAGTTGGTTCGTCATGGTTTCCTTTGTCCTTTGCTGAGGATGTGGTGGGTGGGGTACTCGTGGTGAGTGGCCAGCTTCCCCTCCCCCCGTTCGTTGTTTTGGCTGCTGGCGAAGCTTGCGGAGCTGTTCCCGTCGGAGGTCTGTCTACCGCTGTGGCAAGGGCCAAAAAATATTGGAGGACCGAGCGGGCGAGGATCCTGGCTGAAGAATTTTTGGCACGCAGGCCCCGGAGTTCACGGAGGGGCTAGACGGGCTGGAGCGGGAACGTAAAATCCCTTGGGACAGCAGCCAAAACGTCGTAGACACGACAGGTGGTGACGGGCGGGAGCTCTGCGACGGACCGGCACCAGCGAACAGCCGGCCACGAAGTGGACGCCCGTTTCCCGGTTCGCCCTGGCGAGCCGGCCCTCCAGCACCCCACCTACGCACCCAAGCTTGGACCCCTGCCGGTGCGACACAGCACCCTCCGTGACCCGGGACCAAGCTGTGCAGTGGCGGTCCGCCGCCGGCACCACCCACGGCCGCCAACCACGACGGCGGACCGCCCCGCCCACACGAAGGTGGGCGGCCCACCAGGAGTTAGGTGCCACGTGGTCCGACTCCGCAGAGTGGGCTGTGGCCGGGACCTTCGCAGGTCCCGGCCACCTGTGCGGGCTAGCTGGCGAGCAGCTCGGCCAGTTCGTTGGCCTCGGTGACTAGGACGGCGCCGCCGTCGCGAATCAACCGGTGGCAGCCTGCGGAGTTCGCGCTGTGGACGGACCCCGGAATTGCTGCGACGTGGCGGGCGATGGTTTCGGCCTGGTGGGCGGTGTGCAGGGCGCCTGAGCGCCAGCGGGCCTCCACAATACAGGTCACCCCAGCCAGCGCCGCAATCAACCTGCCCCGCTGCAGGAACCGGTACCTAGTAGGTGCCGTGCCCGTGGGCTGTTCGGACACGATCAATCCGTGGACGCGGATGGCTGCGGCGAGGTCGGCGTTCCCGGCCGGGTAGTCCCGGTCAAGGCCACCAGCGACAACGGCGATCGTTGCCGGGCCCTCACCAGCGAATCCGTTGAGGGCGGAGCGGTGGGCGTGGGCATCGATCCCGTAGCCAAGTCCGGAAACAATGCAGATACCGCGCCGGGCCAGCTCATGGGCCATGTCACCGGTCACGGCCGCGCCGTAGCTGGTGGAATCCCGGGAACCGGTCAACGCGATCGCAAGTTTCGGGGCGGGGATCCCGTGAGTGATGTCTCCGCGGTACCACAGCCCGTACGGGGCATCAGGCAGGTCATCCAGCCCGGTCGGCCAGTGCTCGTCCCCGGGGATGAGGAACCCGCCGCCCAGACGCTCAATGGTCGCAAGATCTTTTTCGGCGTCGACGTCGGGCAGACGCTCACGCCAGCGCCGCAGCCCATTTGCAAGCTCGTCGTCGGTAATGTGGGCGAAGGTGTGCACCGGCTGCTCTCCCGTGACGATGCGGAGAGCAGCGTAGGCGCCCAAGGTGCCGACGACGGCACGCCCGGTTGGGTCTTGCGGGTCGAACAGGCGGGTCAGTGCGGCGCGTGCGATGCGGTCGTTCATGATGTGCGTCCTTTGCTGAGGATGTGGTGGGTGGGGTACTCGTGGTGAGTGGCCAGCTTCCCCTCCCCCCGTTCGTTGTTTTGGCTGCTGGCGAAGCTTGCGGAGCTGTTCCCGTCGGAGGTCTGTCTACCGCTGTGGCAAGGGCCAAAAAATATTGGAGGACCGAGCGGGCGAGGATCCTGGCTGAAGAATTTTTGGCACGCAGGCCCCGGAGTTCACGGAGGGGCTAGACGGGCTGGAGCGGGAACGTAAAATCCCTTGGGACAGCAGCCAAAACAAGAAAATGCTTCTGCAGCCCGAGCGCAGCGAGGACCGATTCCCCGTGGGTCACCGCGCGGGCTCTCTTGCAACCGTGCCGGAGGTTTAGCAGCGTTCGCTGCTCGGGCCGAGGTGGCGGTAGATGGTTACGCGGGAGACGCCGAGCGTCTCGGCGATTTCCTGAACCGTGTAGATCTTTTGGTCGTACATCGTCCGGGCCTGTTGAGCTTTCGTGGGGGTCATTTTGACCCTGCCGCCGCCTTTGCGGCCCCTGGCAAGCGCAGCGGCCAGGCCGTCCTGGGTGCGTTCGACGAAGAGGTCGTGCTCGAACTCGGCAATCGCGGCGAGGAGATGGAAGAACAGCCGGCCGCCAGGGGTCGTGGTGTCAATGCCCTGGGAGATGGCCTTCAGCCCCACACCGTGGTCCGGAAGCCATTCGGCGATGTCCTTGAGGTTCCGGACGGATCGGCCGAGCCGGTCGAGTTTGGTCACGACGAGCGTGTCGCCGGGACGCAGGTAGTCCAGTGCGGCATCAAGCTGTGCCCGTCGGGCAAGCACTCCGGAGGATTGGTCGGCGAAGACCTCCCGGAGCCGGCGGCGTCCAGCGCGTCTGTCTAGCTGTCCGGGATCTGATCACGGGTTGAGACCCGCGCGGTAGTTGTGCGGTTCTGGTGTGTCTCACGTGCCCTGTACTTACGGATCGGCTCTGCGCGTTAGATAGCCCTATAGACCGCCTTACGGGCGCACGACAAGGGTCTAAGTTGACACTCACATTCATGAGGCGGATTGGCTCCTCGGGCCATGGCAGTATCAAAGACAACATTTATCGCCCGGCTGAATCCTCCGGGCTTTGAGAAACGGGTAGAGAGTGCACACTGCAGCCTGGTACTGGGATCGAGCTCGCCCTGACGTAGCAAGCTACTGGGACGGGAATCAATGGTTACAAACATTGCCGTTAACGCAGCTGTCAGGTGTGCGTGTCCTTGACGTCTCCACGGGCCGCCCTATTCCTCCTAGACAACCGCCACAGGGGAATCCATCACCGGAGCCGCGGCAAGTGCCAATGAGCGACGTGACATGGTTCGATCCGAAGAATCCGCGTCGAAAGGCTATGGACACACCGACGCGTGTGTTGATCGGGTTTCTGCTCGTACTGGTTGTAGCGGCGGGATACGTGTGGCTGACGGCATCGAACTCAGCCCGACCAACGGGAGCTGAGAAACACATCAACAAGGAAGTTGAAGACGAACTGAATTCTTTGGAGAAAGGCAACCGCTCAGCGACCGCTGCGGAAGCGAAAACTGCAGGAACCCTGATCGAAGCGTTAGCTGCTGGCGGCGATGGGACAGCCTTTGAGTACATCGCATCAGACGTGCTCTTCAACGCGAAGGCCGTCATGCGTGCAATAGAAAACTGCAGAATCACATCCCCTTGGGAGACCTACGACGACGGAGAATCAGTAAGTTCTGAACTCACGTGTCGTGACGGCGACCTAGTAACAGTCGATGTGTACCTCAACGGGTCAGGAAGGGTTGTGCGTGCAAGTGGTCTGGGCGCTAACCCCAAGCACAATTTCGACTCCGCTGAATAGTGGTCTGCGTTTTAACGCAAGTAACATAAATCCGGAACTCTTGTTGATACGGTGCGTAATAATATTTGGCCACGGTGTAACTAACCCCGATCTTGATAAAGTTCTTGTTTGTAGACATGAGCCTGTATTCAGGCAGGGGACAAAGGGGAATTTATGAAGCGGTCGTTGGTAAATATTGTATGTGTGTCCGTGGCAGTCTTGGTTGGCGGTTGCGGGACGACGTCGGCTAATGGCAGCAGCACCAATGCAAGTAGCTCAACCCAAGCTAGCTCAACACCATCAGCGTCCAAAGCTGACTCGACCTTTGAGTCTGGAGTGCTCACCACGCCTGATTTGAAGATTGAGATCACTGACCACAAGGTCATCCAGGTGGGCGAAAAAGGCAACGAGTATGGCAAGAAGCCTGTGATTGCTTTCTGGTACAAAGTGACAAATAACGGCGACAAAGAAGTCAGCCCGATGAACTTTATATTCTCTATCACGGCGTACCAGGACAACAACCCGAACGCCGAAAACAAACTCGATGTAGGTTCTTTGCCTGATGACAGATTCCTGAGTAGCCAAACTGAGAAGGTCAAGAAGGGCGGAACAGTCGAAAACGCCATCGCCTACGAGCTTGACGATCTCACCACAGATGTAGATCTTGTAGCGACCAAGGGCCTGGGATCAGGCGAGATCGGCAAGGTTACATACAAGCTCCAATAGACAGAGAACCGCCCACGTGAGCCCTTCATGCTGAAGGGAAGGTAGCTTCCTAAAGGGACTTGCTTGCGTCATCTGGATGCAAGCAAGTCCCTTGGTGTAACTGAGCGGACTTTGCCCAAAGAATGGATTGCGACGCTGTGGCTTGGGGCTTCGGTCGGGTCCATGGGGCCCGTCCGGTAAAGGATCCCCTACCGGGCGCATGGAGCCTCGGGACAGCCACCGGCATACGGCAGCTCGTGCCTGCGCTCCGGCATTAAGAATCCCCAGGTCTGTGATGCGTGGCTAGACTGGGGCCGGTAAGGACGGATTGGGGGATCCAACGCGGCGCACGCCGTTCTCCGCTGGTCGGTCGCAGCCATCGAACCCGTAGGAACGACCGTGACCTTCTTCCAGGACTACTCGATCCCAGTACCGCCTCCCCGCCCACGGACACCGCGGTTCACACCGCCTCCCTGGACGGCGCCACCGCGCTACGAACTGCCCGCGATCCTCCCGGTGGGTCAGTTTCTCCACAAGTCACCGACTTTTGTGATGGCTGCTGAGGCCGTGAAGGTCTACTCCACCGGATGCATCATTGACCTGAACTGGATTCTGCGTCGCACCGACCAGGAGGACCGGAAATGGTCGGAGATCAATGCCGTCTTTCACCGTCCCGCACCGCAAATGCGCGAGGGCGGCATTTCTGCCGACTCCATCCTCCTGTTCGGAGTCCAGTTCCCAGACGGCACCAAGGCCAGCAGCTCATCCCTTGCCATGTACGGGCACAGGCCGATGGACCAGGAACCTTCGAGCCCAGTCTTCGAATACCGGCCCAAGGGCGGTAATGGCGGGGAAGACGACATGTCAGCAAACGCCGCACTCTGGCTCTGGCCTCTGCCGCCTGCCGGGGACCTGCGCCTGGTCGCCCAGTGGACCGACATGGGCATGCCCGAAAGTTCCATCACCCTCAACGGCGTTCAGCTTCGAGAGGCCGCTGCAGGAGTCCAGAAATACTGGCCTGAGGAAGACGTGAAGGGGTAAATCCACTCAATAACCCGGTCCTGCCCGTGGTCGTGGCTGCCGTCCTGTCGCTTGCCTCGGGCCGCTGTTGATTCATCGTTGCTGTGGAGTCAGGCCGCCAACTGCTGCCGCCGCAGTTGCGGCAATACCGGGGCCGGGGTGTAGGTGGTGCCGTCACGGAGCATGGCCCACAAGACATTGAGCCGTCGGCGGGCCAGCGAGAGCATCGCTTGTATGTGGGATTTCCCTTCCACCCGTTTTCGGTCGTAGTACGTCCGCGATACCTGACATGATTTCAGCGCCGAGAGCCCCGAGAGGTAGAAGACACGCAGCAGCCGCCGGTCGTAGCGTTTTGGCCGGTGGTTGTTGCCGCTGATCCTGCCCGAATCCCGCGGCGCCGGCGCGAGCCCAACAACACCGGCGAACCGGTCAGCGGACTGAAAAACAGTGAGATCTCCACCCGTTGCCCCAAGGAATTCGGCAGCGAGGACCGGACCGAAGCCGGGCATGCTCAGCAACACCTCGGTGTGATGGTGTTCGGCGACCTTTTCCGCGATCAGTGCGTCCAGTTCAGCCAGTTCTTCGTTCAAGCTGGTGATCTCGCGAGCGAGTGCAGCGACGATTCCCTCGGCCCCGTGTTGGGCGGGCACGATGGTGTGCTGGGAATTTGCTGCCTCGAACGCGGCCTTGGCGACGGCGGCTGAGGAACGGGTGCCGTGCTTCTTGAGCCACGTGTGAATCCTCGCTTGGCCGGCACGGCGGATCCCGTCCGGAGTCCGGTGCTTGATCAACAGGAACAGCGCGCCTTTGGAACGGGTGTAGTCGAAGGCCCGTTCCAACGCAGGGAAGTACTCAAGAAGGAGAGCCTTCATCCGGTTAATGGCCCTCACCCGGTGTCTGCTGACTTGTCAGTCCGCCTGGCGGTCAGCAGCCGCAGCCCGACGCTGATCTCATCCCCAGCCCGTAAAGGTTGCAGGTCAGTCCGCATGCGGGCTTGGTCAGCTATAACTGCGGCATCTTTCGCGTCTGTCTTACCGTCACCGCGGTAGATCTTCGAGGCGTGATGCACGGTGCGTCCAGGTATATACAGAAGGTCCTGGCCGTGTCCCACGAGCAAGGCGATCAACAGTGCCGGTCCGCCGTGGTTCAAGTCCGTCGCCCACACCACTCGGTCGCCCTCGGACAAGTCCAGGACGGTGCCCAAGAGTTTGAGCAGCTCTGCTTCGTCGTTGCGGACTTTTTGGGAGAGCAGCCGGTTTCCCTCAGCATCGAGCACAACGCAGTAGTGGTGACCTTTGCCGGCGTCGATACCGGTCCATAATTTCGCCAAAGAACAGCCTCCAGTCTGTTGGATGGGAAGAGCCCAGCAGATAACCGCGCCGTCGTGTCCTTATCCGGCGATCATGTCGCGTCTCTCAATCAGCGGTCGGGTCATCGCGGGGTGGCGGGCGGCCA
>NZ_JBHVRN010000015.1:77764-159677 GCF_042885775.1 Paenarthrobacter sp. NPDC058040
CAGCAGATAACCGCGCCGTCGTGTCCTTATCCGGCGATCATGTCGCGTCTCTCAATCAGCGGTCGGGTCATCGCGGGGTGGCGGGCGGCCAATCCCACGGAGCCGTGACGCACGTGTCGTCCGGCCACAGCAACAAAGCCATACCCGCCTCCCCTGGGTAGCCACGACCCTACAATGACCGCGGAACTGAGCCCGGTAACAACATAAGGAGCCCAGCAGATAACCGCGCCGTCGTGTCCTTATCCGGCGATCATGTCGCGTCTCTCAATCAGCGGTCGGGTCATCGCGGGGTGGCGGGCGGCCAATCCTACGGAGCCGTGACGCACGTGTCGTCCGGCCACAGCAACAAAGCCATACCCGCCTCCCCTGGGTAGCCACGACCCTACAATGACCGCGGAACTGAGCCCGGTAACAACATAAGGACAGCCACAAAAAACGCTTGTAAACAAACAGGTCCGGGCACGGCGGAGCTCTGCGACGACGGGACCGGGCCCAACAGCCGGCCACGAAGCGAAGCGCAGTGGACGCCCGTTACTGGTTGGAGCGCAGCGGAGACCAGCACCGCAGTGTCGATCCATTGGTGGGGTTGGTACGGTGGGTTTGTCCCGCCGGAGGCACCCCCCATGTTGCCGGCGGGACACCCTCGTGGAAGGAACAACAGCGACCGTGGGACTGAAAAGCCTTTTCACCAGGCACACGAAACCGGCACCACCGCGATCCCCCGCACCGCTGGGGGTCCCTGCCGTGGTGCGTGAGCCACTGACGCCGGAGCAGCTGGCAGATCTCGACTCCGCGCGCGGTGAGTTCCTTCACGTCGCCGGAGAAGCCGGACTGAACTACGTGCACGCCTACAGCCTGGATGGCAGCCGCTGGCAGGACGACCCCGAGGCCGTCCGCGCCATCACAGCGCTCATCAAAGAGATACTCGATTCGGACACGAACACACCCACGACTGAGGAACCGGGCCGGTAGATCTGGCCGACCCCGATGTGGCAGACCCGCCCCTGACAGCGGATTCTTCGGCCCGGGCCTGGCGCTGAACCCCGCCGCCGTCGGACTTCACCCGCGCATCACAGACCCGGATCACGCCTGCCTGTCGCGGTGGACGGGTTGTGCCCACTGGGGGCAGGTGGAGCCCTCCGCACAGCTCAAAGCTGTCCCCGATTGGCGTGCAAGCCGTCCACGCCGCCTTTGGGCGGCTTATTTCGTCTGCCCTTGGGAGTAGGATAAATTCGAACATATATTCGAATAAAAGGTGTGTTGTGGGCGTGATAGTTGGCCCCCGTGTGGTAGATGCGGGACTCTCTTTGGTGACCGTTTTGCTGGCTCCGGTTGCGGTGGCTGCCGGCTACCCGTCCCCTGCCCAGGATTACTTTGATGGCCGGATCGACCTCAATGCCCATCTGATCAAGGACGTGACCAGCACGTTCATCGTCCGGGTCACCGGGCAGTCCATGGAGGGTGCCGGGATCAGTGACGGGGATGAGTTGATCGTGAACCGCGCCCTGGAACCGAAGGACGGTTCCGTCGTCGTGGCCGTCCTCGACGGGGAACTGACCATCAAACGGCTGCGGATCACCGCCGGGGGCGTGATCCTGCAGGCCGACAACCCGCGGTTCCCGGATATCGAGGTCCCGGCGTTGTCGGACCTGATTATTTGGGGCGTGGCCACGAGGTGCCTGCACCATGTGTAAGCCCAATTGCATCAGATACACAATTCTCGGTGGCTCCGATGTCTAAACCCGCGGTGATGCGCCGGATGCAGGAAATCGCGCACGTGGACGTGAACTGCTTTTACGCCTCGGCCGAGCGGGCCTTCAACCCTTCCCTCGAGGGGAGGCCGGTCATCGTGCTCTCCAACAATGATGGGTGCGCGGTGACCCGCTCCCCTGAAGCCAAACGACTCGGGATCGGTTTAGGGGATCCGTGGTTCAAGCTCCGGCCGCGGGCCAAGGAATGGGGCCTGGTTGCCCTGTCGAGTAACTACGAGTTATACGGGGACATCAGCTCCCGGGTGATGGAGTTGTTGGGCCGGTACTCGGCCTGGCTGGAGGTGTACTCCATCGACGAGGCCTTCCTCGGGGTCAAAGGCGAACCCGACCAGCTGCTGGAGTTGGGGCGGGAGATGAAGGCCGCGTGCCGGCGGCACGTCGGCGTGCCGGTCTGCGTCGGGATCGCACCGACGAAGACGCTCGCGAAATTGTGCAATAAATGGGCCAAGAACAACCCCGCGTTCCATGGTGTCTGCCGGTGGGATTCCGTGCCGGTCGCGCAGCGCGAAGCGCTCATGGCGAAGCTCTCCGTGATCGAGATCTGGGGCGTGGCCACCAGGTTGACGAAGCGCCTGAACGCGATGGGAATCTTCAGCATCGCGGACCTGGTGCGGGCGGATCCGGTCGCGATCCGGGACAAGTTCTCCATCGTGATGATGCGCACCGTCCTGGAACTCCAAGGCACCCCCTGCATCCCCATGGAGGAAGAACGGATCGGACGGGACCAGCTGATCTTCTCCCGGTCCTTCTCGACGCCGATCACGACGGCCGCGGGGTTGAGGCAGGTCATGAGCGCGTACGCACAGATGGCCTCGGCACGTCTGGCCAAGCACGATCTGCAGGCCAAGGTGCTGACGGCGTTCGCGGCGACGTCGCACTTCAACCCGAACGAAAAATCCTTCCCCTCCACCTGCGTGGTCTTGCCGGCTCCGACGGCGGACCCGGTCCTGCTCACGAAAGCCGCGCACGTCCTGCTCCCCCAGGTCCATGAGGGCGTGAAGTATGTGCGGGCGGGGATCATGGTCACCGACCTGCGCCCCACCGGGAACCAGAGGCCCCTGGAAATCTTCGAAAACCCCCACGAAGAACGCGGCATCGGGGTCCTGCTCGAAGACGTCACCAAACGGTACGGCCGCGGCTCCATCGGCCTCGGCCATGCGGGGATCCGCGGCGGACCCGGCTGGACCATGAAACGAGACATGCTCTCCCCCAGATACACCACCCACTGGGACGAACTCCCCCTCGTCAAAGCCGCCTAACACCCGGCCCACCCACCACCTCCACCTACCCGCTTTGTAAGGAGCAAGCCCAGATGACGCTGGCACCCGAACACCCCACCCACAAGACCGGCAGCCTACCCGTGGTGTCCGTGCGGTTCAGTCCCGACGGCACACCCTTGGCCGTCCGGCACGAGGGCCGGATCTGGATGGTCGACCCCGCCCTGCACACGAACCACTGGTACAGCCGTGACGCCTGGTGGGAAACCCGCAACCGGGCACCCCGCGGCACCGGGGACGTCGTGTCCGTCGAACACTGGCAGTTCCAGGCACAACCAGCCGGTGGTGGTGGTGTGGCGACGGTGTCCCTGCGCCGGGAACCGCTGTCGGAGCAGTGGCTGCTTGAATCGCTCAGCCACGACAACACGGCCCGGGTCGAAGAGACGTGGGCGTGAACCACTCCCCTACCCTCGACCACATCTGGGAACAGGTCAGGACAGAGTTCACCCTGCCCGCCCTCGATCAAGTCCGGGAACGGCTATCAACCATCCACGAGGACCCCGGCCCGGTGCTAGAACAAGTAATTCGGGTGTTCATCGACGGCGGGACGTTCTGTCCAGGGTTCCAGTTCCGGGCCGACCTGTCCCTTCACCCGGCGGTGACAGCATTGTTCCGCCGCGCGATGGAGCTGAAAGTTCCGCACAACTACTTCACCGCCTGGATGCTCACGCCACGGAATGCCTTGCGCGGCCGCCGCCCCGTCGACATCCTCGACACCGCACCCGCGCCCGTGCTGGTGGGGGCCCTGGAACAGTCCTTCCCCACCCGGGTCTAGGATGCTTCCGTGGAAGTGATCCTGACCGTAGAAGACCCTGCAGGGGCAACCAGCCATGTCACCGCCGAAGCCGCCACCTATGAGGATGCCAAGGCCGCGGCAGAGGCGAAGATCCCCGAAGGTTCCAAAGCCATCGTCATCCGCACCGCCTGACCTAGAAACCCATTGGGCAAGGGAACCGCTCGTGCCTAAGGATGCGTGGACGGTCCTCTCAGTCCTATGCCTGGTGATGTTTGTCAGGGCTTGCCGGTCCAGGGTTTGTTCCACGCTGGCGTGCTGAAGAGTTTGATGTAGACGTCGAGCCCACCGACCTGGGTTTCGCGGCGGTTCCGTTCGTTGCGCACGACGGCGAGGCGCTCCACCCACTTCTCGAACTGGTCAGCCCTGCGCTCCTCCGGTGCGCGGACCCGCCATGCAGGCTCGGTAAGGACACCATAGAGCACCGTCAGATTCCCAATATGGGTGACGAGGCCCTTATCGTGCGCGTCGAGACCCGCGGGACTCAGTGTTTCCAGGTCCCCGTTCCACGCGGGCGCTCCAGGAAGTCGGCCGTCCTCGTCACGTTCCTCGTCAGTGTCCACGCGCGCTCCTAAGGATGTCATGGTTGATTCCTATCAGCTGGGCCCGACATTTACACCCTATCCCCACGGGCCTCATTCGGATCGCGGCACCCACGACGGCGTCGATGACCACCCGGGTACGTGCTCGTCGAGTTCTTTGATGCGATCAAGGTGGCGGCCGTGCCGGGCGTGCTTCCGGTACGCGGCAACCAAGCTCGCCAATGACCGCTCGGTGTCATCGCCGGCGGACGGGTGCGGCAGTCGCCCGGTGGCGCCAATCCACGCAATGAGCTCGTCCCGGCGCTCCTGCCACAGCCGATCGCTGCCAACAGCCCGACCGTTCGCCCACCCAAGGCACGCCGCATCCAGCAACGAAGCAGCCCCCTGATCGAAGCTTCCTTTACGGTGAAGGATCCGCATCCGCTTCAACGCCCGATACAGCTCCTCTTCCACGGTGCCCGGGGCCGCGGTGCCCCTCGGCAGGGTTCCGGCGTCTTCGAGGAAGGCAACGATTCGCTGTGCGGACGCAACAGGGCCGCCGGGCATCGAAGGGCGGGACGCGGGAGTCATCCAATCCACGCTATCGAACACCCGCGGCATCACATAACACCAGATCAGAGGCTATGCTCCGGCTGGTTCAATCAGTTCGGGGCCGTTGTTGCGGACGCTGATGACCCGGCAGCTGACGATCCGCGGCATGGGCGTGGGTTCGGGCAGTGAATCCAGTACGCGCTCGACATGGGTCCTGTCAGTTGATTTAGGGTCCCGCCAGTCGGCGCACCCCTACGCAGCATTTCTGCTTTCATCGGGATGGCGGGAAGCGCGCAGTTGGGTCACAAAAGGAGCCCTACGAACCAAGGCCATCCCTCAGAAGACCCAGTGCATGTCCGTTCTTATGAGCTTGAGCTATACAACCGACGGGCGAACTGGATGGCGCCAGGCGCGTCAAACCAACCTTTGCCAAGAAGGTGCTCTTCCCTGGCCAAGGTTGAGCTGGGGGCAATTGCGGACGAACCACCCCGCACTCGCCCTCCACGTATGGCGGCTCTCATAAAGAAACACGTGGCACTGCCTCCCAAATAGACGCCAGGAACCCAGGGGGTCGGATACCCGACCCCCATGCCAGCTTTCCACGCATTGCTGTCAAAGCCGGCAACACACCTATGGGGCGACGTTTCGTCCCGGGGCGAGGTTTCGCGTTGCGCCCGGGAAGGCGCTCCCTTCGCTGTACAGGGGTTCGCGGCGACATACCTCGTCCATGGCAGCTTTGGTGATGAAGTCCGACCGGAATTCATCCATCTCCTGGCCGTTCGTTGCCAAGAAGGCGGCCCTGGCGCTGGTCCGTTTTGCTGCGGCCGTGCAGTAGGTGACCTTTGGGTTTCGGCGGGCGCTCCCGCAGGCGTGACATGGCTGGGAGCTGGGGCCTGCGGAGCCGGCTGTCTTCGCAGGCCGCCGCAGGCCGGTTTGGTGGGGACGATGACCTGTACGGCGCCGCCCAGCAAGGCCAGCTGCACGGGGCTCAGCGCCTCAAAGGTTCTCGGGAACCCGGCTCCTTCAAAGAGTCAGCAGGAAGCTCCTCGGCGGAAGTAGCAGTCCGCGGCCACCCTCACTCAACGGCAAGGAACAACTCGTTCTGTCATCTGGCCCCGATGACTTCGCCCTTAGGATGTGGTCCATGAGTGTTGCAGCTGCTTCCCTTCTGGCGCAGGTAATTCCTGCCCTCTTAGTCGCTGGCCTCCTAGGGCCGCTTCTTCTTGGTTTCAGGATGCAGCACCCAGAGCGGTTCTTCTTCGCAAGCCAAGTGGTCACAGTAGTGATAGCCGAGGCATCTTGCCTTTATTACGCAGCGGTCAATGAAACGATGCCACTAATATGGTCGGCGATCGTGATTACAGCGTGCATGTACCTGCTATTTGGAATCGTTCTTACTGTCTTGGTCTGGGCCCGAAGAAACGAAGCCGAAATCTTGGAAGAGGCTCGCGCCAAGGCGGGGAGGAAGTCCTTGAAGCAGCGTCGTCGGGGTAATCCTCAGCATAAGAACGCTAGCACTATCAGGCATGACCTGCACAATGAAACGCGCCGGTCATCGTAGGCTCTAGCAATGACCTCTTCTTGCCCGCCTCGCTCCAAGTAATTCGTCCATCGAGCTCGTCGCAACGATGTTCAATTGTCTTGTGGATGTGCTCACTGAAACCTATACAAACGCAGACGTTCTCCTGAGGCCAGCGCGCGTGGCCGTGCTGTTCCCCGGAGACGATCACTGGCGTGAGAACGCCCGCTTTGCAATAGCATCGGTCGGAAACTACTGGGGTGGGGCGGGATTTATCCTCGTTCCCTACCGGAAGGACGGGACAGTCGATGCCGGAATCCTGGACGTAGTCAGATCGTACGATCCAGACCATGTGGTGGCTCTTCGCGCGACACAGAGTGAACGTGAGCGTATTGCCCGGATGCATGCATCGAGTGCAAATGAAAGTGCTTCAATCTCTGCTCCTAATTCTGAGAGCTTTCTACGTGGACCGGATTTGCCCCGAGCGGACGCAGCGGCGATCGAGGCAAGAAGGCTCGTCTCTGATCACTGCACCCCTTTCAAGCAGGCTTTTCCGGACAACCGGCAGGAGAATGAGACGCTCTCGTACCTTGATTCGGAACCGGGTAGAACGTCCTGGGTTGCTGCCGCCCGGCGAAACACCGACTTTAGGCTTCTCGCAGTGTCGGAGGCCTGGGAATCGGACTCAGCGCTCTCCCTATCCATACGTACCGGAATCCTTCCGCACTCCAAGGAAGTAGAAGTTAGTCCCAATCGATCGGAGCCGGACTCTGCTCAAATGATGAGGATTGCGTTGGGTGCTGAGCGGTGGTCTCGTACCCTGCCCATTGAAGTGATGCAGAGCCTAAATATTGATGGACAGGATGCTTCTTCAAAAGATCCCCGCTTCTGGTTCGATGAACCCGGGGCGGGCCTTGCTCAAGTGCGTAATCGTTTTTCGGGCGAAGGCGGAGCAATCGTCATCGGAGACAGTGCAGAGGATTTTGCCTTGGCATATGCGTACGAACGACTGTTGGGCTTCGGAGTGTGGATCACACCCAGAATGCTGGCCGAGTCCCGCATGGCGTTCAGCATTCGTTCGGCCCTAGGGCTGGCGGCCGACCGCATTCAAGGTAATGCTGATCGTCTCATGCTTACTTCCTCGTCGCTGGAAGACGCGGAGCTCAGCGCGATTGCGGCCGTCCTCGAAGTGGAATCCTGGGAGACGAGCCCCTTGCGCGGAACGGCCACAGGAATGCTCGATGCGGTCCTTCGGTTGCCAGGCGATATGGAAATTGGACGTCCTGCTCTCGAACTCGGCCTCCACCAATTGGTCGTCGAGGACCCAGCCGTTACGTCGTTATCCGTACCGGCATTCATTGGAGAAGATTCAACCCTTCATATGAGGGCACCGATGTCCTCTCCCATCCCGGCCAAGCTTCTCTTCGGGAAGGATGGGCAGAGACCCTATTGGTATGTGAGCGTCGGATTTTCCAACACAGCCATGCCGCGTGGCCGAGGCGTTCCACAACAATTTCTCGATCCTGACCAGCGGCGGCATTACAGCACCCAATCTGTCCGGAGCAGCCGTGAGGGCCTCAGTTACCACTCCCAAGCTGGGGGTCTCATTCTTGCCGGAACCTCACTGGCAAGCCAAATTTATAGGCCAAGGCTCAAGGTTCTGGGCATGCAACCCTGGATACAGGCAATGGCCAGCAAAGCAGGACTCGACGCTGTCCCTTCACTCCCTGGTCTGCACGCACAGCTGCTGTCACGCCGGCTCGGTGGCAGAACTGCTCTGGTGTCGTTGATCGCAGGCCCATTCCACCCGGCGCTTCGAATCTTCGCGACACTAGGCAGGAATGCTAGGACGAGTAGTGCCTTCCCGCAGGGTGACGGCGTTGTTCTTGGAGAAGACCCCTACCCCCGCTTCCAATCGTTCTGTCGTGTGCTACCGGGCATCGCCCAACAGTCCATCAAAGGTTGGATTGATCGCTTAGCCGAAGCCGAGTTGTTGTGGCGAGGTTTTGTATTGGATTGCACGGAATGCGGTCGCGCCTCTTTTGTAAGACTTGGCCAAGTCGGCCAGCGCTTTGAATGTTCCCGCTGCCTGGCAGTCAATGAATTGGCGGCAGCACGGTGGAGAACAGACACAGATAATCCTCCTTGGTTCTATGACCTCCACCCTGCCTTCCGGGAGCTTATGGCCACCAACGGAGATGTAGGCCTTTTTGCAGCCCAGAAGCTGCAGCAAGGATCTTGGGAGTACGCGGACAGCTCAGAAATGGAGTTCCGTAAAGCAGGTACGTCAGCACGGGTAGCAGAGATCGATTTGATCGCTCATGTCGACGGAAAAGTCGTCCTAGTTGAAGCAAAGTCCAACGGCCGCTTGGGCAGTACTCGCGCATTGTCTGCAGACGCAGCGAGAAAGAAGGTTGACATCGCTGTCGCCCTGCGCGCCGACCGAATCATTCTGGCCACCTCAGAACCGCACATGGTCGCCTCAGCCAGCGAGCATCTTCGATCCGCTGCGAACGCGGCGGGTGCGACACAATTGGAGATCGAAGAGGTTTGCGGCTTGGGTCCCATGCAGGAAGGTCAGTAGCCTCTGATCTCCAGATTTAGGAGGTCTTCGCGGCTGAGCCGTTACACAAGATCGGATGGAACTCTAAGTAAGGGACAGAATCGGCTGCTTGAATGTGTCGTTGCCTTGCGAGCACCAGGGACCGGCGATCACAACTGAATCTCCGGATTGGGTTTGGCACTTGCAGCGTGAGGTGAGGGCTTAGCTTCGGGCGTGCACCTAACAGACACTATTCTCGCCAAATTTTCAGGAAAACTTGACTAAATGACGACCTCAGAAAGACGCAGCCCCAAGAGTTGGCTGTCCCAGCGAACGACACTTGAAAGTGGACTGCTTTGGGCCTGCATTGGGCTAACTGGAATCATTGTGGCGCTCTGTTGTGCACTGCAGGTCAAGACCGCCCCTCTCGAAGCGGACTGGGGTAACATCGCGGATTGGGCTGGCGCGGTGGTGACCTTCGGTGGTTTTGTGGGCGCGATCTTGGCCGTCCGGGTGCAGACGCGAGCTGTTTCTATCCAGACTGCCCAACGCAAAGATGAACTTGACGACAGGGCGACTGCCGATGCGGCTGCAGCCTCCGCGGAAGCCCTTCGCAGAGATGCCCATCACAAAAGATTTGCTCACGCTGTTACTTTCGATGTTTCGGCTAAACATGATCGCGGCCTGCCGGGACACAGGTCGGCTTTGGATGGGCAACTCGTTTTCAGATGCCGCGCAGATTTCCCAGGAGACGCTTTCGAACCCTACTCGGACTGCAGAATCATCATCCCAGAACCTCTTCCCCAGGAAGTCGCGCTGTTCAACGTGACTATCGCCAGGGTATCCGAAAGCAACCTCGGGTCATCCGGTTACCGTTCGAACCTCACATGGAGAGCCACAGGAAATGGGTGGTTCAGCGCCGATGATCGTAAAGCTTTCAAGTGGTTTGCTCCACTCGTCGCTTTAGAATTCACTGATCCCGAAGGCATCCGTTGGCGCATCAACGGAAACCAACAACTCTCCGAAATCTGAGTTAGCGACAACACCCCGTTGCATTCGTGATTATCATCTCGACAGCTAGGGAACGTCACCAGGCAGCTGCACTTTGGGAAGTCTAAAGTAGGGAGACAGTCTGAAGGGAAGCTGGCTGAGCGTCGAATTGTGAAGGGTTGGTCACGAATGCTGCGAAGCTGCAGGAGCCTGCTCTGACAAACTTTGCATATGCTGAACAACGAGGATGCCTCACTACTCGACTGGGAGGAATTGAACGAATGGCTCCAGAAGACGCAAGACCGGTCAACCAACAGACTCTCATATGCCCCGCATCCAGACAGCGTGCTATCCGGCGATGAGCAAGGGATGCCCGAGGGCTCATCGGTCGCTGCAATCGTCCGATCTCTACTCGATTCTGCAGTAGACGACCTCTCCGCTGCCTACGATTTGGCGGCCGGGCTTGGTCGGCTGCACCCTGCGGGCATTCCGACCCTTGTGCGAGGCTCAATTGAGCTGTCTTGCATTGGTATGTGGAAATGACGGGGGCTGGCCGCGTCGGACGCCAGGAGCGCGCGCTGCGGGTCGCCCATGATTCGCTCTTCAATGCAGGCAAGTATTTCGGGCATCTAGCGGGAAATACCACGGTTCCGGATAGAGTCCAGCAGGACGCGAACATCGCAGCAATAGATATGAATGCCCAGATAGACAGCCTACTAAGCAGTGCATCCTTCCTAGGTATGAAGAAAACTGCAGTGAAGTCTGCTCTGAACAGAACTGCTGCCCTGCAGCAGACGGATAAGGAACGGGGAACAGAGTTCTTCTCCAGATGGCAGCTGTGTTCCGGATTTGCACACGGATTCTCTTGGGCGCCACAACTGTTCAATGGCTTCGCATACAGGCACGTGATGGAGGGTGGAGGAGTTATAACAGGCAGGGTCCTGAACGAAGAGCGAGCATTCGTATTGCTCGGTTGGGGTCGACACGCCATCGAAGAACTGCTGCTCTCGTTCAGCCAAGGGCTGGTGCCAGCGCCCCAAAGTTCACGAACGACCATCCACGTGAGCCCGCCTCTGGAACAAATTCCAAGCTTTCCGGCCTACTAGAGCAGCAAATAGGCGTCTGCCTCTTCAGGCGAGCAAGAAGCGGCTAATTCGGCGCGATAGATAGAAGCTGGTGGAACAGGCTTCGAAGTTAACGGACAGAGATTAGAGGTAAGTAGTTGATGATGGTTCCATGCACAAACCCCAGCAGCGGATACCAACAGCATCGTTTGGGGAGTGAAAACCATAGAAAGTGTTGCTTTGGGAGAAGCGCGACGCCGCAGACCAACTATCCCAGAGCCTCAAATCCAGCCGACTCTCTCCGGAATAATCCGACCCAAACGGAAGGGAGCCTACCGCGTCCGGCAACCATCAATTATCACGAGATGTACAGACACCCGTCACCAATAGCGCCTCAACAGCGTCCCACGAACCCGAACGTTACGGAGTATGAGAGGCAAGTCTCGAGAGCGGGCGGCGAGCTGTTGGCCTGTGGCGTGTTTGACCTTGACTCGATTTTCTCCGAAGCGGCCGCCGATCTACTGGAAGCCAAGAACCGCTCCGTCCTCCACAAGTGGAAAGGAAATCACTGGTTGTGCGGCGTCCTGTGGAACGCGGCCGAACTCCTTATCCACACAGAACCGAGTGAGCTTGTCGGCAAAACAGCAAAGGAGCTCTGCCACAAAGCCAAAGTCCCTCGCTTTGTAGCCAACGTCATCGGAAAAGTCGAGACTGAGGCAATCAACTCTGTCCTTCCAAGTTCCCCAACGAAGCTTGCTTACTTCATGAAAGTGCTTGTCGCTCTGATCTGCGCAGATACCAATTACTGCGCCCACGGTCAGAAGGCCATCTATTTCCTACTCGAACCCGAATTAGTGCTCAGTTTGCGAGAGTTCACGGCGTAGCGCGACAACGCTTCAAACGTCGCGTCAAGGTCTAAGCGAAATCTGTTTGGACGTGCAGGCACAGGGCTCGAAACCGCCGACATAGTCGCATGGCAGCGTTGAGTGTTCAGCGGTCGTACTCCGTCCGTTGCTGGTGCGCTTGCTTCAGTCTGAGAGGCTCGGATCTCGTGACGCCTACACCCGGGGCTGCGGAGCCTGACAGATGCGGAAATGACGCGTTCATGAGGCGTTGAACTTTCTCCAGGCGTGGGTCGATGTTCGGCCCGGCTTCGGACCGAACAGGTTCTTCTGGTTTTGCTGTGTCGGCTATGAGTTGGTCGATGCGTGCCGTGTTGGCTTGGGCGGTTTTGAGCGCTTCGGCGTGTTTGAAGGGTTCGGCGAGGGCTTTGTCGGCTTGGTCAATGCGGGTGAGAGCATCCTGGCGTCGGGTTTCGACGTCTGCGGCGAGCCGTGGCAGGGAGGAGACTCTGTTTTCGAGCTGCCGGATCGTGCCCACATCTGCTGCCAGCAGGCCCTTGCGGGAGATCTGGGTCGTGGCTCTGGGGACTCCTTCGAGGCGGACTTCCACTGTGGAGCGGTCGAGGTCCCGGCCGGGGATGAGTTTGGCGCGGAGTTCGTGGCCGCCGAGGGCAGCGATGGTGCCGAGTTCGTCGTAGCCGTAGAGGTTCATGAGCCGGTGCCCTTGCCGTCCGGCCCATGCCCGGAGGGCTTCGGCCGCGTCGGTGCGGTTGTCGAGGGTTTGGCCGTTGATGGTGGCTTTGAACTTGTCGGCGGTGGTGTCCACGGTCCGTTCGATGGCGGCGTGGATGAGGGGCAGGTCGTGGGCTGCGGCGTCGGCTGCTGTTTGTTCTCCGCGTTTGGTGTGGGCGACAGCGACCTGGTTCCTGTTGTACGCCCTGTCGAGGCGGGACAGACGGGCCAGTTCCTGGTCGGCGACGGCTTTTTCGAGGACGAGGGGGTTGCCGCTGGTGATGGCTTTGGCTTGGGCGAAGTTCAGGGTGTTGTCGCCGATGTCTTCGATTTCCCGGACGTCGAGGCGTCCGCGCATGATCTGGTTGATGAACCTGGACTTCCGTTCCAGTCCCTGCCACATGAAGGAATCGAAGGATTCCTTGGTCACGACCTGGGAGATCCGCACTTCGGGGTTTTGGTTGCCTTGCCGCAGGATCCGGCCGTGGCGTTGTTCGACGTCGGCCGGCCGCCAGGGGGCGTCCATGTCGACCAGGTGCACGGCCCTTTTCTGGATGTTGGTCCCGACACCCATCTTCGAGGTCGACCCGATGAGGACGGCGATCTGTCCGGAGCGGGCGGCGGCGAACAGCCGGCCCTTCTCATTGTCGTTTTTGGCTTCGTGGATGAACCGGACCATGTGTTCGGGCACGCCCCGGCGGCGGAGTTGGTCTTTGAGTTCGCCGTAGACGTTCCACTTCTCCGAGGGGGTGCCGAAGTCGCAGAAGACCAGCTGCAACGCCCCGGGAACGGGGTCGGGTTCCCCGGTGGACGGGTCGGTGTAGAGGCGGTCTTTGTACTCTTCGTACACGCTGGCCAGCAGGTCGGCCGTGGCGCTGATCTTCGTGGGCCCTGCCTGGTACAGGCCGGGGTCCACGAGTCTCATGTCCAGGGCTGCTTTGCGGCCGTCCGAGGAGACTTTGAGCATGTTGTCTTCCTCGGAGTCCACAAGGCGCTGCTGAATGGCGTCGACTCGGTCGCCGATGTCCTGGATGTAGGCGCGCAGTTCGGGGCTGGGTTCAACGGTGATCATGTTCGGCTGCCGCAGGCCGTCCCCGTCCCGTGGTGCCAGGTCCGGGGTGGGGAGGTTGAGGTCTTCGGCGGTTTTGACGTCCGCGAAGGTGTGGAACATTTTCAACAGTTCGGGGACGTTCTGGAACTTCGCGAAGCGGCTCTTGAGTTTGAACCGGTCCCCGCCGGCGACGGTGAGTTCCATTTCTTCAACGACCTGCCCGAACGTCGCGGCCCAGGTGTTGAAGTCCTTGATCCCGGCGGCCTGGAGCAGGTCCGGGCGGAGGTAGCGTTGCATGACGTACATTTCGGTGACGGAGTTCGCGATCGGTGTGGCCGTGGCGCCGGTGATCACGCGCCGGCCTTCGCGGTGGCGCAGGAACTCGGTCTTCATGTGCAGGTCGGAGGCGCGGTTGGAGCCCGTGATGGCGGCGCCGGGGATGTTGGAGGGTGTTTCAAGGTTCTTGTAGTCGTGCAGCTCGTCCACGACGAGGTAGTCAATGCCGGTTTCCTCGAAGCTGATCCCGGGGTCGGCGGGGGTGTCGAGTTTGGCTTTCAGTCGCTCTTCCCGGCCCATGACGGCCTTTTCGAGCCGTTTGATGATGCTCGCGTTGGCACGTCCGTTGTCCCCGGCGTTGCTCTTGGCGGCTTCGAGTTCGGCGCGTACTTGGGCGACTTCGGCCCGCATGTAGGCGGCTTCGGCTTCCGGGCTGAGGCTGACGCGCTGGAACGCGGTGCGGGTCATGATGACGGCGTCCCACTGGTTCGCTGACGCGCGGGCGACGAACTGGCGGCGTTTGTCCCCGGCGAGGTCGGCCGATGAGGCGGCGAGGATCCTCGCTTGCGGGTAGACCTGCAGCCATTCCCGGGCGAATTGTTCGAGCATGTGGTTTGGGACGATGACGGCGGGTTTGTTGACCATGCCCAGCCGGCGCAGTTCCATGACGCCCATGACCATCTCGGCGGTCTTGCCGGCACCGACTTGGTGGAACAGGCCCACGGCGGGTTCGGACAGCATCCGGGCCACGGCCGCGCGTTGGTGCGGGCGGGGGGAGAAGTCCTTGGCCATCCCGGGCAGGGTCAGCCGTTCCCCTTCGGTGGTGTAGTCGCGGAGCACGATGGAGTTGAAGCGGCGGTTGTACTCGTCGATGAGGCGGTTGGCGCGTTCGGGTTCTTCCCAGACCCATTCGCTGAACCGTTCCTGCAGCAGTTGTGCTTTCTCCTGTGCGGCGGCGGTTTCGGTGGGGTTCAGGATCCGGCGTTTGTCCTCGCCTTCGTCGGTGACGCGCACGGGGCGTTGTTCGAGGACCTGTTTGAGGATGTCGGAGGCGGGCATCCGTTGGGTGCCCCAGCTGCTCGTGGCCGTCAGGGTGTGGCGGTTGGCTTTGACGTCCCACAGGGACCCGGCCGCGTTGGTCACGGTGGCATAGGGGTCGGCCAGGATGTCGCGGACGAATTCCTGGTGGGTGTCGGCGTCGACCCAGACCGCCCCGAGGCGTGCTTCGACCTCGTCCATGCGCAAAGGTTCCGGAATGGCCTCTGTGAGGGCCCGGACGTTGACGGCGTACTGGTCGTCGGTGAGGGCGGCGGCTTGGGCGATGTCCAGTTTTTCGCGGACGTTCCCGGAGAGGTATTCGGCACGGGTCTGAAAGGTCTCCTCCGGGCCGGGCACCTGGTAGATGCTCTCCCCCATGGCCGCCCGTGCCTCGTCCGGGCTGGTGCCGAGGAGGGACGCGGCGTAGTCCAGGTCAACCTCACCGACGGTGTCGAGGGTGACGGTCAGGGCTTCTTCGGCGGTATCGACGCCAAGGATGGGGCGACGGGGCTGGACCTGACGGCTGGACAGCAGCGCAGCCGGAGTGGCTGTCTGGGTGGCGTCGTCGAAGTTCTCCAGCCCTTTGACCAAAGGCCCGAACGGGTCACGACCCAGAATGGTCACCGGGCGGGGTGTGGTGCGGGCCTGGATGGGCTCGCCCGTATCCTGGTCCACGCGGCCGGTGTCCCGGAGCGTGTACCGGTTGATCGGCCCGTACGTGTCCACGTACCGGCCGTAAGCGGTCTTCAGCTCATCACGGAGCATGTCGATGTCGGCGGTGTCGTCCCGGGACTCGGCTTCTGCGGTGAGGAGCTTCCGGCCGGCGTTCCGCAAGCCCAGCAGGGCGCGCAGTTCCGCGGCCTGGGTTTTAGGGACAGCCAGGTCGGTGTGCGAGCCGTTTTCGACAACGGTGAACCCGGCGCCGGTGGCGCTGATGTGACCTTCCCACTCATTTGTTGCGGCCGGGACGTAGGCGGCGCGCTGGCGCTCCTGGTCCGCTGTGCGTTCGGTGATGACCAGACCGGCAGCCTTCGCGTCGGCGACAATGCCGGCAAGGGCAGTGTTCAGGCGGTCCGGGACGGTGGAGAGGTCGTCGGTGGTCAGGTGCAGGGTTTCGGCCCCGTGCATGCCGTGGGCCACGTGCAGGTCCCCCAGCAACCGGTCGGGGTGCTCATCGAAGTAGGAGTTCAGGCGGGTGATGGTCCCATCGATCCTGCGGGCGCTGACGGTCTCCCAGAGCGTGGAGGCCGGTTCCTGGCCGGGTTCCCGGCGGCGGAAGATCAACAGGTCGGTCATGGCGTCGGTGCCGGCGGCCTTGCGGTGGGCGCCGGTGGGCAGGCGGACGGAGCCGACGAGGTCGGCGAGCTGGTTCATTTCCCGGCGTGCTGCCGGGTTCGTGGCGTCCAGGGTAAAGCTGGACGTCAACACGGCCACCATCCCGCCCGGGCGGGTCAGCTCCAGGGATTTAAGGATGAAGTGGTTGTGGATCGAATGACCGCCGGCGTTATGCCGGGGATCGTGCAGGGCGACGTTCGCGAACGGCACGTTGCCGATGGCCAGATCGAAGTAGCCCGTGGGCAGTTTGGTGTCCGCGAAGGACTCCGCCCGGACCGTGGCCCCGGGGTAGAGGGCCTGGGAGATCGCCGCGGTCGTCGGGTCCAGCTCCACACCGGTCATCTCCGCGTTCTCGGGCGCGAAGCCGATGAAGGTTCCGACACCGGATCCCGGCTCCAACACGGTGCCGCCCTCGAAGCCGAGATCCTGCACAGCGGCCCACATGGCTTTCACGTAGGCGGCGTCGGTGTAGTGGGCGTTGATCGTGGTCCGGCGGGCGGCACCGTACTGGGCCTCGGTCAGGAGGCTGCGCAGGTGCTCCCGGTCCCCCGCATACTCGTCCCGGGACTCATCGAAGATCTGGAAGACACCTTGCGCGCCCCAACTCCCCCAACGCGCCAGGACCGCCTTCTCAGCATCCGTGGCGACCCGGTCCTCGGTCTGGAGCGTTTGGAGTACCTCGAGGGCTTCAAGGTTCGCCCTGATACGGCTCCGGGCACCCGACGGCGCCAAATCCTCCTGAGACGCTGGACGGAACCCCTCGGAGGCAGTTTCTAGAGTTGTTCCCGAAGGCGTTGCGCTTCGGCCATGAACTCCAGATGCTCCTTGATACTCGGGGACTCGTACTCGTCCTCCTCGGCCTCCGTCTCCGGAGGCGAAAGCAGCTCGTACCGGACGATCTCCTCGGCCTGGCCCCGGGCCGCGTTCAACCGGCCGACCTTCTCCAGATACCCCTCCCCTTTCGGGTCCGGGCCCGCGATCTTGACCTGCAGCTCGTCCACCCGTTCTTGGGCCTGCTCCCCCAGCTTCGTGAAGAACTCCTCCGGGTTCTGAATCTCGCCATACCGGGTTGGGCTGGCTATCTTCCAGGCCTCTTGCGCCTGCCTGCCGTACTTGTTCATCACGTTCCTCCTCCGGTGCCGCCCACAGAGCCTCAAAGCTCAACTGACCATCAATCTGCTTCTTACGCCCCGCCACCGATCACTCCCCTACCGACTTTTCTCATCCGAAAAGCCACGCTAGCGAGGAATTAGTTCGGCTGCTTGTCAAACGAGTCAGAGCCGCCCGCTGGTCCTACGGCGTCCCATTTGGACACTGCCCAAGTGATTTTGAACTGCTATCAAATAGCTAGCACTAGAAATTATTCGTAGGTGCTTCTGACCTGCTCAAGCCCGATCCTCAGAGCGCGTAAAGCCATAGGATGCTTCTTTCGACCTTCCAGGGCTGCCACGGAAGTCAGAAGTGCAGACAAATCCATCTCGTTTTCGAAGCGAAGCAACATCGTCCTTGGGTTCTCCTTATCTCTAAGGTCACTCAGTTCAGGCGTGACGCTGGGTCGAATAGGTGTTGGTTGTTCACTTCTCGCCGGAGGCGCCGCCAGGAGTGGTTCAGCTGCATTACCAAAGGCCTCGATCGCTTCGTCGCGAGCCCGGTCGGCGGGAGAACGTTTCTTCAGGGCCATCAGCCGATCAGCTCCTCTACCAGTCCCCGGATTTCACGTGCGGCCTTCGGGTTCTTCCATTCAACGACGCCTAGCCCCTCCCCCACCACGTCGCGATAGGCCTTGCGTTCGTAGAGAACGGTTGTCAGAGGCTCGATGCTTGGGTAATCAGCCAGATACTCTCTCGCATCGGCGCTTTCAGACTCAAAAGCATTCGTGGAAACGCGAGTCAAGGCTCCTCGGACGCGTAGGTCCGGGTTGAAGTCCCGGGCAGTGTCAATGAGTCGGTCGACCGTCTCCAACGTATCCAAATCAAACTGACTGGACTGGGTCAGGATCAGCAGCTGGTGAGCTGCGGTCATAGCGGTACGCATTTCCTTGCTGTCCTTGCCCGCGACGTCGACCAAGACCACGTCGTAGCTGGAATCGAGTTCCCGGAGTGTTTCGTGAAGACTCCCCAGCTTCTCAACGACAAAAATCTGCGGCTTATGCCCTGCTTCCTCACGGTCGCCCGCCCAACGGGCAGTGGATCGTTGCCGGTCCCCGTCCACGACTGCCAGGCGCAGACCACGCTTGGCCAGCTCAACTGCAAGATTGGTGACAACCGTGGACTTGCCCACGCCACCCTTTTCGCTTCCAACAACAATGATCATGGCATTCACGCTAGCGCACCCTGGCTATCAAACTGCTAGCGACACGCTACTGATTTGATAGCAGTTGCAAAGTGCTATCAAACTACTAGTGCGAGAAGTGCGCCTGGCCGCATCGAGCGCAGCGTCCCGCTTATCCTTGCTTTCAAATCCCTAGCACTTGCAAAGTGATAGTGATTTGAAAGCAGATCACAACCCACGACCCACAAGAACCGCGGAATGCCCGTCACCCTAAGCTGGGCCCACCAATGGCACTGGGATCTTTGGCCCCATGGGCCCACACCTCGAGCGGGGGAGTGCCTGCATCAAGTTTCGTAACGCTAGCAAAGCACTAGCAAAGCACTAGCATTATGAAAGCGCTAGCAAATCAGTAGTGCTCGAAGGTGTGCCGCCAGGACTCGGCCACCTGGAGCGCAGTGTTCTGTTCATCCACACTTTTTGAATTACTAGCACTTGCAAAGTGCTAGTAATTTGAAAGCAAGGCAACCCCGCGTGCCACAGGACGCGCGCTATCGATTTGCTAGCGGTATCAGAGTGCTATCAAAGCGCTAGCAAATCGATAGCGCGACATAGCTCTGAGAATGTCACGAGTCCAAGCGCTTCAGTCCCAAATTGCAATGAGAGGGGACGCTCCTTCTCGAAGCCGCATACATATACTTGCGCCTCTGCAATCTACCTTTCCAACAGTTTCAAAGTGCTAGCAAAGTGGTACCAAAGCGATGTCGGCGCCCGCACATCCGTCGAAGCGTTGTCGTGATATCAGTCAGCTAACAAAACAGACAGCTTCTTCAATCCTCCAGCAGTGTCTCTTGTGCAAAGATCTCATTGTCAGGATTTCCTGACAAGCGCCACGAGTACGAGGTTTGTACGCGTGGGGGAGCTTCGGACTGGACCAAAGGTTGGACTATGCGCTGGGACATGCTGGACGGAATTCACGAAGGATGGTTGGGTGCTGTTGTACCCGACGGTCGGATTTCAAGAGACATCAGGGCAGGAGGCGTTTATGTCGAAGGGATCACTGGTGCTCATCCTCGCAATCCACTCATGCCCAACCACGAAATCGTCCAGGACGACCACGTCATAGGTTGGCACGCCGCCTGTTCGTGCGGCTGGACGGGGCCTCGATGGAACCGCGTACTGACGCCCAAAGAGGCCAACTTATTGAAGCGCAAGGCATACGTAGCCTTTCTTGGCGACGCAGTCCCATCAGTCCCGGTTGAGAACGCCCTCGCACAAGAGTGGTCTACACACGCAGTACCGGCTGTTGCGGTTTCTGAATTGGAAGCAGCATACCGAGCCCTGAAAGAATCAGAGGCCCGTGTTGGACGAGGGGTCGATGCTGCACGACAAGCAGGTGTCTCCTGGACCGACATAGGCGCCGCGCTGAAGATCAGCAGGCAGTCCGCACACGAGCGCTGGAATCGAAGTTAAAGCATCTCGGAACTAGATCTATTCGCATTGCATCCACGGGCTCGCCGCAGCCAATTCAGTGCAAGGCTAGCTACCCTAGGACATTGCTCTAGGCCTAGGCAGCCTCATGCCACAGTGTGAGGGCCTCGTCAGGCGGTGGCCAGTGTTCTTCTCGTTCCTGGTCGTAGAGGTCTGCTTCTTCAAGGTAGGTGTCGAGGAACCGGGCAAGGTAGGCGTGCCAGATGGCGCGTTCGTGGCGATTGCGGCTGATCTGGTCGAGGTAGTCATCGAGGACACCGAGCCTGGCGGCGAGCATTCGCAGGTTGACTGACGTGGCTCGCCAAGTGCCGCCCTCGCGCTGGATCATCCCCAGTGTTTCCATCTCGGCCAACGCAGCCGAACAAGCATTGCGGCTAATACCACTGGCACGGACGATTTCCGCGGTGGTGGGGGAGTGCCGGCCACGTTCGATGGCCTCGTAGACGAGGGCTGCGGGATCTCCCAGGGCCCGGAAGACGGGGCGGATGGCGTGGATTTTTCCTTTCCGCCAAGTCAATGCCCTGGCTAGTTGCTGGAAATGCTCAGGGAGTTGAATGAGGTAGACGTCAGCTGCTTTTTGGCGCGCGTCGGCGATCTTGGTGAGAATCCCGTCAGAGGCTGCTGCGAGGATAGGCAACAGCCGGGCAATAGTGACGTGGTGCTTACCCATAGCCGCTGCCAGGGTGCGGCACCCGACGTCGAGAATGTCTGTTTCTTTGGCCCGCATGTACCCCAGGAGTCCACGGATCAACAAGCGAAGGCTCAGGCCCTCGCGGCCGCGCTTCTGGAATCTGTGGTCAAGGACTCCGTAGAGGATATTTTCCAGGTCGTTCACGAGCTGGTGCACACCAGCGACACTGGATTTCCCCGCCCCCCCTGTGGTTAAAGTCCGGCTTGTGTTGTTAATAAGGGCACTCTTCTCCCCATGTTTACGGGGGAGGGGTTTTTCCGGTGCCGGTGTGGTGCTGGTGAAGCTTTGGGCTTTGGTCCACTCGTAGGGCAGGAGGCGTGCCTGGCGTTCTGCGGATCCGTAGAGAGCGGCCAGTCCAGGGAATTGGCCGGCGAGCTCGCTCTCCACGTGCTGCAGCGTCCAGCCGCAGGCACTGAAGTGGTTCAGCACAGCCATCCGGGCCTCGGACGGACTCTTGTACCTGGCCGTGTCGTACAGGCCGGTCCGGGCGACCCGGCGCAACGGCGACTCGCTACCAGCCGTGAACGGCAGCGCCGGGAACCCACCGGTCCGCTGCGCGGCCGCAGTCTTCGCTTCCCGGGCCTTCAGGGCACGCTTGCGGGCCAATTCAGGCGCCAACGCCGCACGCAACTCCACCAAGGTCCGTGCCGGGTTACGGCGCCGCAGGATGTCATATGCCTCGGACAGGGGAGTGATCAAGGTTTGGTGGCCACCGGACTTGTGAACCGAACCAGGAACACGGATACAACCATCGGTGATGTTCTGGTGCGGGCTCGGGTCCAAACTCGTCGCCATCAACGCCAACGCTTCGACCAGCTCCCGGGCCTCGGCGCCTTCCAGGCGGGCGTGCAGCGGGACGTACAGGTGACGGCCGCCGCTGGGGGAGAAGTCTTCGACAAACCTCATGCCGCAGGCTAAGAGCAAACGGCCCACCCGGGCGACGTCGGAGTCGACCACGCCCTTCAAAGCTTTCGAGGTATCAAAGTCCAGGCACAGCGTGGCAACACTGCCATCCGTGCCGTGGACCATCACTGCAGCAGGACGCTCCGGAAGACTCCGGGTGATCTTCGGCACGTTCCTCGGCCGAGGATACTGAAACCTTTGGCCAATCCAACGCCCCAAACGGTACGACGGCGCGCCAGCGATCAGCGGAGCAAGGCCCCAAGCGTTTATGGGTTCAACATGGTCAACAAGACTCGCCCGGGCAGTTGTTGACGACGGCAGAGGTGCCGGTACCATAGGCATAGATGCTTTCTGTGTCAGCAGAGGGTGCAAAAAAGGAGCTACCCGCTTGGGAAGCTTCGAAATACGTTCAGATCGTGTCCCGCCAAGAACGAGATCTGAACAAGTAACTTGGAGTAGCGGCCCGTCAGATGATGGGCCGCTCTTCTTTAACTGGCTTCAGCTATAGGCAGCTGCTCCTGTCGCAGTTGTTCAATGTCAATGGTGTCTATCCAGTCCAGAATGACCTGGGTGAGATACGGACCTGGCTTCTTTCCGAAGGCTTGACTAAGAAGCTGGATCTTTTTCTTACGCTCGGCATCTTCAACCTGGATAGCGACGGTCCAGGGTTTGAGATTTTGAGACTCAAGAGGCACAGGCTGCTTTGAAGGCAAGGGCACGTTTGGGACCATGTCTCGATCCTGCCTCTTTAAAAATAAATTAAGTGGGACGACACGCTGCTGGCGTGTCGAAACCTTAAAGGAGCGGCCTTTCGGGACGAAAGCTTGCTCCATTACATCCCCATGACGTGATAGCCGCCATCGACATGGACGATTTCGCCCGTGGTGGCCGGGAACCAGTCGGAGAGCAGGGCGACGACGGCCTTAGCAACGGGCTGAAGGTTGGATCTATCCCAGCCAAGAGGTGCGCGACTTTCCCAGACGCCGTCTGCGCTCTCAATGCCGTCGATGGCCGCAACAGTGAAATTATCCAATGGACCGCAAGCGACGAGGTTAGTACGAATGTTGCGCTTTCCGAGGTGGTAGGCAAGGTACCGGTTGGTCGATTCATACGTCGCCTTCGCGACTCCCGCCCAACCGTAAATTGGCCAGACGGGTGTGCCGTCGAGGGTAACCCCGACAATGCTTGCTCCGTCACGTAGAACGGGCATGCAGGCTCTGGTGACGGCTTGAAGAGACGCTCCAGAGATTTGCAGGCTCGTGGAGAGGTCATCCCAACCTGCGGTCATAAAGCCATCGCCTACTGCTTCCGGTTTACTTGCCGAGATGCAGTGGATGATTCCGTCCAGGCTGTCCGTGTGCTCTTTGAGCCTGGTGTGGAGCGAGTCCAGATCGTCTTGATTTGTGGCGTCAAGTTCAAGGACTGGACCTGGTTGCGGGAGGCGACCGACGATCTTCTGGGTGATCTTTGAACGCCGGCCGAATCCGGTGAAGATGAGCGTCGCACCTTCATGTTGTGCCAGTTGAGCGGCGGCGTACGCGATGCTCCGTTCAGTAAAAATCCCTGTGACCAGGATTGTCTTTCCGTCGAGGATGCCCATTTAGACTCCTTCGTTAGCTGGGACGAGGCTTGTCATGAGATAGCGGCTGGAGACGCCGGCGGCGTCAATGGGCGCCGCCGCCAGGATGAAGTCTTTCCATTCTTCGGCGATGGTGCGCATCTTCACGGCGATGGATGACTGGGGACCTGTCTGGCCGGCGGCAACAGAGGACAAGTGACGCTCGAGGGCGAACTTGTCATCAGGATGAGCCAAAGCGGCCAGATTCCCTTCGAAGTCCGGAAGCAGGCCGAATTCGGCCCATTTTGGGGACGTCCTGAAGGTAACTTCCTGCTGCAGGTCGATGGCGGCAAAGGCGCGGTCTGCGGCGAGGGTGAAGAGAGCTTCAGTCATCAAACCGCTGGGCACAGGGTCGAGTCCTTGGGTGAGGATCTTCATAGGTGAGTCGACTTCGCGGCTGAAGCCGCGGAGCATGATGGCCTCCGGGTAGTCTGGGTCGTCATATGCCCGGGCGGAGTTCGAGATCTGCTTCTTGCGAGGATCGGCTGTTCCATAGCCGTGGATTACTTCATAGGAGAGTAAGTGTCGGTTTCGGTTGTTGACCGAAATACCACTGTCAATGACGAGCTTGATGGTGTCCCGGTCTTTTGTGGATATCAGCTTGGCCAACCACTCCCCGACGGGGCCGCGGGCACTCTCGACGAGTTTCGGATCGAGTCCGTAGATTTTGAAGAGGTTCGCGTCCCAGATGGACGCATCGTTGCCAACATTCTTGCCGGTCTTCTTATCCACTCTCCACTGCCACGTGCCCACCAGAGGAGCTTTTGGAACTTGGTGGCCGGGATGCTCGAAGATTCCGTAGGCTCCGACAACCTGCCGTCCGTCCGGAGAGACGATGGGAATGGCGACAACGGAGAACTCTTTACCTTCGTAGTGACTGATTCCGTCGAACGCCTGTCCGGTCGTCAGGGCTGTCCGAAGTCGTTCGAGCAAGACCTTGCGGGTTCGCTCGTCGAGCCAGTTTCGAGGGCTAATGCCGGCGTGGTCCTGATCGCCGATTGCGAGGAGGGATGCCCCATCTTCAGTGGCATCCAGCACCACCCACCGGCCTCGAGCGTCAAATAGGCGGGGCTTAGACATCGGCGTCATCTCCTCTACGAGCCGGGCCTGGTTGCTTGGCCGGCATCAATGGGTTTCCGAAAAGGGAATTCAAATCAATGGAAAGGCGCACCTCGCCGTTGCATGTTCGAACGATGCCGGCTCTCTCAAGCTTCGACAGTTCACCGGCGACAATGCTGGGGCAAAGTTCAAGTCCCTCGGCGATTTCTTCGAGTCGCTGCGGAATCTGAAGGAGGTTCAACGCGCGGAGGATCCGCAGAGATGGGGTCGAAGCTGCGGTGCAAACAGCAGTGAGAATGTCGGTGCGCATGACTCTAAGCCCTAACAAGTAGAGGGTTGGAAGCCAGCACACCACTGTCCAGCAGCACACTTGAGGTATTTGAAATGTAAGGCCGACCGCCGGCCGAACCACTTGGGACCCTACCTGTAAGGTGCAACGGTGGGCAAGTTTATTGAGCAAGCACCAGTGGCAGTCGTAGTCGGAGCATCGAGGGGAATCGGAGAGGCAACCGCAAGGCGTTTTCTCGATGAGGGATACGTCGTTGTGGGAACTCATCGAGGAAGCGGGGTACCGGACGGAGTCCATGGGATCACATGCGATGTTACTGACAATGCGGCCATCAAGGCTGCCTTCAAGGACACAGTCACGGCCTACGGGCGACTGGACACTGTGGTTTACAACGCTGGTATGGCGCGTCAGGACCTTCTGGTGCGTATGAGGCCGGAAGATCTCCGGGAAGTCATGGAAACAAACCTTTTCGGAGCGTTTACCACAGTCCAAGAATCGCTCAAGTACATGGGCAGGGCCCGGACCGGGTCCATCGTGTTGATCTCTTCTGAATCGTCCCGCGCAGGGATTCCTGGTTCCGCGCATTACACCTCCTCGAAGGCTGCCCTGGATGGTTTGGTTCGTTCGGCCATGTGGGAGGCCGGGCCTCGGGGAATCCGGATCAACGTCGTTGCTCCAGGCCCTACGAAGACAGACATGCTCGCCAAGGTCGAAGGCGAGGACTTGGCGAAACTCATAGATTCCTCACCGCTGCGACGCATCGCGGAACCAACTGAAATCGCCGATGCCATCTTCAAAGTGAGTACCCTGACGTACCTGACAGGTGCGCTGATACCGGTTACGGGTGGCGAAGGATTAGGTTACTGAGATTCCCCGTCGGGGTTGTTCTTGGAAATATCGATGCCCAGGAAGTCGTATAGGGCTCTAGCCATCCGGCCGTACGTGTCTTTGTTTACTTCCCAGCGGGTGGACCTCCCGACCCGCTCACCGCGGGCGGGGTCACCAACAAGAATGCCCAGGTCCTCCAGCTGGTCGAGGTTTCTCCCGACCAGGTTCGTGTCCAGCGCCAAGTCCCGAACCAAGACCGCCCTCAATGTCGGACCGTTGGTGTAAAGATAGCCAACGATGGCGAGCCGCGCGGGGGTGCTGATAACCCTCTGGGCTATGAGGAGGTCTTCTGACCAGTTTTCCTCTGGAAGGGCATATTTAGGCACGCTCCCCATTGTGCCTGTTACAAAGTTCATTTTCACACCAGATGTGCCTCCATCACTGCCTTAGTCTGCCTAATGAACTCATTAAAAGCATTGCTTAGCTCATATAGCAACTTGATTGTGTTATATTTTTAGCACTGATGAGACCTTTAAGCGAGTTCATTAGTTCTTGCAAGAGCTGCGCCAACCCACTGCACGCCGAGCTACATCCGGACCGGACACGTGGCGTTGGAGTTGGCGGCACCAAGAAAAACCAGGCTGGGGGAATGCGAAGTGAGAGAACTCGGGGCACTACTTGGACTCCGGCTGGGTCCCCATGAAACTGCTCTCCGAAGGGCGATCTAATGAGGCAGAGCAGCTCGCCTGTGGTGGTCACCTTGATCGTGACTCCTGGGTTGTTTCTTGGGCTGGTGTTCTCGTTCATCCTGTTGCTCGCTCCTGCCAAATCCGCTGCCGTTGGCTGCGGCCCGGTCTCGGTTGTCGTGGGCGGGAGCACCAAAGTTGACGGGTACACCTCGGAGCAGTTGAAGAACGCGGCCGCCGTCATTAGTGCCGGCAAGGCGCTGAATCTCTCCGTGAAGGGTCAGACCATCAGCATCATGGTGGCCCTGGGGGAGTCGGGGCTGCGTGTTTTGGACTACGGCGACGGTCCCGGACCGGACTCCCGTGGATTGTTCCAGCAGCGCGATAACGGCGCGTGGGGCTCTTATAAGGACCGGATGGACCCGACCACCAGTGCAACGAACTTCATCAAGGCGCTGCAGGGCGTGCCGGATTGGGAGCTGCTGGAGCCGACCATCGCAGGGAACAAGGTCCAGCGCAACGCGGACCCGTATCACTACCAGCGGTACTGGCCCGAAGCGGTCAAGGTCGTCCAAGCGCTCTCTGACGGGAAGTTCTCCGTTGACGGCGGCGACTGCGGAATCACGGGGAAGTCAGGCACCGGGGATGACTACCCGTGGAAGAACTCACCGACTTGGCAGCAGGTCGGATCAGGCTCAGCTGCGGCTTCACCGTTGGGCATGTTCTACCGCGAATGCGTGGACTTCGCCCTGTGGCGGGTGAACCAGCAGATGGGTTCCACCAGCGCACCGTTCAAGTTCCTCAACGGCAACTTCCGCCCGGACGGGCCGACCCTCGGCTCTGCTGTGACGTGGAAGGCCGGCTGGGACGCCAAGGGCTGGCCCACCGGCAAGTCACCCCGGGTCGGTGCAGTGGTCTGGTACGCACCAGGTGTCGGGGGATCGGACCCGGTTTTCGGTCACGTCGCCGTGGTCAAGGAGGTCAAGGGTGACGGCACGTTCGTCGAAGAGGGCTATAACGGCAACCCTCCACCGGATGACCACAACTACTACACCCGGAACGTCAGCAGCCGCGTCCCGTCGGCGTTCCTGTACCTGCCCAACCACGAGGAGAAGAAGTGAAGAGGTCCTTGGTTCTCGCCGTCGTGGCAATGCTGTGCGCCGGGTGCGCACCGGCATCGCACACCCCACCGGCCCCCACACAGAGATCGGCCACACCGTCTGCCCCGGTTTCCTTGAGCGCCGGAAGTGGCCCGCAGGCACCGGGAGGGACAGTCCCACCCACCGTGGGCATCTCGTGGGATCGGGCCAGCGAGGACCGGGCGGTGGATGTCGCGCAGAAGGCGATGGCCGACTTCGCCCGCCCGTCGGTGGAGGAGGGGCAGTGGGCGAATGATTTTGCCCGGTGGCTCACCCCACAGGCCACCGCCGACTACTCAGCCGTGGACCCGGTCAACATCCCGGCCAGCCGGGTCACGGGCCCGGCCAGGCTGACCGTAGATGAGGCGAATGGCTACGGCGTCACAGCAGCTGTGCCCACCAACGCCGGGACCTACACGCTGCAGCTGCTCCGCACAGGCAGGGACGCTCCGTGGAAGGTCAACCGCCTCACACCACCAACGCCCTGAGCACTGCTCCTGTCCATCTCACACACGTAAAGGAAGAACGTTCATGGTTACGACACCAACCGAGGTCCTGGCCTTCCCAAGCATCAGGGCCATCGTCCGCGACAACGGAACTGCCGAAGTTGTCGTCGCCGGCAACTCCCGTGTCGTCCCCGACGGGGACACTCTGCAGGACCTCCGCAACAACGCCCTGGCGCTCGTGGTCGGAGAAGCACAAACGCTCCAGCGTCCTGTCCGGGTCCAGATCGAGGACCCCGAAGGGCACGGCGAACTGATCGTCCACCCAGACAACACGATCGAGTCCGTCCTCTACGAACCCCGCCCGACCCGTCGCCGGGCACAAGCTCCGGAAACAACACCCGAAACCGCAGCCCCCGCCAGCAACGGGACAGCCCTCGTGGTTTCCCCGGAGCCAATCCCTGCCCCCGCAGTGCCGGCAGCACGCGAAGAGGGGACGGCCTCGGTGGAGAACCAGCCTTGGGCGCCGAAACCCACGAAGCCCGACACGTCAGCAGTAGGTGCTCCTGCGCTTGAGCCTGCCAGCTCGAACGGGCCGGCGGTCTCTGAGGCCGTGGCTCCGGAGGAACCTCTGACCCGGCGGAGTTTGAAGGAAACCTCGTTTCTGGTCAGTACACCGGTGCTGGAACCGGCCACCCAGGGCTGGCGTGGGGCATTCACCCGCCTGGGGTTTCGGATGGACCCTTCTCCTGAGGAAGTGGCAGAGCGGGAGGACATCCGCACGGTGAGCCAGCACTGGCCAGGACCGAGGACCATTGCCGTGGTCAACCGCAAGGGAGGGGCCAACAAGACCCCCACGGTCGTGATGCTTTCTGCCATCCTTGCCCGTTACAGCGGCGCGGCCACGGTCGCTTGGGACAACAACGAGTCCCAGGGCACCCTGGGCTGGCGCACGGAAAAAGGCGCGCACGACCGCAGCGTCCTTGACCTCATCGATTCCTCCACGGAACTGCTCTCGCCGTCGACGAACGCGGCCGAGATCGCCAAGTTCGTCCATCACCAGACGGCCGACAAGTTCGACGTGCTGCGCTCTGATGAGAACGAAGAAGGCGACCACGAAGTCACCGCCGAGGAAGTGGACATCGCCCACCAAGTCCTGACCCGTTATTACCGCCTGGTGGTCATGGACTCCGGGAACACCGCCCGGGCCGCGAACTGGCGCCGGATGATCGATCACACCAACCAGCTCGTCGTCCCGGTCACCGCTATCGAGGACCGTGCAGAAGCCGCCCGGCTGACGCTGCAGACCCTCGAATCCCGCGGTGGCCACGACGCCGAACTGGCACGCAACGCCGTAGTGATCGTCTCCGAATCCACCGACGCTAAACGCAGCATGACCGGCGAGGCCCTGAAACGGGCGAAAGCGGAGGCGCAACGGATCGCGGACGGTTTCGAGCCGTTCGTCCGCGCCGTTGTCCGGATCCCTTACGACCCGGCCCTGGTCAACGGCCCCATCCGCTACGAAACCCTCCAACCCGCCACCCAGCGGGCCTGGCTGGCGGCGGCCGCGGCCGTCGCCAAGGGCTTCTAACCACCCCACACCGGAGATCGACGAAAGGAGGAACCATGCAACTTTCTCTGAACCCCTGGATCGCCAGCCCTGCCGCCGACGTCGAAGAGGACACACCCAGCGTGCATGTCCCACCGGCTGCGGCGATCAGCACTCCGTTGCGGGGAATGGTCGAGCCTGACACCGCTGACCGGCTGGCCAGCCGCAGAATGTCAGGTGCCGCGGCGCTGTGGGTTGTCGGTAGCCATGGGGGAGCGGGCGAGAGCCGGATCGCAGAACTGATTCCCGGGGCGCGCCCGGCGGGCCACTCCTGGCCCGTTCCGCAGGGCGGCAGCACGCCGCGGGTGCTGTTGGTCTGCCGCGCCGATATGCGCGGGCTCACCAGCGCTCAAAGCGCCCTGACCCAATGGGCATCGGGAGCAGCACCTGAGGTTGAACTGCTCGGCCTGGCCGTCCTGGCGGACGCCCCGGGAAAGACCCCCAAGGCGCTGCGGGACTTCGCAGCGATCGTCGGCGGGGGAGCACCGCGCCTCTGGATCCTTCCCTGGGTCGAGGAATGGCGGCACGGCAACCCCACGACTGCGCCACCGGCACGTCACTACCAACGCTTCATCACCGACGTCGCTGCCCTGGCCACGGAAACCACCCCAAGCACTAACTACTGAAAGGTCCCACTTATGAACGCTCTCACCGCCATCGCCACCAGTGTCATCCCCGACCCCAAACCGGAAGTTCCCAAGGAAGCCGGAGGCCTGCTCACCGTCCTGAACTGGGCTTCCGGTATCGGCCTCGTCCTCGGCGTCCTCGGCATCATCGTCGTCGGCATCACCATGGTCATCAAACTCCGTCGTGGCGAAGGCGCCGAATCCCTGGAAAAGCTCGGCTGGGTCGTCCTGGGCTGCATCATCATCACCGGCGCCGCCGGTATCGTCCGCGCCTTCGTCTAAACCAGCACCATCAACGGGAGGTTCACCCTTGAGCCAGTCAACAGAGAGCACCACCGAGGCCAATCCGTTCACCAAACCCGGTTTCATCATTGCTGCCGCGCTGGTGGTCGCGCTGATCGCAGCAGCCATCGTCATCTTCCTGCTCCCCAAAGGACAGGAAAACGCACAACAAGCTCCCGAAGAGTCGACCAGTTCGCCCGCTGCTAGCCCCAGCGAGTCCGCCGCGGCAGACGCCAGCATCTGCGGGCTTCCCGCCTCGACGGAGAAGGCACTGGGTAAGGCTCCGGCAACGAAGTGGGAACTGGTTGGCACGATGGCGGCCCCGACAGATCCCAAAATCGGTCCGGGCAAGACTGATGCCCAACGCATCAGGTCGTGCTTTGCCCGCTCGCCGCAAGGGGCCCTGTACGCAGCAGTCAACCTCTGGGCCTTGGGCAGTGATCCTTCCAAGGAACGCGCGATTGCTGACCAGCTTGCCGCTGAAGGCCCCGGCCGCGATGCCGGCATGAGAACCCCGCAGTCATCTGCACCGTCGAGTACCGTCAAAGTCCAAATTGCGGGATTCAACGTTTCGTACACGGCGAATCAGGCGGTCGTGGATCTGGCCTTCAAAGCAGACACCGGCGCTCTCGCGTCCGTCCGCACAACCCTTCTCTGGCAAGACGGTGACTGGAAAGGTGTCGTGGCCGATACCGGTGCACCACTGGAGGAACCGAGTCAAATCCGTGACCTCTCAGGCTTCATCCCCTGGAGCGGCGCATGAGGCCAGTGTGGAACCCGGTTGGCGACTGGATCTCCGGCCTGGCAGATGACGCCACGGGCAACCTGGCCAAAGCCATCCTTGAGGGCATGAGCCAGATGGTGACGACTCTGTCTACGTTCTGGGTTTCTATGCCGACCGTGAACCTGGCAAGCAGCCCGGACGGCACCACCGCCAGCCCTATCGTGTCGATGGTCAGCAGCGAGTTGATGCCGTGGACGCTCGCGCTTGCGGTCCTGGCCGTGATCCTTGGCGGCATCCGGTTGATCTGGGAACAGCGCGGGGCGCCCCTGAAGGATCTGCTCCGTTCCTTGATTACCCTGACCCTGGTCTCCGGTACCGGGTTGGGCGTCATTTCCATCCTGGTCGTAGCGGCTGACGCGTTCTCCGCAATGGTGATCAACCGCGCCACCGACGGCAAGGGGTTCGCCGAGTCCATGAACCTCCTGCTGCTCATTAACCAGCCAGGTGTCGGGGTGTTCATCCTGATCGTCCTGGGCCTGATCGGGCTGATCGCATCGATGGTTCAGATCGTGCTGATGGTGGTTCGCAGCGGCATGCTTGTGATCCTCGCCGGGATCCTGCCAACCACGGCGTCGTTCACCAACACCGAGATGGGCCGGCAGTGGTTCCAGAAGGCCGTCGGCTGGACCATCGCTTTCATCGTCTACAAACCGGCCGCGGCCATCGTGTACTCGGTGGCTTTCCTACTGATGGGCAACGGAGCCAATCTCAGTGGCCTGGTTCAATCCATCACGGGTTTCACGCTGATGCTCGTGGCGCTGTTCGCGCTGCCTGCGTTGATGCGGTTCGTGACGCCCTTGGTGGCGGCCGTAGCCTCCGGAGGCGGCGGAGGGGCTGGAGCGGCCGTCGGCGCACTGGCCACGGGCGCGGTCTCGCTGGGCCGGGGCGGCAGCGGCAGGGGAGACGCCGCACCCACACCGGCATCAACGAGCACCCAGAACACCAATACCGGGAGCGCACCGAAGGGTAGCACCGGGCCAACCGGGCCACGAGGTGGGGGAGGGCAACCCACTCCGGGCGCTAACGGTCCGGGCGGGGCCGCCGGCGCCGCTGAAACAGCCAAGGCAGGGGCAGCTGGCACGGCGGGAACGGCGTCTGGTGCCCATGGAGGTGTACCAGCGGCCGGAGCCAGCGGGGGAGCAGCGGCAGCTGGCCCTGCCGGTGTGGCTGTCGCTGCAGGGGCACAACTGGCGTCCAGGACGTCGCAAGCCATCGAAAAGACCGCACAGGATTCAACAGGGGAGGGACCCAGTGGCAGCAATTAACACCGAGTACAAAGAACCGTCCTACGGCAACTGGCGTGTACCGCGCACGGCCGGGCTGGCCAGCCTCAGCACGGTCACCACAGTTATTTTCTTTGGCGGGCTCCTGCTGGGCATTGTGAGCTTCGCCCTGTGGGGCCTGCTTGTTGGCCTGGGTGTTCTTGCCCTTGTCGGTGTCAGCGTGCTGCTGCTGACAGTCAAGGACAAGCACGGCCAGTCCGTCGTTGATCGCTTCGGTACCCGGATGGCCTTCAAGATCTCCCGGTCCTCGGGGACGAACCTCTACCGCTCCGGCCCACTCGGTGTCACCGGGTGGGGGATGTACCAACTCCCGGGGCTCGCGGCGAAGTCGACCCTGTACGAGTTCACCGACTCCTACAAGCGACCCTTCGCCCTGCTGCACGTACCCACGACGAGTCACTTCACCGTGATCTTCTCCACCGAACCCGACGGTGCCTCCCTGGTTGACCCCGAACAGGTCGATGCGTGGGTCGCGAACTGGGGCGGCTGGCTCGCCTCCTTGGCCGATGAAGCAGGACTTGACGCCGCGGCCGTCACCGTCGAAACCGCACCCGATTCGGGGTACCGGCTCCGGAACGAAGTCATGGCCAACTTCGACCCGGCCGCGCCCGTCTTCGCCCGGGACATGCTGCACGAAGTCGTGGACACCTACCCGGAAGGATCAGCCACGGTCCGGGCCTGGGTGTCGCTGACGTTCAACGCCGCCATCCGGACCGGGGCCAAGAAACGGACCCCGGAAGACGTGGCCCGCGACCTGGCCTCCCGGATCCCGGGCCTGTCCGCACGGCTGCAGTCCACCGGCGCCGGGATCGCCCGGCCCCTGACGGCCCAGGAACTCTGCGAGGTCGTCCGGATCGCCTACGACCCGCCCGCCGCACTCATCATCGATGAAGCCCACGCCGCCGGCACCCCCGTGTCGCTGACGTGGGGTGAGGTCGGCCCCACCGCGACACAAGCAAGCTGGGATGACTACCGGCACGATTCCGCGTACTCGGTCTCCTGGACGATGACCGGCGCCCCGCGCGGATCGGTGAACTCCTCCGTCCTGTCCCGCCTGCTCGCCCCCCACGGAGACATCGACCGCAAACGCGTCTCCTTGCTGTACCGTCCGATGGACTCGGCCCGCGCCGCGGCCGTCGTCGAGCGGGACCAAAACAACGCCAACGTCCGCATCACCTCCGGAACCCGCCCCTCCGCCCGCGCCCTGGTCGATGCCCGTTCGGCGGCGCAGACCGCGCAGGAAGAAGCCCAAGGCGCCGGGTTGGTGAACTTCGGCCTGGTCGTCACCGCCACCGTGACCGACGCCGAACGCCTCGCAGACGCCGTCGCGGCCGTCGAGCAAACCTCCGGCACCGCCCGGGTGTTGCTCCGCCGCGCCCACGGATCCCAGGACACCGCCTTCGCCGCATCCCTGCCCATGGGCCTCGTGCTGCCCCAACACAGCATGCTCCCGTCCGAGATTAAGGACGCCCTGTAATGGCCCCGATGAAGCTTTTCGGTCGTTCCTCGAAACACAGCACTGCTCCTGCGAAGGCCGCGGAGAAGACGGCCGGGAAGCATCCGCGCGAGGCCGGGCCGGGTGCCCGTGGCTGGGCCGGCCGCGGCGGAGGCCTGGCCCAACTCGTTCCCTCCGTGAAGGAGTACCGGGGAACCACCGTGCAGGTCTGCGGCCTGTGGCCGTTCTCCTCCGGAGCGTCCTCGCCCATGATCGGCGTCCCGCTGGGCCGACACGAGGAAACCCAGGCCACAGTCTGCTGCGACCCGATCAGCTGGTTCCAACGCGCACGCCTGATCTCCAACCCCTCAGCCTTCATCCTCGGAAAACCCGGGTTGGGCAAATCCACCGTGGTCCGCAGAATGTTCATCGGACTCGCCGCACAAGGCGTGCACCCCTTGATCCTGGGCGACCTTAAAGGTGAGCACGTCAAAGCCGTCCGAGCCCTCGGCGGGCAAGTCATCCGGCTTGGCCGCGGCGTCGGGTACCTGAACATCCTGGACCCCGGCCAGGCTGTCGAAGCCGCCCAGCTCCTCGAAGAGAATGGACACCACGCAGACGCCGCACGGGTCAGGGCCGACGCGCACGGCCGCCGCCTGACCATGGTGGTCTCTCTGATCACCATCAGCCGGAACAGCCCGCCCACCGACCAGGAACAAACCATCCTGGACCGCGCCCTTCGCGTCCTCGATGACCGCTTCGACGGCATCCCAGTCCTAAAAGACCTGCTGGATGTGATCGTCTCCGCCCCCGCCGAACTGCGGCAAGTCGCACTGGACCGCGGTGACATGACCATCTACCAGCGCGAGACCCGGGCGCTGGAGGCAACCCTGATGGGCTTGACGGGTGGCGGGAAACTCGGAGAGATCTTCTCCCGGCAAACCTCCGAACCGATGGTCCGCGACCGTGCCGTCGTCTTCGATGTCTCCAGCATTGACGAGACCGAAACGGACCTCCAAGCCGCCATCCTGCTCGCCTGCTGGTCCTACGGGTTCGGCACAGTCAACGTCGCCAACGCCCTCGCCGACACCGGCCTGGAACCACGTCGGAACTACTTCGTCGTCCTGGACGAGCTGTGGCGGGCACTCCGGGCAGGGAAAGGCATGGTCGACCGGGTGGACGCCCTGACCCGATTGAACCGCTCCGTCGGCGTCGGTCAGATCATGATCTCCCACACCATGTCCGACCTGCTGGCCCTACCGGCCGAGGACGACCGGATGAAAGCCCGCGGCTTCGTCGAACGCTCCGGCATGGTCCTCTGCGGCGGCCTCCCCGCCTCCGAAATGCCCCAGCTGACCTCAGCCATTCCCCTGTCACGGCAGGAACAGCACAAACTCATCGGCTGGCAGGACCCGCCCGCGTGGGACTCCCGCGGCGTCGACGTCGAACCCCCGGGCCGGGGAAAGTTCCTCATCAAGGTCGGCGGCCGCCCCGGGATCCCCGTCCAGGTCGGACTCACCTCCTTGGAGAAAGGCCCCGACGGGGTCAATGACACCGACGGTAAATGGCATGCAGCCCCGGAACCCCTGCTGGAAACCGCACCCCGCACGCTGCCCATCGAAGGAGGCTCACAGTGAGCGCCCCCAACCGCAAAGGAATCGGCCTCGGAGATACCCTGCTGGTCTGGCTCGCCATCGGTTTCATCGTGATCCTTGGCGGCGGGACCTACGCGGCACTGCACCTTGGATCGGCGATGGCAGGCCTCCAAGCGCCACCGGCCCACCCTGTTGATCTGATCGTCGGTCTGATCAAGGGCCGCGTGCCGTGGCCGACCGAGGCCACGGTCGTTGTCTGCCTGATGGCCGGCGTCGTGCTGGCACTGGCCATCGTGGTGCTCATGGCCTGGCGGAAAGGCGCCTCCCAGCGTGCCCGGGTCGATAAAGCCGCCCGCTACCTTGGACGAGGGAAGGCGCTGGCCGCGTTCTCCGAGAAAGGAGCCAAGGCCACGGCCGAGCGCCTTGGGGTCACCGACACTCCGGGCATCGTGGTGGGAAAGGTGGTCTCCACCGGGCAGAAGTTCATCCAGTCCTGGGAAGACCTGTCCCTGGACATCTGGGGGCCGCGGACCGGTAAATCGACCTCGCGGGTCATCCCGGCCATCCTGGACGCACCAGGTGCGGTGGTCTCTACCTCGAACAAACGCGACGTCATAGATGCCACCCGCGGTGTGCGGGAGCTGATCGCCCGGGTATGGGGGTTCGATCCCCAAGGGATCGCCCAGGAAGTGCCGGGCTGGTGGTGGCCGATCCTGACCTACGTCACCGACGAAGAAAAGGCGTACCGACTCACTCAGCACTTCTCGGCCGGGTCCCGCGTCCCGGGGTCCAACCCGGACGCTTACTTTGATCCCAAAGCTGAGGACGTTCTGACGTCGTACTTCCTCGCGGCCGCGCTCGGGGAACTGCCCATCACGCAGGTTTACCTGTGGGTGACAGAGCAGGTGAACCGGGAACCGATCAACATCCTCAAACAGCACGGCTACGAGCTGCAGTACAAGGGCTTGGAATCCACGCTGGAACTGGCCGATAAGCAACGCGACGGGATCTTCGGCACCGCCGAGAAGATGATTCAGTGCCTCAAGAGCCGCAACACCCTCCGCTGGATCACCCCGCTGCCCGGCACAACCATGGCCACCGACCCACGACCCCAGTTCAACCCGCACGCATTCGCGTCCTCGCAGGAGACGATCTACATCCTCTCCAAAGAAGGGGCCGGCTCCGCGGCCCCCATCACGACCGCCTTGACAGTAGCCATCGCCGAAACCATGGAAGAACGCGCCGAGCGCAGCGGCGGCCGCCTACCCAAGCCCGGCCTGTTCGCCCTCGATGAGCTGGCCAACGTCGTCCGCTGGGCCGGGCTGCCGGACCAGTTCAGCCACTACGGCTCCAAAGGCCTGATCGTCATGGGGATCCTCCAGTCCTGGTCCCAAGGTGTCGAGCTGTGGGGCGAGGCGAACATGCGGAAAATCTGGTCAGCGGCGAACGTGAAAGTCTACGGCGGCGGCGTGGCAGAAGCAGGCTTCCTCCGCGAGCTCATGGACCTCATCGGTGACTACAGCTACATCAACGTCTCCACGTCCTCCGGTAAGTCCGGGTCCAGCCGCTCACGTCAAGAAGGCAAGGAACGCATCTTCGACATCTCCAACCTCGCCGAACTCGACCGCGGCCGCGCCGTCGTCCTCGCTTCCGGCGCCCCGGCCACGCTCGTCCGCACCATGCCCTGGTACACCGGACCCCACAAGGAAGCCGTGGAGTCCTCCATCAAGACCTACAGCCCGCGCCCCGAAGAACCGGCCGTTTCGGTGCCCGCCGAGCCGGCGGCCAATCCCTGGGTTACAAGGTAGGAAGGACCCGGTCCCATGGCGAATGACTTCGACCTGTACGACACGGACACACCCCCACCGGGCACGGACGGTCGAGATGGGGAGAAAGCGCCGGAGCTCGTCTACGGATCCGCCGAAGAGTTCCTCCACGAACAGCTACTACCCACCTACATCCGCAACGTCACCGGGAAAACGGCCAGATGGTGCACCGAATGGTACTTCCACCCGGAAGCCGTCTCCCGGGTCGCAGCACTCTGGCGGGCCTGGGAGCACCTACGTCTGGACCCCGCGACTGGCATGAGCGTCTGGTGGAGAGACCACGCAGACCACCACATGCGCATCCTCCTGGAACCACAAGGACCGTTCTACAACTGCGACATGAAAGAACACCGCGAACCTGAACTCCTGGAACCCAAGAAAGCACCCGACGGCTGGTTCCCCGACGTCAGGAGCATCAAACCATGAATCCGGCCAGCCTTGGCGAACCCTCGCCCAAATTGTCCAGACGGTCTGGACAATTGCACGGCCAAACCATGGGCGTTCGAACACCTCGGTGATTTGCGCAACAGCTTGCTGCGCAAATCACCGCGGTGCTGCCGCAATCGTCAGAAACCCCTCAGCCCTGGTCACGGAGGTACTGCCGCAGTCCAGGGATTGCGAAATCGACTTTCCCATAGCCGGCGGATTCAATCAGGCCCGCGGCGATGAGCCGCTTCCGGTACTTGGAAACGACATTGGGTTTGGCTTTCAGGATCCCGCCGATCTGTCCGGCCGCGGAGGGGCCATCCTGGGCAGCCATGGCATCCAGGAACTCGCGGTCCTTGTCGGAGATGTCCGATAGTGCCGACTCCACGACCACCAGGCTGTTCCGGCGCTCCGCGGCGACGATGGCACGCTCAACACTGGCCTCATCCAACGCCCACCCCGCTCTTCCCGCTTCCAGCCAGAGGTAATAACCAACGAGCTGGATCAAGAAGGGATACCCTTCCGTAGCCTCGGCAGCTTTGGAAATGAGCACAGGGGAGACGTCGATCCCGCCCTGCGTGAAGAGCTCGCTGTAAGAAGCGGTGACTTCGGCGATGGCCGCTTCGTGGAGATTGATCCGGTCGGCCCGCCGCAGAAACGTAGCCACACCTTCATTAAGGAGGTCCGACACCGCCGAGGGCAGGCCAGCGAAGATCAGACCAACAGGTAGCCCTTCGCGGATGAAGTGCTGGACGTCGGCGGCCAGCTGCGAGATTTCCGTGCGGTCGACAGCGTGGATCTCGTCGATAGTCATGACCAGACCGGTGCCCTTTTCGGACAGCCTGCGCAGCAGCTCGCTTCCTATCCGACGCCAGTCATTGGCACGTTCGGGAGGTAGCTGTGTGGTGAGCCCAAACCCCGCCGCGGAGAACGCTGTGATCTTCCGGGAGGGAGGGCCGGCGCCAATCTCATCAAGAAGGCGCAGCATGTCATCACCAATCCCGGCAAGGAAGCCGGGAGTCGCTGTCCGGGAGATGACGGCCCAGCCATGCTCGCGGGCGATGCTTTCCGCTTCACTCAACATCACGGTCTTGCCGATACCCCTGGAGCCCGTGATGATGGTCAGAAGCCCCGGCGCCCCGGAACCCTGCTGCAGGCCGTACTCGAACTCGTCCAGCAGCCCGGCCCGGCCCACCAGCGCTGGTGGGGTTGCTCCGGCTGTCGGTTTGAACGGGTTCAGCACGGCAACTCCTCCAGGCAGAAGACAGGTGAAACTAGGTGAAAGTGGTGAAAGTGGTGAAACTCCTGCCACTCTAAGACGAAGTCCTGGTCCCGGCAAGCGCGACCACCCGAGCCGGTAGCATCAAGGCCATGACGCGGGAAGAAAACTACATCGAGCACGCACTCCACGTTGGACAGGAACTGACTGGCCTCAGTTTGCAGCAGCTCGGTTTCGAACCCCGCATGGAGGATCTTAGTGACGACGAACTGACCCGGCTGGGCGCTGAGGACCTTGAGTGGCTCGATAGCATCACGCCGGAACGGCGCGACAAGAGCCTGTTTCAAGCGAAACTGCTGGCCGGCGTGCTCTGGGAAGCCTCTGCCGTCCTCATTGATCAGCTCTTCGAAGACCTCAACGGCCTCAAAAGCCTTGACCAAGCGGACCGCCACGACATCGCCAACACGTTCGTTTTGTCGGGGCTGCCGCCCCGCCATGCGGATAAATACGATGTCCGGTTTGCTCAACAATTCCTCGTGATCGCTGCGGACATGACCGGCTCTCTGATCCGCGGCTGGATCAAGCCTTCCTGCGTCGCGCAGGAACTGGCATTGCGTTGCCTGTACGACCAGGTCGAGGTCATCCAGGACCTCTACGACCTCGACCTTCCGGACGGCTGGCGGGGGAGGCTCGAAGAACAGATGCTTGACGACACGGACAGCGAGATGCTCTACGAAAACGCCTTGGACGGTTTTGAGGATGACGTTGAACTAAACCTGCAGCTGGGCCTGGCGCCCATGAAGATCGAGGATTGGTTCGAGCCCTTCAACGACGCCCACGTCCCGCCCTTCGCTCGCTGAAGCCAGCCAACAAGCTACCCCCAAAACCTGATATCGCCGATAAGCACCCATATGTGTTGATCGGCGGATCTAGGTTGACGAGTAGGCTAGGGCGGCCCTGTAGAGTGGCATTCCAAACTCGGCAACTATGAATCTTCGGCCGCGACTGCTACAAGATTCCACCTAGGTTTGGCTCCCTTTCTTAGTCCAAGCTCCGTCCTTAATAGTTTTTCGAGTCATCGCGTACCCCAGAAATACTGAACCGGCCAGAACCGCCCAACCGACAACGGGACAAATGGCTAGTTCCCTGGGTATCCCACTAAGTAGAATGCCGAACGCAATGACAGGGATTCCTGCAGCACCGATTGACGCCGCTTCGTCTTGGGTAGTGAGTATCCTCGTATGGAGTTCGGTTGTCCTCTCAGTAGCATCTCGGACCAAGCTGGCAACCTCGCTGAGCTTATTCTCCACGTGGCTAAAGTCGCTGTTCACTGTGTTCTGAAGGTTTCTCAATGCAACTTCCAACAAAGCTATTTTTGCTTCCGTTGTGGCATCCTGAGGAATGACAAATTGAGCAGTTCCTCTCATTGTGAGCTCTCGGTTCGCGCTCACGATCGATGCAACTGAGGCGGTGGTTGACGGTGCCCGCACAAACCGCAAGTGTTGGCTGAGCCACATCTGGACTATTACCACTCGTGACTTGAGCCAGAACTTGATTAGGAACAGTAGCCGCTTCCATCCGTGTGGTGAGGTGAGGACGGCTCCGAGAAGGGCAAGAACCACACCACCCGCCCGAAGTATCAGCTCGTCTTCCCACTTGAGCAGCTGCAATAGGTCCATTCAAAGATCTTCGCAGAAGAGTGTCTCCGTTGTTCTGCAGATCTCAGCTTGGCTAATCGCTGATTATTGAATCCTTCGACGAGATGTTGGAAAGCCTAGATTTGATGCTTTTGCTCCAGCGGTGCGAAGTAGTCGCAACCGGGACCCTAGCGGACGCGGGTGTCGCCACCGTACTGAAAGCTCGGCGTACAAAGTCAGCCCCACGTGTAGGACGGGCATGAAGGCTAGCACTCCGCCCATGATCAATAGTGATAGCCATTCGGGGAAGAATGGGGTGGCCGATGGCTGTTCCCGCAGGCCATTGCTGACTCCAAAAGCAAACGCCAGAATGAGGCCACCTGCGGTAGACAGCGGCAACCATAGGAGAGTGTTGAGCGTGCCGAGTGTCCCAGCAGCCGACAGTTGGTTCGCTCCCAAGCTAGTTGGGGCCGGACTCAGAGGCTGACCGTTCAGATAGGCGTCTCGAACTTTCGCTCGCTCAACAAAAACGGACATAAACGAGAGCAGAGCTATCACCATGACGGGCACGCATGGCAGGAAGAACAGGAGCTCCCCGTTCTCATTCGCCGCATTAATTATGCGATCAAACGTGAGTTCCTTACGTGGGATCTTTCCCGCGAACCCTCCAATCTGCCACGTGGCCGCAAGCATTGCCGCAGGTATGCTGACTGGCAGCAGCAGCTTCCAAGCAGGGACAGCGTGAATGGCGAGTAATCTGGCGGTTGCGTCACGTTCTATGCTCTGTGCCACAGCTGCATCGCTTGCAAACGAAGATGCCTTTGATCGTTCGTGCCAAAAAGTCACGTGCCGTCGCAACCGCGCTGTTGATGCTATTTGGTCAACGGCAACGAAAAGGCCCACCAAGGACACGGCAAAGCCAATGGCGGGGCCAACAATTTGAGCAATCTGATCCACTGTCTCATTATCTTTGAGCAGGCCAGACATCGGCACGTGAGAGCCTTCATGGAGCGGAAGTATGGACCTTCACCAGATACTTTGGTGGCATGAGAAAAACTGGGGGAGCAGCAACCATTGTGCTGCTTACTGCTCTGGCACTCACCGGGTGTGCCGGCAAGGATGAACCAAAAGCCAACCCGTACCAATACACGCCCACCCCTGAAGCCCAGGTGAGTTTTGACGCGGCTCAAGTCGCAAAGGTCAAGGCGGCTTGCGAGGCTCAACTCAAGGCTGTTGCGAAAAACAGCGGTCGCGAGATAGCGGGAGTGCCACCCAAGCCGTACGAGGTTGTATCGGTGACCTTCACCGGCGAAGTCAAAGAAGTGAGCCTCACCTACGACGAAATCGCGTGGGATGTCCCGCTGAGCGTCGTAAACCAGACCCCTGACGGCAGGACGACTACGAAGTCTGAGACTTGCCGCTACCGCAGGCTCCAACAAGACGCGACCATGCTGTGAGTCTGTTCGGAGGCAAACGGGCTTGGACCGTGATCCTGCTTGTGGGCATAGGCTGGGGCGTCATGTCCGGCGTGAACTCGTGTAATCAACAGAAGGCTGCCGAGGCCGAAGAGCAGCGAGTTGCATCGCTCGCTACTCGGTCTAGCGCAGAAGCTTACTGCGAGAAGTACGTTCGCGAGGATGAACAGATCAGATCCGAGTTCTCGATAGACCAGGTCACATCGCAGCAGATGTCCAAGTATGGGTACCGCGTGCTTGTTAAATACTCCTACCGTGATGGCTATCGCAACAAGATCGTCAGTCGCGATAACACCTGCAATCTGGAGTGGCGTGGCAAGGACTGGCGCAATGGAATCAGGTTCTAGGGGCTGAATATGGACTTCTTGGCGTTCTGGATGGCCCTCGGAGCGATGGGCATCTCCATTTTTTTGCACTGTCGTTCGGCAAGCGACAGGCAGAAGCGGCTGAGGAATCAGCGGACGCAGGTAAGGTAGCGGAGGAGCGGGCCACGAAACTGGTTGTACCTGACGGAGGTGGAAGGTTCTTAGTCTTCAACGCCGGAACCAGGACGGCGCACAATGTCCGGATTAACCTTCCTGAATTTATGGTTGGCTGGCAGACGCTGGCTGTGAAGATGTCTCATCAGAGGATCCTTTCATGCGACCGGTCACACGGAGCGCAGGTAGCCCTGCACGCCTATGTCCGCATGGCTCGCAGAGTCCAATAAAAGTGTCTCACCCCGAAATTCTCAACATTGATGCATTCATGCCTTTGAAGAGGTTCCGAAGGGCGCGGTCGGGCTCTTCGTTTGCTCTTTGGGTGATCCGATAAGCCAATCTGTAAACCCACCTGCGCGTACTTCGCTGGAAGAGTCATCCGTGACACTCACGCCGTCACTGCCGTTGCCGGTTAGTGCGGTGTTCACTGCCGTCTAGGCGAGGCCCAGCCGAACTCCATTCATTCACGGAGACAACCACTCGTCCGGGCTCCGCCGCTCTTGTCGGACTCGCTGGACGCGCCCGTGATCAGGAGGCTTGGTCGGCGCGTCCGCTGTCGCTGGCCATGAGTCCTTCCAGCATGTGTGTCCGGGCACGCTCGATGCCTGCGGAGACAACGTGGCGTATCTCGTCCTCTGTTCCGGTTCGGATCACGTCGACGATGCGGCCGTGGTTCGTGGCCGTGTACGCGCGCCCCTGGGTACCTCGGAAGTTGAGGAAACGCTCGATCTCCTCGTGCAGGGAGTTGATGGTCTGGGCGAGCAAGGGTATTCGTGACAGTTCGGCGATCCGGACATGCAGGAGCCGGTTTCTCTCGTTCCGCGTCGCAGCATCGACGTCCGTGCTCACACTCGCATCGCTGAGTTCCTCCAGCGCCGCGAGTTCCTCGGCGTTTGCACGCCGGGATGCGAGTACGGCCGCCTCGGGTTCGAGAAGTTCGCGCATACGGTACGTGTCTTGAAGTTCACCGAAGTCAATCGGCTTCACAAGCGTGCCCCGCTTGGGAATGACGACCACGAGTCCTTCACGTCGGAGCAGGTTCGTAGCTTCACGAATCGGTGTGCGGCTCATGCCGTATTCAGCGGCCAGGTAGGTATCCAGAATGGCGGTACCGGGCCTGAAGCGGCAGCGCAAGATGTCTCGTTTGAGCATCTCGTATGCGCGATCCGCCATCGACACCGGCTTGTTCATTGATCCTGGCCTTTCCGAAAAGCCCCAGCCCATTGGCGGGGCATAAGTTGCAGATGCTGCTTGACAGCCTCATGTGATCAGCCTAACATCCCTGTTATATATAACATGAATAACACGCGGATTCATGTTTATGGATAGGTGTCTTGATGCTTTGCCCTCAAGCAACGACGCTGAAGGTGTGAGCACGCCGGACACCCTGCAAAGAAGTCCCCGACAGCCCTTCACTCACATGTGATCCACCCACACCAGACAAGGCTTTGAGCGATGACACAAGCTCCGGTCGATACCACCATCGACGTCCCCACAAATCGCCTGTACAGAACACTTAGCGCGATCGAACGCGCCGGCAATAAGCTCCCCCACCCGTTTTGGCTGTTCACCATCCTGATCGTGATCCTCGGCGTGACGAGTGCGGTACTCGCTGGGATCGGCATCACTGTTGCCTTGCCGGGCAAGGACGAAACAGTGGCCGTGAAGAATCTGTTCTCGATGGAAGGAGCTAAATTCGCGGTCGAGTCAGCGCTGAACAATTACGCCACTTTCCCGCCGTTGGCGACCGTTGTCGTCGTCCTGCTCGGCGTTGCCGTACTGGAACGCAGCGGCCTCCTGACCGCTCTGCTTCGGGTGACCATCGGGCGCCTTCCCGCAGCGCTGCTGACCTTCTCGATCGCCTTTAGCTCGATGATCGCCCACGTCATGAGTGACTCGGCCTATCTGGTCATGATCCCGTTGGGGGCGTTGGCCTTCCGCGCGGCAGGACGCAGTCCTGTGTTGGGACTCATGGTTGCTTACGCCGCAACGGCGGTGGGTTTCAACGCGAGCCCGCTGGTCACCCCCGCAGATGCGATCCGTTCTTCGTTGTCGACTGCAGCTGCACGCTTGGTCGACAAGGACTACGTCATCACTCCGGTTGCAACGTACTTCTTCACGGCCGCGTCCTCGGTGGTCCTGGCCATCGCGATAGCACTGATCGTGGACAAGGTGCTCGCCCGACGCCCCGAATTCGGTTCGACCACGCTCACTGCTGACTTCGCCAAGGCCGACAAACTCTTCAACACCGCAGACAACGCCAACGTGGCGGTCAAGCTCTCCTCGAAAGAAGCAAGGGCGCTCACCATATCCGGGCTGGTCCTGCTGGCCTGTTTCGGCGGCATCACGGTCATGCTCCTGCCGGGCTCACCCTTCCTGGGCGCCGGCGGGGACCTCGTGACTTCCGTGGTCGTGAAGAACATCGCGATCTTCCTGTGCGTCATCTTCGCCTTGCTCGGCATCGTCTACGGACGGATCACCGGAACCATCCCCAAACTGAGCGATGTCCCCGCAGCCATGGCCGAAGGAATCCGCAATCTCGCCCCCGTGCTTGTCCTGTTCTTCGTTGTCGCCCAGTTCCTGGCCTACTTCGCCTGGACAAACATCGGCTCAGTCATCAGCGTGAACGGCGCCCAAGCACTCAAATCACTCGAAGCACCCCACCTGGTCATCCTGCTCGTCATCGTCCTGGCCATCAGCATCCTGAACATGCTCATCACCAGCGGCTCGGCAATGTGGTCCATCCTCGCCCCTGTCGTTATCCCCATGGTCATGTACGTCGGGCTGAAACCCGAAGCATCCATGGTCGCCTTCATGATCGGCGACTCGGTCACCAACTGCATCACGCCCTTGAACGGGTACTTCGTCCTTGCCCTCGGCTTCGTCCAGCAATTCCGTAAAGGCGCCGGCATCGGAACGATGCTCTCCTTCACGATCCCGCTGGCCGTCGGCGTCCTGGTCGTCTGGACCGCCTTCTTTGTCCTCTGGTACGCCCTCGGGATCCCGCTCGGACCCGGTGTCCCCGTCCGCTAAGCACCAAGACTCTCAAACGCACCGGGCTCCTGCCCCGTGAACACCAACACAAAGGAAACACACCCCATGGGAAGTATTGCAATTGTCGGCGCCGGAAACGTCGGCCAGGCCATCGCCGGCCACATGGCCCTACTCGGCCACGACGTCCGACTGTTCTCACGGTGGGAACGCGACTTCGAAGCGATCATCGCCAATCACGGCATCGACCTCTCAGGGGACGTCGAAGGCCACGCCAACAAACCACTCCTGACGACCGACCTCGGCCGGGCCGTCGAAGGCGCAGACACCATCATCGTCGCAGCACCAGCCTTCGCCCACGCATACCTCTCCGAGCAACTTGCAGCACTGCTGGAACCCGAACAGCTGGTCGTCTTTCAGCCCAGCGTCCTGGGAAGCTCGTTGGAACTGGCAAGGCACTTCGCTCTCGCACACCGGACGCCGTGCCTCATAGCGGAAACCCCCACCAGCCTGTACACCTGCCGCCTCCGCGGCCCCGCCCAGGTCTTCATCGGAGCGATCAAACAAGCAGTACAGCTGGCAACCATCCCCCACACAGCCTCACAAACCGCCCTCGACCGGCTCAGCCCATACTTCGGCGGCCGCTACGTGGCCGGCAGCGACACCCTCTCCGTAGGCCTCGGAAACTGCAACGCGATCTACCACGTCCCCCCAGCAGTACTGAACATCAAAACCGTCGAAGATGCCGACACCCACCCCCACCACACACTCGTCACCCCCAGGATCGCGGAAGTCATCCACGCCCTCGACGAAGAACGCCTGCTCTTGGCCGAAGCCCTCGGCGTGAAAACGCCCAGCTTCTGGGAATTCCTCGAAAACGCCTACGGCGTCACCGAAGGCACCCACGTCGAACGAATCGTTCAAGGCTACGGACGCCAGGCCTTCCCCGAACCCGACTCCCTGACGCACCGATACTTCACCGAAGACATCCCCTTCGGACTGGTCATCTGGAGCTCGCTGGCCAAACAAATCGGGCTCTCCCTTCCACTCACTGATGCGTTCATCAAGATCAGCGGAATCATCTGCGACACCGACTTCGAAACCACAGGACGCACAGCCGACGTCCTCGGCCTCGAAGGACTAGACGCAACAGCGATCAAAGCAGCCTTCTTCGACGGCGCGACCCCACTCGTCACCGTCTAAATCACCACGAGGAGCAGCAGGCCAAGCCCACAGACGGCTTGGCCTGCTGCCCCCAAAAGGCTCCAACAATCAGCCTGGGCAGCGGAGAAACCAGCAGATGACAAGAGAACAAAGCTTGATAGGCAACCCAGAAAGCCCAGCCCAAGGCACCCTCCGCTCGACCAGACCCACAACACCGCTGCTCGGCCACGGTGAATCTCGGCCCTGCGCGCGTAGGGCCACCAAACCGGAATGCTTCGCGTCGATAAGGGCACCTCAACCGTTTGGATCGAGAACGAGGCAGGCTACAGCGCCGTCTACGACCTCGACACCGGACGACTACTGGTAGCCGCTGGACCACCCAAACAGGGGCTGTCGGGAGCGAACCCCTTCTCAGCAAGGAATCAGCAGAATGCGCGGTAAAGCGGAGCTGGACAAGCTCATTGATCGCCCCGGTCAACCTGATCGCGAGTGATCATCCGGCAAAGGATGACTACACCGATCTCGAGCTAAGCTACTACCGAGGTACCCAGCAATATTCCTGGGGGACGAGGCATTCTCGATGGCCTCGTTCGGCCACGATGGACAGCGTGGTACTACCCACAACGTGCAGCGAGTCCGCCGTCCACGGGCAGGCATACCCCGTTTATGTACGCGGCCCGGTCGGAGGCCAGGAACACGGCTGCATTGGCGACGTCTTGGGGGGTGCCCATCCGGCCCGTGGGGCTCATGGCATGGCGGGCCGCGAGGGCATCGGGGTCCTCGGTGATCTTGTGCCTCACCAGGGGGGTCTCGATCAGGCCCGGTAGGAGTGCATTGGCGCGGATTCCCTCCCTGGCGTAGGTGAGGGCCAACGAGGCAGTCAGCTGATTCACTGCTGCTTTGGTTGCGCTGTAGGCCGGGTAAACGTAACCGGTGTCTCGGATGCTGGCGAGGGAGGAGACGTTGGTGATCACGCCTCGGCCCGCCTCCAGCATGTGAGGAATCACGTGTCGACAAGTGAGGAAACCACTGGTGAGGTTGATGGACACGGCGGCATTCCAGGCCTCCAATCTAACTTCGATAATCGAACCCATGACGGGAACGCCGACGTTGTTATGGAGGATGTGAGGAACTCCAAGGGTCTTGACGATCTCCGATACGGCCCGTGCCACATCCTCCTCCCTCGTCACATCCGCTGTGACGGCAAATGCTGTGCCGCCTGCGGCGTTGATTTCCTTTGCTACCCTTTCTGCTTCGATCGGGTTCCGATCCACTGCTACTACCGAAGCACCGGCATCAGCGTAGGCGAGTGCTGCGGCTTCACCGTTGCTGACTCCTAGTCCGCTGGAACCGGCCCCAAAAACGACGGCCAATCTCCCTGCGAGCTCACTCGCTGTCATGGCTGTATCTCCCTTGCGAGAGGCCCGATGATGACTTCTGGCCATTCCGTCCTCCTAGTTGGTCCCACGCATGGACCCGTCAATTGGCAACTGAGGCCACGGCCTCGATCTCAACCAGAAATTCCGGCCGAACAAGTTCCACTCCGCACACTGTGGAGCGCGCTGGCCAGCTGTTTCCGCCGAAAAATTGGCGGTATGCCTCGTTCATCTCGGGTATGTGCGCAGGTTCCGTTGGAAACACGGTGACTTTCACAATGTGCTTCGTCTCGATAAGAAGCGAAAGCAAAATATCCCGGATGTTCTCAAGGGCCTGTCTGGTCTGTCTTCGCACGTCGTCTTCGGTAATTTCGCCCTTAACGAGGACTCCTACCTGGCCTGAAACGAAAACCAGGCCAGCACTGATCACAGCGTCGGAGAGCGGCAGGTTGGACGTGTTCTCGATGTGTGTCAGAACCATCACACATCGCCTCTGTCAGGCAAACCCGGGGGCAAGGGGACCTCAGGAAGCAGATTCATGTTCCTCTGGCCCACTGTGACCGCTGCTGCCCTGTGGACGGTCGCGAGGTTCTCGGCGACACGCTCGCCAATCACGAGGCAGGCCAGATTGGTGTTCTGACGTGGAATTGTCGGCATGAGTGATGCGTCTGAGATCCATAGCCCCTCGACGGCTCTTACCCGGCCGAGGGAATCTGTCACTGCCATCGGGTCGTCATCGCCGCCCATGCGGCAGCTACCGACCGGATGCACATAGTGCCGCACCGTATCCCAGATGAGCTTGTCTGCAGATTCGTCGTCGGCGAGAATTTCTCCGAGTTCTGCCCAACTCATCTGCCGTCCGTCGTCGAGGTAGACGGTGTCGTCGTGGACTTGGGCGAGGGGACCCGTAGTCGCAATGCGGTGGGCGATTCGTAATCCCTCCCGTAGCCGGCGCACGTCCTCAGGCGCTTCGAGGAGGTTGAGTCTGATGTCGGGCTGTGTGCCTGGGTCTGTTGAGGTAATTCTGACCTCGCCTTTTGAGTGGGGTTTCATTAACCCGGTCATGAGCCTGAGCCTTCCCGTGATGGGTTTCTGCCACATGAGGCCTTGCATGTCGCGGATTTCAGGTGAGCCGGGGGCAGTAAATTCATGGATCATCTGCCAGAAGGGTTCGTCTTCGGCCAGCTCCACGAGGGAATCGACTTCCAGTGCGACTTGGCAGTGGTCGATCAAATTCGTTCCGACGCCAGGGAGATGTGCAACTTGCGGGATGCCCAGCTGCTTGCCGAGGTCCTGGGGGCCAACGCCGGAGCGTTGCAGGACCGCTGGCGTCCCGATCGCTCCCGCCGAAAGAACGATTGTGGCAGCCCTGACGGATTGCCGGGCGTCGCCGATAGTGAATTCGACTCCGATGGCGCGGTTGCCCTCGAACAGAATGCGGTCTACTTCGCAGTTCCCGCGGATCTCAAGGGCGGGGCGTTTCCTTGCTTCCAGCAGGTAGGTCAGGGCGGTTGATTGTCGTTCATTGCCGATAAGGTTGGCAGGTCCTGGACCGATACCGTAGGTATCAGGGGCATTATGATCCGGGTTGTGGGGAAAGCCCGCAGCACGGCCGGACTCGTAATAGGCCTGCTGGGTTGGTGAGATCTGCGTCCACCTTTTAATAGCAGTTGGCCCGTGTCCCCCATGGAGGGGCCCATCAAAGGCATCGGTCTCAATTGCTTTGAAGTAGTCTTCCAGCACCGACCAGCTCCAACCCTCACATCCAAACGTCGACCATTCGTCATAGTCGGCCGGGAGGCCTCTAAGCGCCAGGCAGGCGTTGATTGAGGAGGAACCTCCGACGACCTTTCCCCGTGAGTATGGGAGTGAGCGCCCGGGGACCATCTCTGCGGTCATGCACCAGTCATAGTCGGGCATGGTGTGTAGGCGGTAGCCGTTGGTGATGTGTTCCGGCATGTCCGCCCGGCGTTCGAAGTCAGGGCCTGCTTCGAGCAGCAATACCTTCGCATCGGGCAGTTCTGATAGTCGAGCGGCAACAACGGCGCCTGAGGAGCCGGCCCCAACGACGACGTAGTCATAGGACTCAGAGGGCATCGTGGACAACCTTTCCATTGGTCATGGTGACGAGCGGCCCTTCGGGAACATCGTCATTGGTTTTGAAGGCATTGGCGGGCAGGACGAGCAAGTCGGCCAGCATCCCCGGGCTTAGCCGTCCAACGGAGTTCTCCTGGAAGGCGCAGTACGCGCTGCCGCTCGTGTACATCTGGAGCGCTGCCCTAGGGCTGATGCCGTGCTGTGGTCCGAGAACGCGTCCGCTTGCGATTTCCCGTGAAATGGATGAGGCCATGCCGAGCCATGGATTATAGGGGGCGACGGGGCTGTCGGATCCGCCTCCGACAGGAAAGGGCGAGGCCTTCAGCATGCGTGCCAGCGGAACCAGGTCCTCGCCGCGTTCATCGCCCAAATAGTGAACGAACCCTTCGCCGAGGGCGTAGACGAGCGGTTGCTGGGCAGTCACGGTAAGGCCAAGTCTGCGCACTTGGTCCCAGTGGTCGTCCCGGGGATTCATCATATGGATCAGGCTCCAACGGAGCCCGGCGATTGGAATAATTCTGTTTAGGTCCGTGAAGGCGGCGAGAACGTCGTCGATGGCAGCGTCCCCGACGCAGTGAACGCCCAGATGCCATCCGTTTTTCGCGGCGGCGACGCCGATGGCGACAAGCTGGTCGCGCGACAGTAGCGGCTTCCCCCTCGGTGAGCCTTCATCGTCAGGGCGAAGGTAGGGCTCACGGTAGTACCCCGTCTCTGCACCGCCGTCCATCGACACCTTGATCCCGAACACACTGAACCTCTCGCCGGTGACAGGATTTACCTCTTTTGCATGGATGGAGGCTACGACGTCGTCGAGGCTCTCACCTTGGTAGGCAAGCCGCCACATGGCATGGGTGCGCACAGGGAGCCGTCCCTCTTCGTGCATGGCCCGTAGGAGCGCAAGATCGTTGGAACCAAGCCCGGGTTCGACGACGCTTGTCAGCCCGAGGGAGAGATACTCTTGCGACAGCCCGTGCAGGGCCTCCGCTTTTTCCTGGTCCGAAGGTGTTGGGACCAGTCGGGCAAGGCTGTTAATAAACGGGGCGCCAATGACATGCCCGGTTGGTCGACCGTCAGGGTCCGTGACGATGGTCGCACCTGAAGGAACAGAGTGAGAGTCAAGGAGCCCGAAGCGTTCGAAAGCCTTCGTATTCATCACGGCGTTATGTCCGCCCCGCCTCAACAGCACAGGCACATCCGGTGCCACGGCGTCCAGCTCGTCGATAGTAGGCATCCGGGACTCCGCCAACGCGGACTCGTGCCAGGCGGGCGAGACCTCGATCCACTGGTTGGCGCCCTTGGCGCTGCGGGCGGCGGAAACGACGCCCAGGAGGCCCGCCAAGTCTCGGACGCCCCCGAGCGACGGCATCCTGGCCCCCAGGGCTGTTTTGAGCATGTGGTTGTGGGAGTCGAACAGCCCGGGCGTGATGACGTGCCCGTTCAGCTTCCTGACTTCAGTGTCGTCGCCGATCCAGCCAGCCGCCCCGTCGTCGGATCCGACGTACACTATCCTCCCATCGCGCACCCCAATAGCCGTCGCCCCGGCCTCGGTTTCCGGTTCGGCCATTGTCAGAATGATGGCGCCAGTAACGACGAAGTCCGCTGGCCCTGAGGCGCTCATGCGGCGTCGTCCGTCCGCCCGAAGGGGCGCAGCGCCGACCCGTCGAGCTGCATCCAGACAGCCTTGATGGAGGTGAACTCGTCGAGGGCATGGACGCCGTTCTCGCGTCCGAGACCGCTGCTCTTTGCTCCTCCGAAGGGCACCATGGGGGACAAGGCCCGGTATGTGTTAACCCAGACTGTGCCCGCTTCCAAGCGCGCACTTACCCGGTGGGCCCGGTCGAGGCGCTGCGTCCAGACTCCGGCGGCCAGCCCGAACTCGCTATCGTTAGCAAGCCGTACTGCCTCGTCCTCGTCGGCGAAGCTTGCTATAACCACAAGGGGACCAAAGATCTCCTCGCGAACCAGTCGGGACTGGGGTTCGACCCCCTGAAGCAGAACCGGGCGGATGAAGAGCCCGTCCGGTGCCGGGTTGCCGTCGCCAGCGAAAACTGCCCCTTCGTCCCGGGCAAGGGCCAGGTACTCGTGGACACGGTCGTACTGGGACTGGTTTGCAATGGGGCCGAGTTCGGTCGTCGGTTCCAGAGGATCTCCCATTTTGACTGAGGAGATGATGGAAGCAATCTTTGACGCCAGCTGTTCTGCAACGGCCTCATGCGCGTAGACGCGGGTACCGGCGAAGCAGGCTTGGCCGCTTGAAGTGAAGCCTCCCGCGACGATTCCCTTGGCTGCGGCGTCTAGGTCTGCGTCCTCGAAGACGATCTGCGGGGACTTGCCGCCGAGTTCGAGGGTGGTGCTGATGAGCCGTGAGCCGGCCGCGGCAGCGACTTCGCGCCCGACTGATGTCGAGCCGGTGAAGGAGATGTGTGAAATGCCGTCTGCGGCAATGAGTGCTTGTGTGCTGGCGCGTCCTCGGCCGTGCACTACGTTGAAAACACCTGGGGGAAGGCCAGCCTCTTCGGCCAGTTCGGCGAATCTGGCCAGCGCGACCGGGGCGTATTGGCTGGGCTTGACCACTACAGTGCATCCCGCGGCCAACGCGGCAGGGAGCTTGAGTGCCAGCAGCATCAGCGGGGCATTCCAGGGCACAACCATCCCGATAACGCCTTTGGGTTCACGCTTGGTGTAAACGAAGGAACCTCCGTCTGTGGGAATGACGTCACCTCCGAATTTGTCGGAGAGACCGCCGAAGTAGTCGAACCATGACCGGATCAGCTTGAGTTGGGCCTTGGTGTCGCGAAGGAGTCTGCCGTTTTCGCTTGTTTCGAGCAGGCCGAGTTCTTCACTATTGTCGGTAAGGGCCTGTCCGACGCGACGGATCAATTCACCGCGCGCGGAAGGCGTCACCTTGGACCATTCTCCGGAGAGGGCCTTGCGTGCGGCCACAACGGCCTTCTCGACATCGTGCGCTCCGCCGTCGGCGATGGTGGCGAAGACCTTACCGGTGGCCGGGTTCACAACATCGAAAGTAGACCCGGACTCGGACGTGTGAGCTTGTCCGTTAATCCAATGCCCGACTGAAAGGGAGGTTTTGGCGGTCCATGGACCGGCCGTTGCCGGGGAAGACCAGGTGACATCTAGCATTTTGGGTCCTTTCTGGCTGGTCGCACCGGCCAGGATTTTCGTAAATTTCACTGCACATGGAGCGCTGGCCAGCCGTATGTTGAAGCAGGATTGTTCTAGGTATCAAGACGGGAGAATCCACCATTTCCGGTCGTCGTGGAAGCCACGGCGATTGCTTCGGGGAGAGCCTGCATCATGGTGTCCCGGCCGCGGGATTCCTCGATCCTGGAGGTGACTCAGATTTCGAGGATGCCTGCGGCCATGTATCCTCCGTCCACCGGAAGGGTATGACCTGTGATGAAGGCAGCGTCATCCGAACACAGAAATGCGATCGCCGAGGCAATCTCTGCCGGCATGGCATAGCGGCCCAAGGGGATCATGTGCGTGTATGCATCCCTTGTCTTGGTCGAATGCGTCGAAGTAGACAGTTCCGTGGTGACCGGCCCAGGGGCCACGGCGTTGACGGTGATCCCCATCGGGGCAAGCTCGATTGCCATCTGACGGGTGAGGCCGGTCATAGCGGACTTGGATGTACCGTAGGCCGTCCGGCCCGCACTTGCCCGCAAACCACTGATGGAGGTTACGTTGACTACGCGACCCCACCCGTTTCGCACCATGAGGGGAACGGCGTGCTGCGTCATCAGGAGAGGGCCTGTCACATTGATGTTCATCGTGAGATTCCAGGCTGGAAGGGTCACTTCGGAGAATGGAGCCAGTCCTGCCACGCCAGCATTGTTGACGAGGACGTCACACCTGCCAAACATGGCCTCGAGCTTGGAGTAAAACTCGGCAATCGAATCCTCCGAGGAGACGTCGAGTGCGATGGCTTCGGCTTCCTGCCCCTGTCCGCGCAACTCGGTGGCGAGCCGGCCAGCGGCGGCATTGTCGCGATCGGCGATCACCGTGGTGAAATGGCCTGAGGCTGCCAGACGGCGGACTACGCCTTCCCCGATGCCGTTGGCGCCGCCGGTCACGACTGCCACCCGGTATGCCTTGTTCTTCGAGAAATCGGAGTTGGATGGGGTCATGAGGCTTCAACCTTTGCTTGCGTTCTGTCTTCCCTTCCCGGATTGTCCTGATGGCTGGCGCCGGAGCGAGTACCGGCACCTGGTCCGGGAGGGGTTGGTGGGGCTGAATCTCTGCCGGGGCCGATGGGCTTGAGCGTGGAACTGTATTCCGCGACTGCCGTTGCGGCGCCATGGGCGTCCTTTGCCTTGACGCGTTCCTGCACGGATCTGATGCGGGCAGTGCGCTGGGCGAGTTCCGTGGTGTCCGTTCCGGTCGCGTGTTCCTGCTCATCGATGGAGCGCTCAAGCAGACTCTTCGTTTTGTCGGAGAGGACCACACCTCCGGCTTCGATGAGGGCAACCCGGTATCGGACGATGCTGGCAAGGTCGGCCGTACTGCCGAGGTTGGCTTCTGCCGCGATTAAGCGCTGGACCGAGTCGTGATCGGCTGACCCGGCCGCGTCATATGCGCCCTTTCGCTCAAGCGAGGTCAAGAGCCAGTCGAGATCGGGCCCATGACCGATTCTTGGTACCGATTCGAAATCGTGCAGGGCTTTCCCGGCCCTGCGCCCTTCTCGCCGCAGTTCTTGGAGTTTCGGGTCAGGCACGGGAGCAGCGGCAAGAAGGTTTCGGGTGTAACCGGCTTCGGGGGAGGTCATCACATCGAGCGTCGGGCCTTCTTCGACCATCTCGCCCCGGCGGAGAACCACAACCCGTTGGCTGATGTGCCGAACAACTGACATGTCGTGTGTGATGAACAAGTAGGCCATGCCGAAATCGCGCTGGAGATCGGCGAGCAAGTTCAGGATCTGCGCCTGGACTGAGAGATCCAGTGCGGACACGGATTCGTCACAGACGACCAAGCGTGGTTCGGGCAGCAGTGCTCGGGCAATGGCAATGCGCTGCCTCTGACCGCCAGAAAATTGCGCGGGATATCGGGATGCGGCGCTGGCGTCCAGGCCAACCCGTTCAAGCATCAGGCGTACGCGCCTCTCGATGGCCGTTTTGTCGTGGTCCTTGGACGCCAGCAACGTCTCCGCGACGGTCTGGCCGACTGTCCTGTTCGGGTTGAAGGAGCTGTATGGATCTTGGAACACCGCCTGGATCTCTTGGCTGAGCGCTCGTCGTTCCCGGCCGTTTGCCCTGGTGATGTCTTTGCCGTCAAACACGATTCTGCCGCGCGTCGGGCGCACAAGGCCGAGGACGGTGTTGCCGAGTGTACTCTTTCCCGAACCAGACTCCCCGACAAGCGCTACAGTCGAACCTGCCGCAACCTGAAGGGAGACTTTCTTCAAGGCATATGTGGGCGCGGCACGACGGTTGCGTGCAGTGTAGGTGACGCTGAGCTCTTGCACATCAAGCAGTGGCGAGGTCATGGCTCTCTTCCTTTCGGAGCTCGTCGACGTGGATACAGCGACTGAGCTGCTCCTGGGACACCTCGACCAATGGGATTGGGTTTTCGCGGCATTCGGCGGAGGCAAATATGCATCGCTGAGCGAATCTGCAACCCTTTGGCCACCTCCCGGGGGAGGGCACGTTTCCTGCCACCACCGGGAGCTCCGCTCCGGGTTCAACGTCGGCAGGCATGGAGTTCAGAAGGCCCCACGTGTAGGGCATTGAGGGCGCGGTGACGAGTTCTTGGAGTGGTGCCGTCTCGACGATCTGCCCTGCGTACATGACGAAGGCCCGATCGCAGGCGTCAGCCAGTACGCCCCAATCATGAGTGACCAGGATTAGGGCCATGCCGGTGCGTTGGCGTAGATCGCGCAGCAGGTCAAGAATCTCGGCCTGGACCGTGACGTCGAGTGCCGTCGTGGGCTCATCTGCGATCAGCAGCTTGGGCTCGCCAGCCAGGGCCCTGGCAATAGCGACGCGCTGGGCCATGCCGCCGGAGAGTTCGTGCGGGTATCGCTTTGCGGCCCCAGCGGGGTCAGGTAAGCGGACCTGGGCGAGGAGATCGAGGGCAATTGCCCTTGCTTCCCTGCGGGAGACTTTTCGGTGTTGCCGCACGGCCTCGGCAATCTGCTGCCCGGCCGTGAACATCGGATCAAGGCTGGAGATCGGCTCTTGGGAGATGTACGCGATGCCGGCTCCGCGGACTTTGGCCATCTCGGCTTCGGAGAGTGCCAGAAGGTCAGTTCCTTCGAACTCCACTCGTGATCCGCCAACTGTGGCACCCGGCGGGAGGACACGGAGAAGGCTGGTCACCGTGATCGACTTTCCGCAGCCAGATTCGCCCACGAGTCCTACTGCCTCGCCGGCGGCGACGTCGAAGCTGACGCCGTCAACGAGGGTGATAGTGTCTGTGTCGCCCGCGATATTGACCGTTAGACCACGCACGGACAGAAGAGGCTTGGCCCCGGAGGGAAGATCGGTGTCTTCGGTCCCAGCCAGGGGATCGGTTCGGGTTTTCGCCGCCATCTGCTTCCAACTCAGCTGTAATCCTGAACGAGTGGAGCGTGCCGAGTAGGCGGCACGGATACCGTCACCGAGCAGCGTAAGCGCGATTGTCACAAGGGCAACGGTGCCGCCAGTCGGAACAAGCATCCACGGGTTGAGCGCGATGGACTGCTGGGCATCTGCGATGAGATTGCCCCACGACGGTTGCGGGGGGACGACCCCGAGCCCCAGGAACCCGATGACTGATTCAAACAGGATGGCGATGCCGGCAAAGATGCTGATGTAGGTCATGGCGGGTCCAGCCAATGCCGGCAGCACATGCCTTAGCTGGATCTGGAGTCCGGAGAGCCCGGCAACCCGGGCAGCGGCAACAAACTGTTCGGCCCGCACGGCCATTGTCGCGCTGCGTATTACTCGAACCAGGCCCGGCGCGGCCAAGATTCCGAGGGAGACCATGGCAGCGAGTTCGCTGTTGCCGAAAATGGCGAGGACAACGAGCAGGACGACAAGCGCGGGGATCGACTGGATCATATCGTTGATGCGCATGATCACTGACTCGATCGTCCCTCCGGCTGAGCCTGCAATCATCCCGAACACCATTCCGAGGACGGCGTAGACGAGCACGGCTTGGACAGCACCAACGAGGGTTGTCTGCCCACCGTGCAGGAGCCGACTGAGTATGTCCCTACCTAGTTGATCGGACCCCAAGAGGTGTTGCCCTCCGGGCGGTGCGTACGGGCTCGTCAAATCTTGGGCCAACGGATCGGCCGCAATGATTGGCGCTAGTGCGCAGAGCACCACGACGGTGAGGAGCAGGGCCGCACAGATCACGGCGACCGGCTGCTTGAGTACCCGGCGCAGGAAATGCGTACGGGCAACGACCGGGGCATTGGCTGTGAGGTTTTCAGGGAGCGCCGTCATCGGGCCACCACTTTCGGGTTCACCCAGGCATGGGCAATGTCGTTAACGAGGAACACGACCACGACTACGACCGTGTAGAACATGACGATGCCTTGGATCACGGGGAGATCGTGCTGGCCGACAGAGGTCACCATCTGGCTTCCCAAGCCCCCGATGCCGAACACCTGCTCAACGGGTATGGTTCCTCCGAATAGGCCGACGAACATGAGGCTGACGATCGTGAGCACCGGTCCTGCAGCGTTCTTCAGGCCATGTTTGAAGAGGATGGAGCGCGAACTGATCCCGTTGGCACGAAGGCCACGGACGAAGTCGCTCCGAAAGACGACGAGCATCTCTGCCCGGACTACGATGGCGATGAGTGCCACTTGACCGGCGGCAAGGGACACGACGGGAAGCGCCAGGGAAGTGAGCCACTCACTCGGTGAATCCCCGAACTTGACGTAGCCGGAGACCGGGAAGATACGGATAGATACAGCGAATACCGAGATAAGCACCAGGCCGAGCCAGAAATTGGGAACCCCGCGCAGCAGGGTGGAGACCATGTCGACGACCTTGGCGACCGATCCGCCACGTACTGCGGTGAGCATGCCCAGTGCGACGCCCACCACGACGACGGCAACGGTTGCCAGGACTGTGAGCGACAAGGTCGCGGGAAGCCGGTCGGCGAGAATCGCAGTCACGGGGCGGTTATTGAACCCCGAAACTCCAAGATTGCCCTGCAAAAGGTTGACTAGCCACGATCCGTACTGCTCGATCATCGGACGGTCCCATCCCATTTGGTGCTTCAGGGCGGCTACCGCCTCAGGTGTCGCCCCTATGCCGAGCATGGCCTCTGCGGCGCTGCCCGGGGCAAGGCTTGCGAGCACGAACGACAGCAGCGACACCGCCAGGATCAGCGGCACCGTCCACAGCAGCCGTCTGAATATTACTTTCAACATCTTTGGTCTACCTTCGATAGGCCCCCAAAGGGGCCCGGCGCACATTTTGGCGCCGGGCCCGCGGGGCTCATGAATCCAGGAATGCCAGGAGTTCCTGGTTGAACGCAGTCGACTCGTTCACATGGGGCGAATGACCGCTCTTCTCGAACACCGAGAGTGTCCCTCCCATCTGCTGAGCAAACCACTCCATGCCTTCGACGTCGTAGTACGGAGTGTGCTTTGCAGTCACCACCCACGAGGGGATGGTGATCCGCGGAAGCACGTCCCGCCAGTCGGCCACAAAGTGATCCAGCAGGAGCCGTCGGTTGTGCCCGTGGGGGAAGGACAGGCGAAGACGGGTGGAGCGTTCGAGAAGCTCATTGGCCGATTCCGGGCCAGTAGGCTCGAGTTCGGGATCACCCCAGGTGGTTTCGAAGTTGACACACTCCCAGACGTTGGCCCAAGTTACTTTCCGCACCCCATAGGTCCAGTCGCCTTCATTGACGATCTTGGGGGACTGGTCGATCGCTACGAACTTGATCACCCCCGAGGTGCCATGGAGGCTGAACATTGCAAGGCAAACGGAGACGCCCATGGAATGTCCGACAAGTGTTACATCCTTCAGGCCAAGACCATCGATCAGTTCCTTAAGGTCCTGTCCGTGCCGGGAGACGCGCTGGCCGAAGTCCGTGCGGTCGGAATCCCCATGATTACGCTGGTCAATTGCAATCATCCGGTAGCCTGCGTCGAGCAGAGCGTCGCGCTGGAGGTCCCAGAAGCCGCGCTCAACCGAGTATCCGTGGACAAGCACAATCGGCTTGCCCGAGCCTAGGTCGTCATAGACGATCCGGGCCCCGTCAGAGGTTGTGAACGTCAGACCGGTTCCGCTGATGGTGTGCATTAGTCTTCTCCCTTATTCTCGTCAGAAAGTGTCCCTCGGATCACTTGCTCGGCCGCCAGTTGGCCCAGTCGAAGCCGCCGTTTGGAGACCTCTTCCCCATTTCGACCCCCTTCGAGTAGTACGTGTTGTAGGTCTGAACTATGGGGACAACCAGGACTTGCGCGGTTGCGGTGGCGTTGAAGTCGCGTGAGGCCTTATCGAGTTGCTCGGGGGAGGTAGCCGTCACTATCGCCTCGTAAGCCGCCGCCAACTCCGGCGGATTGGTCTTGAATACATTCCAGATATCGGCGTACGGAGACTTGTAGAGGCGAAGCGCGTCATGGAAGACGGTGCCGTTGAGCGCGAATGAGAAGACGCCGCCTGGGTACTGCTTCTTCGTAATATCGGAGAAGAAAGATGCGTCGGGGAGCGCCTTGACAGTGAGCTTGACGCCGATGGCCGACAGATATGGCTGGATGGCCTGGGCCACCGTCACGCCGACGGGATCTTGGGCGGTGAAGGTGGTGAGAGTCATCTCGAAGCCGTTCGAGTACCCAGCGTCAGCGAGCAATTTCTTGGCCTTGTCCGGGTCATATGTGAACTTTTCAGCAAGGTTTGGGTCATAGCCCGGCGTGTCCTGAAGAGCGAACTGGTCGAGTGGCTTTGCCGTCGGGCCAACTACCTTGGCAACGGCATCGCGGTCGATCGCGTAGCCCAAGGCCTGTCGCACACGAACATCCTTGAGGGCTGGGACGGCTTCTCCGTTCAGGTCCCACAACATGATGCCCGGGCCTGAGGGGGCGCCATCGGTTACAGTGATCCCTGCTGCCTTGGCTTGGTTGACCAGGTTCCCCGTCGCAACGAGGTCAACGTCGATCTGTCCCGTCTGAAGCGCTTGGAACGCAGTGTTCGGATCGCTCATGAACTTGAACGTGATCTTCGAGTAGTGCTGGAGCGACTTGTCGAAGTAGTTCTCGTTCGGGACGAGCGTGTAGTGGTCGCCCATGACAGTGTCGGAGGTGTCCAGTTTGTATGCGCCTGCCCCGAACGTATTTGTCGCCAGCGCCTTGGGGTCGGCGAGACCTGCCGGGCTGATGACGTGCCCATTGTTGCAGTTGTAGTTATTCGAAAGAATGGTCTCCATGTAGGTGAACGGAACGTCGTGGGAAACCTTGACCGTGTGCTCGTCGACGGCCGTGATTGCCGTGATGGGCTTCATGTATACCTGAACCAGCCCGGGGTTGTTCTTGTAGAACTCGAGTGACTTGACAACTGCCTGTGCATCGACCGGTGTGCCGTCGGCGAACTTCGCGTCCGTGCGGAGCTTCAGCGTGAAGTCCTTGTTGTCGTTGGAGTAGCTCCAGGACTCCGCCAGACCGGACCGATAGCCGCCGTCAGGTGCCACGTTGATCAGCGGCTCGTAAGTCAGTGTGAAGAGCGGGGAGCTACACCAGGACTGGGGTGCCAGGCTGGAAAAATTCGAGTTGATTGCCACCTTAAGTGTCTTGGTGTCGGAGGAAGAAGTTGTGCTTCCCCCACCGGTACAGCCGGAGGCGGTGAGGGCAACCGCCAGAGCGCCGCCGGCCACTGCCAGCCAACGCCGAACACCCCTTTTGGTAAATAATGACATCGTTCGGCCTCTCTACTCTGAGTGCAGGACTCGTCTTTGCGAACACGGTGATTTTTGGGTTTTGTCGGACGCGATTGATGCGGTCCAAATCAAGCGGGCTCGGCGAGCAGTCATCCTGCATGTTTGTGATCCTCGCCATAGGTGCCTAATTGAAAGGTAGAACGCTCGCCGGATAACTGGAACGTATGAACAACACAGGACCTGTTTCCCAGAGGTGTGTGGTTCTTCCACCGACACAGCCGGTAAACCCGGAGTACGCTCAAAGTCCTTGACGATCGAAAAGAATCCCTACACATCGTCCTCCCCCAAAGAGATAGGGTCCGCTGGATGAAGGCAAACCTGCCAAAAGAAAAGCGCCTTGCGGTCAATATCGGCGTTGACTTCGATGGCCACTGTTGCTGGACCGCCCGTGGCTTATCCAGCCCCGGTTTTGTGGCCAGGGGTGATTTTGATGCCCATGTGGGAGTCCCTCGAGTACTGGAAGCGCTGCGTCATCACGGAATCCTCGGGAACTTTTTCGTACCCGGTCACACGATGGAGACCTATCCGGAGCGATTCCGCGAGGTTACGGCCGACGGTCATGAGATCGGGGCGCATGGCTGCTACCACGAGTCCCTCCCCGATCTGACGCCTGATGAAGAACGGCGGCTCATGCAGGTTCAGTTGGACCAACACCTGCGCAACGTTGGAAAGGCGCCCCGCGGTTACCGGTCCCCCTCCTGGGATTTCACCGACGCGACTCTGGGTTTACTTGAAGAATTTGGCTTCGACTGGGACTCCTCGCTAATGGGGCGGGACTTCGAGGCGTACCGTCCCCGGCCCTTCACCCTTGGCACTGAGACGCCCACAAAGTTCGGTCCGGAGAGCACCGTCGTCGAGTTTCCCGTTTCGTGGCACCTCGACGACATCATCAACCTCGACTTTATCCCTGGCATGATTGAGGGTCTTGCCTCAACGGAAGTGGTCTTTCAGCGTTGGAGAGACCACTTCGATTTCGCTCGTCAACGAGTACCTGGCGGGATCGTCTGCTTCACGGTCCACCCGCAAACGATCGGGCGTGCACACAACTTCCTGATGTTTGAGCGCTTGCTCGAATATATGACGAGTTTCGACGACGTCTGGTTCACAACTTTGAGCGAATACTTTGACGTTCTCTCTGACTGATGACCTCGGGTCCATTCGACACGCACACGCTGGCAGCACGGACCGCCTACAGGGGAGCATTCACGGCTCCCAAACAGAACGATCCACTTTATCTACCGTGTGAGGAGAAGTGATGGGAGATCTCGAAGGCAAAGTAGCGGTTATCACGGGAGCAGGGGGCGGTATCGGCAGGGCAACCTGCCGTCTTTTCACTGCGCACGGCGCCAAAGTGGTTGCCGCAGACCTAAACCTGCACGATGCGGAAGCGGCTGCCGAAGGACTCGGCTCCGACGCCATGGCCTTTGCTCTCGACGTTACAGACAGCGGGAGCTGGCAGGACTGCTTGGAAGAGGTAGATCGCCGGTTCGGCACGGTCACCGCTCTTGTGAATAACGCTGGCGTATACCTGCCCGGGGAAATGAATGAAACCGACGCGGCAGCCTTCGAAGCGATGTTCCGCGTGAACCAGCTTGGACCACTGCTGGGTGTCATAGCCACCGCACCCAGAATGGCCGCGGCCGGCGAAGGATCGATTGTGAACATTTCATCCACTGGAGGGCTCCGCCCGGCTCCTGGAGCGCTGGCGTACTCCACCACCAAGTGGGGAATTCGGGGACTCACTCAGTCGGCGGCAGTGGCGCTGGCACCCTCAGGTGTCCGCGTCAACACCGTCATCCCGGGCCTTATCGATACTCAGATGGCTCGGCGAAACAATCCGGAGGCGAATGCAGCAGTGGCCCGGAAAACGCCGATCCCACGGCTCGGTCAGGCAGTTGAAATCGCGGAAGCAATCCTGTTCCTCTGCTCCGAACGCAGCAGTTTCATTGTTGGGACCGAACTCATTGTGGACGGCGGCCTCGCGCTTACCTGAGCTCAAAAGAAAGGCATGAACCCTCATGGGTAATCTTAATGACCGCTTCGCCATCGTTACCGGGGCCTGTAGCGGGCTCGGCCTCGCGACAGCCATTGAGCTGGAGAAACGAGGCGCCCACGTCCTCGCCACCGACCTGGCCCCACGGAGTGACGACCTCACACCCAGCATCGACTACGTCCAAATGGATGTCTCTGATCCCAAGCAATGGGACAGTCTCGCGGATCAGATAAAAGCATCCGGACGTAGGCTGGACATTCTGGTTAACAACGCGGGGATCGCCACGTACCATGCCGTGACCGAACTCGAGGAGGAAGATTGGGACCGGGTCATCAACGTCAACCAAAAAGGAGTCTGGCTCGGCATGAAGATGGCAATCCCTCTCATGCTTGACGCCGGCGGTGGGTCGATCATCAACATGTCTTCGATTCTGGGGCCCGCTGCGCGGCCGGGCATCCATTCCTACCACGCAGCGAAGGGCGCGGTTTTGAGTATGACACGAAACGCCGCGGTTACCTATGCAGCCAACGACATCAGGGTCAACTCAGTGGTCCCCGGTTTTATCAGCACTCCGGCGACCAACGCCCAAGACCCCGATATCAACAAGGCGTACATCGCTGCAACACCCATGGGCAGGCCCGGCGAGCCCCAAGACATTGCACAGGCAGTCGCCTTCCTGGCTTCGGACGAGTCGACCTTCATCACTGGCACCACCCTGGTCGTCGACGGGGGATACTTGGCCCAGTGATTGTCCGTGCTGAAAACGTACTCTTGGCGCTATGGGCTGTAGGCGGCGTGAGTCGCAGCGGCTTTAGGTCGCCCGTCTCGACAATTACGTGGCTTCCACGTCGTAGAACGGCGACCGGTACGGGCAACGATCCAAGTGTGGCTGTCCGTTGCCTCTGGTCCTCCGAAGGGGACATCCAGGTAAGGTGGGGTGGTCGTGCAGGCTGACTTGCATGAGGTTGGTGCGGCGCGTGGCAAGGAGCTGCCAGGAGCGGTTCTGACCCAACCCTTTGGTGAGGAGTGGGACGTGTGGAAGGTCTGCGGCAAGATCTTCATGCTGCAGACCGTTCTGGGTGGCGAACCCGTCGTGATCCTAAAGGCGTCGCCAGCTGATGGAAAGGCGCTTCGCGAGGAGTTTAGCGAGATAACGCCCGGTTACCACATGAACAAGCGCCACTGGATCACCGTTCACCCCGGGGTCCGAGTTGATTCACAGCTTATGAATCAACTCGTCACTGAATCGTATTTGTTGGTGGTAGAGAACCTTCCCAAGACACGGCGCTCGGTCGATGCTGAGGCGTACGTGCGCGCGATTGACGAAGCTTAGGCAGGCATTGGGCGCATCGCTCAGGCACAGCTTCAGCCGCATGCGTTTGACTACCCTGCCAAGACCCAGTGTTGAGGAAGGTCTGCACTTACAAGTGCGATGAAACCGATGGCCTGGAAAGCACTGAAACCCATCAGGAAACTGCTGGAAATTTCCAGATTGATCCCACGCGGGGACTGCCAGGCTTACCTCACCGGGCCGCATGCACAGCTTCATGACCTCAGGCCGTCCGTGGAGTTGTAGCGGCCGCCCGAGTGCTGGTGACGAGTCAGAGTGCCGTGCATGTCCTTGCCCACCCGAGTCTCACTCATGCACATAGAAGGAGGTCGGGAATGGGATTGCGGGCTGTAAAGGGGCGCGATCCCACCTGCCAGGAGCATGAAATGAGGCCTGCGGCTCCGTAGTGCCGTAGGGCGCTGGCCGTCGCAAGGGGGTGGGCGAGACGCAGCTTGGAGCAATCCAGGGGATGGTTGGGTTGCCCCGAAGGCAACCGAATATCGCCGGCGTCCGGGCGGGGTGACTCCGCCCGGATACCTTAGGGCTAGAACCAGCGGTGGACGACGGTCTTGCGTTCCAGGGCGTCGTTCAGGTCCGCCAGGTGTCGGACGATCATGCCCGCGTCAGAGCCTAGACCGACCATCTTAAAACCCTGGTCCCGGCGAAGTTTGACGTCTTCGATATTCCGGCCCAGAACCGCGGTCGCGATTCCTCGTGTCTGGGCCTTCTCCATGGCTTCGAGGATAACTTCCTTCATGCCCGGGCCTTCCCATTGGCCGAGGTAGCCGTAGCTGGATGAAAGGTCTCCGGGGCCGATGACGATAGCTTCGGTGCCTTCGATGGAGATGATTTTATCGAAGTTTTCGATGCCTTCCTGTGTTTCGATGACGGGGATCACCATGATGTCGTCATTGGCCCGCGAGATGTACTCTTCGAGTTTGAGGCCCCAACCGACGTTCCTTTCGCCCCCGAGCCCACGGGAGCCCTTGGGCGGGTAGTAAGAGTAGTCTCGGATCTTTTTGACCACGTCGGCATTACCCACGAGAGGGATGACCACGCCGTCTGCTCCAAGATCGAGCACGCGTTTGGTTGGCTCCAAGTCGTGTGAAGGGACACGGACCAGGACGCTGAGTTCGGTCCGCTGAGCCGCCGTAAGCAGGTTGCCGACCTGTTCGTAGCTGAGGTAGCCGTGTTCGAGGTCAATGCAGACCCAGTCAAGGTCGAGAGCGACGGCGATCTCGATAACTGCCGTGCTTTCCAACGTCACCCACATGCCGTATGTGGTTTCATCGTTTTGCAGTTTGGTCCGTAGCCGGGCATTACTCATTTGTGTCTTCTCCTTCTTTCGGTGTTGGAAGTTTCTCTCCCGGACAGTGCTTTGGCTCGTGGCGATCCACGCCGACGAGCGGGATCGGCGCTGGTCTGGACGTTGCTTGTGGTTCTGCTCCGCGGTGGGGCTGGGATCAGATTTCGAGAATGCCCGCAGCCATATAGCCGCCATCGACAGGCAATGTGTGGCCAGTGATGAACCCCGCTTCATCGGAGCAGAGGAATGCCACTGCCGCGGCCACTTCGCCCGGCATCGCGTAACGGCCCAGCGGAATCATTTTGCTGTATGTGTCCCGGGTTTTTTCCGAGTGGGTTGAAGCAGACAATGCCGTTGTCACCGGGCCCGGAGCAACGGCATTGACAGTGATGCCTTGCGGCGCGAGCTCAATCGCCATCTGGCGGGTTAGGCCGGTCATGGCTGCCTTGGACGTGCCGTATGCGGCCCGCCCGGCGCTTGCCCTAAGACCGCTTATGGACGTCACATTGACCACTCGCCCCCATCCGTTGCGGGCCATGAGCGGTGCAACGTGCTGGGTCATCAGGAGGGGACCATTCACGTTGACGCTCATAGTAAGATTCCACAAGGGTTGGGATACTTCCGCGAAGGGTGCCAGTCCTGCGACGCCGGCATTGTTTACCAGCACATCGCATCGTCCGAACATGGCATCGAGTTTGAGGTAGAACTCGGCAATCGAATCAGGTACCGAAACGTCTAGGGCCAGGGCCTCGGACTCGTGTCCCTGCTCACGCAACTCAGAGGCAAGATCAATGGCTGAGGTGCTGTCCCTGTCGGCAATTACGGTAACGAATCCACCGCGGGCAGCAAGGCGGCGTACGACGCCCTCACCGATACCGCTTGCCCCTCCTGTAATGACGGCAACCCGCTTGACGCTGCCCTTTGTGAGTACGGCGGGACATCCGCTATCTGCGTTCATCGTCCTACTGCCTTTGCTTCCATGTTGTTCTTCTCAAGGTCAAAAAATCAATCAAAGCCACTTCAAACTTCGATGGTCGATTGTCTGGCTGGTGGCCAGACGCTGCTTTGGCAGCGGCAAGCCTTCAGGTCAGCGCGGCCGGCGGACCTTCTCATGATGCTTCTCTTCGTCGAGGTGCTACGGGTCGAAACTGACCACCCAGGTCAAATCCTCGCTGCTGATGCCTTATTTGGGTGATGACATCCCTGCGGCTCTGATCCAAGAATAGAATTCGCATCCAGCTGCACCTACGGTTGAAACCTACGATCGTTGGTAAATTTTGGTGGATGATAAGTCCACTCCTTGATAACGTTGGGGCCGGAATAGGGAGCCATGAGGATGCGCGAACAAGCGGCAGGTGAGGGACACGAGAGCCTGCAAGATGGGCAATGGGCTAGCCGGCACGAACGGGAGCTGGCGGGGCTATACGACACTGCACGCGATTTGGCAGCGTTGCGTGGCTTGGACGAGGTCCTGGACGCCATTGTCCACCGGGCACGAGTCCTCATGGGCGCCGAACTTACGTATATCCAGGTTTATGACCCAGAGACCGATGGATTAAGCACTCGGGCCGCTGAAGGCGTTATCACGACGGAATTCATAGGCATCACCGTCCCGCCTAATGTTGGGATCTCCCGCCTCGTCATGGCACAGCGCGCGCCGCACTGGTCCCGGGAATTCAGTACTGACAGCTCATTCGCCCACGACTCTCACGCGGATGCCGTTGTTGCACGTGAAGGAATGCGTGCTGTATTGGCTGCACCCATGATCGTAAGGGATAGGTCTGTCGGCGTTATCTATGCCGGTTACCGGCGTGAACGATCCTTCAGCCCTGACGAAGTTGCGTTGCTCGCGGCCTTCGCGGACCACGCAGCGATCGCAATGGAGAATTCGCGCCTATTCGAAGAGAGTCAATCAGCGCTATCGGAGCTGCGGTCCGCGTATGAGGTGATCGAGTCGCAGATGTCGGCCGCCCGCCTCGCAGAGGAACTGCACACAGCCATGACTGAGACAATTCTTCATGGCGGTAATACAGGGGATGTGGCCGAAATTCTGGTCGACAGCCTGGAAGGGGAGGTGACGATCCTCGACAGGCTCAATGACATTCTAGTTAGGAAGGGTGGGGTCACGTCACCCTCGGGAACCGCCGGCCCATTGATTATCACTCCACCTGTAACCGACGCAATTGGCCTCAGTCGTCGAACAGGACGCGTCGCCCTAACCGGACAGGAGGATGGGACCATGTGCGCGGTCGCCGCGATCGTCGCTGACGGCACGTACATGGGGAGCATAGTTCACCGCGGCCAGAGCACCCTCGACGCGTCCCATACCGCCACGCTAGAACGGGCCGGGCAGGTCAGCGCTTTGATGACCCTGATACGGGAAGCCCGGCTGGACGCGGAGGAAAGGGTCAGAGGCGAGCTGCTCACGGAGATCCTTTCTGATGGCGGCCTGAGTTTCTCCGAAGAACTCTCAATGCGCGCGCATTCTCGCAAAGTTCCTGTCGCCGATATCCGGTGCGTGGCGGTGGTGTACGCGGAGGAAGGCCTGCTACACGGCGCTACCCGTGTTCTTCACGACATTGCTCGGAATCAGGGAGGCTTGGCCGGTGAACATATGGCCCACCCGACCCTGCTCGCCACTGCTGCATCCGGGCTTGCTGAGACTGCAGAGCGGATCAGCGAGCACCTCGCCAGGGCGCTCAAGGTGCCGGTCCTGGTATGCACAGCGCCCACCGAAGCCAGCCCGGCCGCCGTAGCCCGTGCCTTCATGCTGGCTTCTCGGTGTGTTCGGTTGGCAAAAGCGATGGGAATCTCTGGAAGAGGCATTACTACCGAGCAGTTCGGGCTATACGGCATGCTCTTTGATCCGGAACGCAGCGACGCGCTCCGTGAGTTTCTTCAAAGTGTTCTTGGTCCAGTCATAAACCACGACGAGAAAACTGGGACCTCGCTAGCACAGACCTTAAGCGCCTACTTCGAAAACGCTGGGAATCAAGCAAGGACGGCGCGGGCCCTCCACGTACACATCAACACCCTGCTTAAGCGCCTCGAGCGAATCAGCACCTTGCTCGGCGAAGACTGGACAACCCCGGACAGGTCGCTCCAAATACAGCTCGCGACACGCCTTCATTCGCTGGATCAGAAACTTTGACGTCTCACACATCGTGGGCCATCCGCCAAGTCGAGTTCATCTTCTATGTCTTTGTGGATGCGCGGGTCTCACCAGGCTCCATCCCAGGGTGGATGAATAGCCCACTTGAAGTTCCCAAACTATAGATTTATTAGCCATTATGCCCGCCATCTTCGCCGCCTACGTTGGTTATGGCTGACTATGGCTCACATCACATTTGCATGGGAGCCCTCCCGTCCAACGGCGACGTCTTCATCTCCCGTGGGCCAGCCCAATGAAAATCGCGCGACGCAGCCCGTCCGTGACTAATGGGCCACGCCGCGCGGCTTTATCCGACTTCATGAAGGAGGCTCAGCGTTGAGTCCAGATCCAACGACAGCGCGGATTGACCGCAAAAGCATACAGTCGATTGTGATGAGGAAGGTGGCACTTCGACTCGTGCCGTTCCTCATGTTTGCCTACTTCCTTAATTATCTAGATCGGACGAATCTTTCGTTCGCGAAACTCACCATGAGCGCTGAGATCGGCCTTTCGGAGACGATGTTCGGACTTTCCAGCGGCCTCTTCTTTCTTGGGTACGTCCTACTCGAGGTTCCCAGCAACCTTGCGCTCTACAGGTTCGGAGCACGCCGCTGGATCTCACGAATAATGGTGAGTTGGGGCCTTGTGACCATGGCCATGGCATTCGTGAACAGTCCAGTGAGTCTGAGCGTCCTGAGATTCTTGCTTGGCGTTGCGGAGGCGGGCTTTTTCCCGGGAATCCTGCTGTACTTGACCTTCTGGTTTCCCCGCCACGTTCGAGTGAGGCTGGTGGGGATCTTCATGCTCGCGTTGCCTCTTTCATCCGCGTTCGGAGCCCCTCTCTCGAGTGCGATCATCGAGTATCTTGATGGCGCGTTGGGCTTTAGCGGGTGGCAACTCGTGTTCTTGCTTCAGGGCCTACCCACGGTGCTGCTTGGAATCGTCACCTGGTTTTACTTGACGGACAAGCCGCGCGAAGCGAAATGGCTGAACCAGAGGGAGCGGGATTGGCTGGAAGGCACAATGGCTGCGGAGGAACACTCAGTGGCGGAGTCTGGCCATGCCTCCATGCGTGAAGGACTCAAAGACGTTCGCGTATGGGGGCTGGGCATAGTCTACTTTGGCTTGAACTACGGCATGTTCGCTCTGGCCTTCTTCCTGCCCACCATTGTTGGCGGCTTGGCCCGCTCGTTCAGCACGGATTTCACTCTGATGCAGACAGGGCTGATCAGTGCCGTCCCATTCCTATTCGGTGCAATGGCAATGATGCTGTGGGCCCGGCACTCCGATCTCAAGCAGGAAAGAATTTGGCATGTCGCTGCCCCGGTGATCCTCTCCGGGATTTCCGTCCCGACTGCGTTGTACATGAACTCGCCGCTGGCGACGATGGCGGTCATCTCCTTGACAGCCATCGGTATTTACAGCGCGTTCCCGGTCTTCTGGTCGCTACCTCCGTCGTTCCTCACGGGCAAAGGCGCAGCAGCAGGCATCGCCGTTGTGAACACCATTGGCGCCACGGCAGGAATTGTCTCCCCATACATCACCGGCTGGCTCCTTGACATGACCGGAACCTCACAACTCGGTCTCTGGCTGGTTGGTGGGTTCGAACTCCTCGCCGCAGCGGTCCTGCTTGCTCTTGCACCTCGGCTCCGGGCTTCATTCAAAGGCGGTCAGGTCGCAGAGCCGAAGGTCAAACCCTCCCCATTGGGACGAAACTGATGGCTTGAATCGGACTTGAGGGTGATTGCCCCGTGCTAAGGGATCCGGTGAACATTTACTGTCCGCCGGATCCCCTCGGTCTCTGGCTGGCCATATATCGGAGACCGTGCATCTGAAGGCTTCGACAGCTACGGAAGCCTTGTACTGCAGCGTTCATACCGAAAGCCCATGAGCTCATGAAGCAATTAACAAAGCGCAGTGGCACCTGATGGGGTGCCACTGCGCTCTTTGCCGGTGCCTGCGAACACGGAGATTGGCGGTTGCTTCAATAGAGCGCTGGCCTAATGTGAGCGGCGGTCGGCGCATTGCCCTCCGGTTGGCAAATCAGTGCCTCTTCGGCGGAGGTTGGTGAGGAGTGGCGTCGTTGTCGATGACGGTGCTTTGCTCTCTGGTCCAAAATTTGCAACGAGGATTGCCGCTGCGCCGAAGCAGCAGGCGAAGGTGATGAAGGTCCCGGTGTATCCCCTGCAGCACGGTGAAGGGTACCGCGATCGGCGGCCGCACCTGCGGTCGAGTTGGGACGCAAATCGATGCCTCGGCTGATGGCAACGGCCGCCCGTGGTCCTGCTGCCCGCGCCGGGGCCAGGGCGGCAATGTGCCCATTGGCCCTCATCTGATCAACCCACTGAAAATCAGTCGGGTGGTCTTGGTCTGGGAAGGCCTTGGAGGTGCCCGGACTGTGTCCGTGGAGGCTAGGCCTATTCATCCGCGCCCGCCATGATTGCAGGGTTGCGCCTCTTAGGATCAGCTGAAAGTGGGGATTGTCGACTTGTCCTTCGTCATGAGTGTCTTGTGCCGAAGATAGACGGCTCCCATGGCGAGTACGGCGCCCACGCCAAGAACAATCGTAAGAATCGTGATGCCACGGAATCCAAAACTCTCGAGAATCCATCCTCCGATGATCGGTCCAAGTGCCATGCTGGCGATCAAGGCACCACTTGCAGCTGCCGAGAGACGTCCCGTGAGATCAAGCTGTGCCGCCAACGCGGGTTGGATGGCCATTGTCAGCATGGAGAGGGCGCCTGCCACATTTGCTCCGATAACTACCCCTGTCGGACCTTCGAATACTGTGGTTAAGACCACTGACAAAACCAGGAGAGAGGTGATCACGACGAGGTTGACTGCGAGATGCTTGGGCCAACGTGCCATCATCATCGCGACGACTCCGCCGAGGGAAGCTGTGAGGTAAATCACGGTGAAAATAAGCGCGATCGCATCCATTTGGAAACCCGCTCGCACCAACAACCGGTCCGAATATGCGTAGTAGACCATGGTAAAAAGGCCGGAAAGGAAGATTCCGGCCAGCAGCAGCACTGCTGTGACGTTGCTCTTGCTTGTTGTACGTCGCAGCTGGCGCTCAGTGCCAGCTACTTCGGTGACAACTTTGCGGGGGAGGACCAGCAGCGAAAACAGAATTAGGGGGATTACTGCCAGTGGCGTAATAAACAGACCGCTCAGGCCGAAAGCTCCGACTGCGGCGTAGAGCGGGGTGGGTAAGGCAGCCGAAGCGACGTTTGTTAGGACCATCCCTGCACCAAAGACAAGAACTGGGTGCTTCTCCAGCGCCCCGGAAGCGTTCGTTACAGCGAACAACGCCCCGTTGCCCAACCCGGCAACTGCCATCCCCAGGAAGACCGCTTCGCCGCCACCGAGCAAGAGCGGAATGCCGAAGCCCACAGCCTGCAGAAGAATCGCCGCAAATGCTAAGGTCCTAGGGGGGATGCGGGAAACGAGGAACGTCGCACTGATTGTGGCGACAGTCATTGAACCGAGATAGGTTGAGTTCACCGCGCCTGCCTGCTCAGGGCCTAACCCCCCGATGTCTATCAGGATCCCTGTGTATATCGGCAGTAGATTTGGTATGAAGAATAAGAGCGTGAAGATGAGGCTGTAGGCGACGACTGGTATCAAGGTGGATCGTACTGATTGAGGTGCATTTACAGCGGTTGGGGTCGCTGACATATCGGTCCTTCCTGAATTGATGGTTAATAGGTTGCGCCGGGACCCGGTCCTCAATTGGACCGGAGCGCTGGTGACACAGAACTGGTGCTGGGTAGGGCTGGAGCCGCTTGTCGATCGCGTCGTCAAGAATGGAGCCGTCGCCCCGGCAAGGTTTCCAATGGGGGTCGTGACTAGCCCACCTATGACGGAAAGGTCGTGCTACGCCCAGTAAGGACGCAGCCAGTTCGCCGATGTCGATCTCACTGACGGTTCCGGCAAGGAGGTAGACTTCCTACCCCCACCGGCGACGCCTCACCCATGAGCGACCGGCCTGTCTTGGCATGTTGCTGCCTTACGGCTTAGACGACGGCACGGCACTCTGTAAGCAGTGACGGCTTACGTCGGAAGGTTGAGAGCATTCCACCGGTTATGATTCGCGGATTCGAGCAAGGATCTCATTCAATGGCAGCGACGTCTCCACTACTGCCACCTGCCGTGCCGTTTGTCCGTGGGACCGAATGAGAGACAATATTGCCCCGTCGAATCGTGCAATTGCAGTCACGCTAGAGTCGCGAAGGTTATCCCGCAAGGCGATCCGCGCTGCCCGGACAATAGCCGCGCCCATCATTTCGGCCTCAATGGTGGTGTGAGGGTGGCGGTGGTCGGTCAAAAAGTTGGCAATCGTGGTCTGGTGCCGGTCGAACCAACGAGCCTCCTCAGCAGCGAGTGCCGGACTCGAGTCCAGGAGCGCCGCCCGCTCCGTCAGGTCGCTGCGAACGGCGGTGAGGCTGTCGAGTATGAGGGCAACGCCGCGCGCAGCGCGGCTGATAGAACGCTGTCCTTGGTGCTGTAAAAGGTAGGTGTGCATTTCACGGTGGTAGACCTCGTGATCACAGGAAACCAATTGATCCTTTCCTCCGAAGAGTCGGAAGAAGGTCCGCCGGGATACTTCGGCTACGTCGGCGATTTCATCGATCGTGACCGCCTCATATCCCCGCTCTACGAGCAATGGCATGGCGAGCCGGCGGATGGACAGGCGTTGAGCAGTTCGTGAGCTGTCAGGTTCGTCGCCGGGTGCGGCCCATGCTGGGCCAATCGTCAGAACCATGGCTGGGACTCTCCTCTTCAGTGTGCGCTGTTTCCTGCCGCCCTCAGAACGCTGGGCTCTGATCAGATGCCGGTAATTACTCTGTATCGGTCATTCCATGAAGCTGCAGATACTGAGGCATTGGGTGCCAGCCGATCGAATCCATGCAAGCTCCCGGCCCTAACATGAAGTTCGCACGGTACTCCGGCGCCCAGCAGCTTCTGAGCGTAGGAGATGTCCTCATCCCTAAAGATATCGAGATCGCCCACATCGATAAATGCCGGAGCGAGTCCGGTGAATTCCTTCAACCGCGCTGGAGCTGTCACTGGCGGAACACGGAACGTTCCAAGATGGTCACCAAGAAGCGCATGCCAACCGGTGTAGTTATTGTCGTAAGTCCAGATGGCCGCAAAAGGTTCGATATGAGGATCAGGATTCAGGTTGCGGTCATCGAGCATTGGGTACATCAGGATCTGCGCGGCAAGGGGAGTGCCTGCCTCCCTGGCTGCGATTGCGACACCGGCGGCAACTCCGCCGCCCCCGCTGTCTCCCATAACGGCTATGCGCCCTGGATCAATCTCAAGTTCGTCTGCACGGTCTACGAGCCAGACCAGAGCAGAATGGCTGTCGTCGACAAGAGTGGTGCCAGAGAATTCTGGTGCAAGTCGATAATCTACGGACAGGAAAGGAACACCTGTCTGCTCGACATAATTGGAGACAGTCCTGTGATATAAATCCACCGATCCGCAGATCATTCCTCCACCATGAAGATAGACAATGGCGGAACCAGGATTTGAGCCGGACTTGGTGTACCAACGCACCAGAATCGATGACCCGTCGGCGACAGTGATCTGATGATCCTCGCTCGTGACGTTGGGCGAATCAACTGTACCGGCATCGACGCCGGCCAGGGCGAGGTTCGCCGATGCACGCAACGCGAATGCGTCACCCCGGGCAGTTGCAGGAGCTACGCCCGAGGTTTCCATCGCCGCAGCCAAGACCGCGGCGATCTCCGAATCCATAGTCAGAGGCATCATTACCCCTCCAATCTCCGCTTCAAAGCGGGATACGTAATTAGGTGCCATAAGAATGGCACTGAGTGCCTCCAGATGCAAGGCTGGATAATCGCCTCGCTAGAAGCTCTATTTGGCCAGAAGTTCAGGAGCCCGCGCGGAGGCTCGATCCAGGACTAGTGAACTACTCCACGATGGGGACCATCCCGGACTAGCTCAATATGTAAGAAAACCAGACAAGTCAATGTCACAAAGGATCGCTTTTCATAACGGCTTTGGGTCTTTACTCTTGACTTATTACCCAGCCGTGAGGATGCAGAGACACACCCTGCGGCCCCGATTTGGACCTTTAGGAGCGAAATCATGACGCTCATCGAACCGTCTGCAGGCTCTGCGGCGACTATTCTCGATGGACCTGCGCTTTGGCCCGCGCAGGCGCACACGCCAACCGTCCTCGGTCGGCAGTTGGTCATTGACCGTGGAGAAGGCTCGTACGTCTTCACCACGGACGGTCAGCGGCTTTTTGACGGAACTGCCGGCCTGTGGCACGCAAACATTGGGCACTCCCACCCTGAACTTGCCGAGGCTGCCTTCGAGCAGATGAAGCGGCTGGAGACGTACCATATCTTCGCCCGCTACACCAACGACAAGGCTTTGGCGCTAGGGGAGCGCTTGGCCGCAATCGCGCCCATCGAGCGGGCCAAGGTAATCCTCAACTCGGGTGGATCCGATGCCATTGATGTTGCCTGCAAGTTGGCCAGGCGCCACTGGCAGCGCGAGGGGCGTTCCTCCAAGAAAGTCATTCTGAGCCGTGAATTTGCATACCACGGCCTGCATGCATACGGAACCAGTATTGCCGGACTGGAATTCAACCGTGAGGGTTACGGTACTGAATCGCTCGTTCCTGAAACAGCCCGCTTCCCACTGCACGATGCGCAGGAGGTCGCCAAGGTGGTGGCCGAGATTGGCGCCGAAAACATCGCAGCTCTGGTGACGGAACCAATCCAGGGCACGGGCGGCGTGAACCCGCCGGCACCGGGCTACCTCGAAGCGATCCAGAAGATCTGCCGAGATAACGACATCTTGCTGATTCTTGATGAAGTCATCACGGGCTTCGGCCGCGCAGGGACGATGTTCGCTGCAGAGCGATACGGCGTGGAACCCGACTTGGTAACTTTCGCCAAGGGCATCACCTCCGGATACGCCCCGCTGGGCGGAGTCCTTGTATCGCCGCGAATCTGGGAACCGTTCTATGTTGACTCCCCGCAGACGCCGATTTTCCGTCACGGAGCAACGTATGCAGGCCACGCCACAGCTGCGGCCGTCGCCCTGGCCCACTTGGACATTCTCGAACGGGATAACCTGGTCCCGCGGGTCAAGGAACTCGAAGTTCTCTTGGACTCTTCGCTTAAGGGCCTGGCACAGCGACAGAGTACGGTGGCTGATGTTCGAGTCGCCGGACTTTTGGGCGGTGTTTCGCTGACGGAAGAGCTCTCGGCCGAAAAGATCGCTGACGATTTGGTCGAGCTTGGGTTCATTTCCCGTCCGCTCCGTGGCAATACGCTCCAGATCAGCCCACCATTCATCATCAGCAATGACGAGCTGACGTCCTTCGTCGGGGCCATTGAGGAAGCCATCTCTGCGGCGGTGTCCAAATGAGCTCTCTCGCAACCGCCGGACTTCCTGAACTGATTGCACCGGATGCGCAGTCGACCGCGAAGGCCGATACAGTCATTGCTGGCCTGGATCTTCCGGCCAAGGGGATCGCGGTACATGATCCGGCCAGCGGCGAATTTCTGGGCAACGTTCCGGACGCGGACGTTGACGCAGCATTAGAGGCCGTCCGCATCGCTGATGGTGCTGGTTCTGCTTGGGCCAGGACAACTCCAAGGCAGCGGGCAGATGTGCTGCTTGCCTGGTGGCAACTCATGGTGGACCACACCGAAGAACTTGCCCACCTTATTACCCGGGAGATGGGCAAGCCCCTGAGTGAAGCTCGAGGCGAGGTCAAATACGGAACCGATTTTGTTCGCTGGTATGCCGAGGAAGCCGTGCGGACCGCTGGTTCCTTCCGCGAAGCGCCCGACGGCGGGTCCCGCTTCTTTGTTCGACGGTCACCTGTCGGTCTGGCTGTTCTCATCACGCCGTGGAACTTTCCGCTGGCCATGGCCACCCGCAAAATCGCGCCGGCACTGGCTGCCGGGTGCGGTGCTGTCATCAAGCCCGCGACGCTCACCCCGCTGACAACGATCTATGCGGTAAGGCTCGCTGTCGAAGCCGGAGTTCCGGAAGAGCTTCTCCAAGTCATCACGACATCGAAATCAGGGGACTTCAGCAATGCGGTTCTCCGGGACTCACGCGTCCGGAAGGTCTCATTCACCGGGTCGACCGGCGTGGGGCAGCAATTGCTGAAGATTGCGAGTGAGGGGGTGCTGCGCACATCCATGGAACTCGGAGGCAACGCCCCACTCGTCGTCTTCGACGACGCTGATTTTGAACGTGCTGTGGAGGGAACGTATGCAGCAAAAATGCGGAATGGAGGACAGTCATGCATTGCCGCCAACCGTATTTACGTCCAGGACGGCATAGCGGATGCTTTCGTGGAAGCACTGACCGAGCGTCTGGCTTCAGCTCCCGTGGGCAATGGACTCGGCCAGGGTACAGCCCTTGGTGCGCTCATCGATGACCGTGCAGTGAACCAGATGCTCGCCTTCACCGAGGACGCAGTGGCGCAAGGCGCCGAACTGCGCACTGGCGGTTCTGCCTACAACACCGTCGGCCACTTCTTCGCACCAACTCTCCTGGACCATGTCCCGGCTCAAGCGAAGATCGCCAACAGCGAGATCTTCGGCCCGATCGCTGCCATTCAACGCTTCTCAACTGAAGCAGAAGTAATTGGCCGAGCCAACGCAACAGAGTTCGGTCTCGCCGGATATGTCTTCACTGAAAACGTCGACAGGGCCTTCAACGTCGCCGACCGTCTCGAGACAGGGATCGTCGGCATCAACCAGGGCGTGCCTTCCAACGCCGCCGCTCCCTTCGGCGGCGTCAAGCAATCCGGCGTAGGACGCGAAGGAAGCGCGGAAGGCCTCGAAGAGTACCAGAACATCCGCTTTTACAACGTCGCTCGCCGCGAGACCTACTAAGCACCAGGAAGACAAACATGCGCATTTCAGTAGTTAAAGAGATCAAACCCCAGGAAGCCCGCGTCGGGCTGACGCCGGCGGGTGCCGCTGACCTCGTCCGCCGCGGACACACGGTCTACGTGGAGGCCGGCGCAGGAATTGCCGCTGGGTACCCTGACGAGCAGTACGTCACCGCAGGGGCACAGCTGACCACCCAGGCCGGGGCGTGGGACAACGCTGAGCTCTTGGTCAAAGTCAAGGAACCTATTGAGTCCGAGTACAAGTTCCTCCGCGAGGATCTCACGCTTTTCACCTACCTGCATCTGGCCGCCGACCGTCCACTGACGGAAGCGCTCCTCGAAGCAGGCACCTTGGGTATCGCCTACGAGACCGTGCAGGACGAAACCGGCTTGCCGCTGCTGGCCCCCATGAGTGAAATCGCTGGCCGCTTGGCAGCGCATGCGGCGGCTTCGCATCTGGGCCGCCACGGCGAAGGACCGGGAAAGCTGCTCGGTGGCTCACCCGGCGTCGCCCCTTGCCGGGTCCTTGTCATCGGTGGGGGTGCCGTTGGCACCCAGGCAGCCCTGCTCGCCCTGGGCATGCAAGCGGAAGTGACAATCCTTGACATGTCCGGAACCCGGATCCGCCAGCTCGATGCCTTGTTCGGCGGCCGGGCACGCGTCTTGATGTCCAATGCGGCCACCGTAGAAGACGAACTGCGGCAGGCCGACGTCGTCATTGGCGCGGTCCTGGTGCCCGGTCGTGCAGCACCGAAGGTCGTGACCCGGGAACAGCTGAGCATCTTGAAGCCGGAGGCACTCCTTATCGACGTAGCTATCGACCAAGGCGGCGCATTCGAGACTTCCCGTCCCACAACTTACGAGTCCCCCATTATCGTGGTGGACGGTATCCGGCACTACTGCGTCGCCAACATGCCCGGCGATGTTCCCCACACCTCCACACTGGCCCTGACAAACGCCACCGCTGCGTACATTAGGCAGATCGCCGACCTTGGCGTGGAGAAGGCTCTGGCCGCAAGCCCCGCCTTGAACCGTGGTGTCAACACCCGAGATGGCCGCATCGTGTATGCCGGTGTCGCCGATGCTTTCCCGGATTTGCCCCAGCTGGCCAACGCAGCAGAAGCGGTATCTGCCTAGGAAGGCTACCTTCCCTGCATCAGCAGGTGTGGAGGACGCCGGAATCCCGCCCCGTAGCCAGACCTCGGCTTCTTGGCCCTTTGTTCCCGGAAATACGCCCTCCGCAATGAATAGCTCTTCCTTTCAAGGAAGACCGGTTTGGGAGGCAGTAACGTTCGCGCTGCCTCCCAAATACCGGACCCCTCCCAAGGCCTGATTCCATCACCGCTCGTCCGATGGCCCAGATGGCTCAGCCACAGGAAATCTCAGTCTCATCACCGGAACGCTCCGGCTGGACCAAGCAGGACGAGCGAAGCAAGAGCCGCAGATACCCGCTTCGCCATTGGCGGACGGGTCCCCGGTACCTTCCTTGATGTCCTCGAACACACGCCCAGCAGAAGAAGTAAAAATGCCCACCACCAGCGCAGTCGTTGAAAACACGCACAGAAGGTCCCAGCTCCCACGCTCGCAGAAGCGCATTACCTGGCCTGAAATTTCGGCGGGCGACGCGGTGGAAGTCATAACCCGCGGACGAATTCTCTTAGGAACCGTTGACTGCATTATGCCCGACGGGTCCATCTTCTGGCTGTGGCAAAACGACGGCTCCGGAAGGACAGCCGTCCACGAAGTCGACAAGCCAGCCGTCTATGTCCGTATTGCCGTTACTCCGGCTGAGGAGCAGGAAGACGGCGCCCGACGAAGTTCACGTGCCAGGCCGATCCGCCGTGCGGCCCAAGGGACGTGACTGCGGCCAGCACACTTGCCTGAAGCTCCGGGATCAAACCCCGGCAAAGATCCACGAATAGGCATCATTAGAGTTCGACCACTTTTTAACGGCCTTCTGCAGGACCTCCTTTGCTCAATTACCCAGCGGCGTGTCCACAGAATAGAGTCGTTCCATGCTCGACCTTCATCGCCTTGTCCTGCTCCGGGAAGTCAAGCTCCGCGGAAGCATGATTGCGGCCGGCAAAGAGCTCTCCTACAGTCATTCGGCGATCTCGCAACAGTTATCGCTACTGGAAAAAGAATGCGGTGTTCCTCTGCTGGAACGGGTCGGGCGAAACGTTCAACTCACCGCGGCAGGGGAGGAACTCGTTCGGAACACCGAATCGATTTTGGCTGCTGTCGAAAAGGCCGAGGCTGACCTGGAATCATTCCACGGACGGCCCCACGGCACAGTGCGGGTTGCCGCCTTCGCCACTATCAGCCGAACCATTCTCCCAGAAGCGCTGGCCAGCTTGGCTGAAAAATATCCCGACCTGGACGTCCGACTACAGCTCGCCGATCCGGAAACGGCAGCAGTCCGTCTGACATCGCGGCAAGTGGACGTTGTACTGACAGATGCCTATCCCGGAACCAAAGAAGTGGCATCGAACGGAGTGCATATAACGACGTTGGGGCAGGACGCCGTTCGTGGCTACCTGCCTCACCCGTCATCCGACGCGAACCTGGAGACGGTCCGCAACATCCCGTGGGTGATGGAACCTCCAACGACAGCCTCCACCCAATGGGCACTGAGGGTTTGCCGTGAACGCGGGTTCGAACCGGTCGTAGCACATGAGTCCACAGACCTTCTCTTCCATCTTCGACTTGTCGAAAAAGGTGTCGCGGCCGCATTCCTGCCAGACATGGTTTTACGGGAATCGGGCAGCAGACTGCAGCCCAGCTCGTGGCTGCCCACTGATCAGCACCGTAACATCCACTTCCTGGTTCGTGAGGGCTCCCAGTCCCGACCAGCCATCGTGGCCATCCGTGAGGCCCTTCGGGCAGCCTTCTCGTAGCTCCACCACCTGCTGTACCAGCAGCGCTAATCGAAGCGCCCCACTCGCCGCCGGCGTGGCGACTCTACGATCACCAAAGATACTCCTGACCGGGCATCGGCCCCCTCCCCACCGGTGCCCGCGGCACCAAGATCACGCTCAACGTCCGTGAAGACCACCCCGCGGACCGATTCTTTCAGTTCAAGCCCTCGCGTGATGCCGCCTCATATCCATGAGGAACTATGCATCCGCTCAGGTTGCCCCTCATGCCGACCACCAAGGAGCATCGCTTTCCTTACGCCGTCATAGGGCGAAGTTCTCGTGAATTCTCGGTTGACAGAGTGATCTATGTCATGCATAGTCATATCATGACCTGAGCGCTTGATCAGGTCGGGGCCCACCGACAAGGTCAGCCCAAGGTGCCCTCGGTCGCACACAATCACCTGAGGCCGGCGAGTCTTGAACGAACACAAACGTCACAGCCCGTCACGCACCGACCGGTAATAGTCCACGCCCAGAGTTCGTGGACCAGGAACAACGGGAGGAAAAGCCTTACATGACCACGGCACCCACAGTCGTAGTAACCGGCGCCGCCAACGGAATTGGTGCCGCCACGGCCGAGCTGCTCGTCAAAGACGGGTATACCGTCGTCGGCTTGGATCTCGAGCCAATCACAGCTGAAGGTGTGCACGGCTACCGATTCGACGTAACCGACATCGACGGCCACAAGGCACTGCTCGATGAGATTGAAGAAAAGCACGGAAACATCCAGGGTCTCGCTAATGTTGCCGGAGCCTACAGTTATACGGCCGTTGCTGACCTGACCGTCGAAATGTTCAGGAAGCAGCTCGCCGTGTTCCTTGAAGGCGCCGTCTTCCTCGCACGAGAAGCAGGTTTGCGCATGGCGGCAAGGGGATCAGGGCGCATTGTCAATGTCAGCTCCACCGCCGCATTCCAGGCCATGCCCAACTCGTTTGCGTACACTGCCGGCAAGGGCGGGCTGGATGCCGCAACCCGCGCCCTCGCTCTGGATCTCGCTTCAAGCAACGTGCTGGTCAACATTGTTGCCCCGGGCTTCGTCAAGACCCGGATGTCCAACGACCCGGAAACGGGCATCAACGAAGCCGACACGGAATACTTCAGGTCTCTGGTTGAAAATCGCCATCTTCCGATCAGCAGAACATCGGCTCCGGAGGAGATTGCCGGTCCCATCGCGTTCCTCCTCTCGGACCGAAACACCTACATCAGCGGGGCGACCCTCGTCGTTGACGGTGGCCTCACTACCGCTCTCTAACTGCAGAACTCGTTTCTAGGGTGTCTTCCGCCCTACCTCTTCTAGAAGGATTTTTGGATATGTCTAAGACTATTGATGCTGGTGTGTTCATCCCCGTGGGGAAGAATGGCTGGATCCATTCGGTCAATACCCCGGAGAC